>JADZBA010000330.1 GCA_020852355.1 Alphaproteobacteria bacterium
CCGGCCATGGCGGTCCGCCAGGCGCGCGCCGTCGCCTCGGCGACGTCCTCGGCGGCGAAGGGCTGGATCACCGCCTTGGCGATGGCGCCGAAGAACCGCCGGTAGTCGACGCCCTGGAAGGCCTCGCGGTCCTGCACCCGGCGCGGCACGTCGCCCACGAACAGCAGCAGCGGCGTCGAATCCTGCATCGCCGTGTGGATGCCGATGGCGGCGTTGGTGGCGCCGGGCCCGCGGCTGACGAAGACGGCGGCCGGGCGCAGCGCGATCTTGCCGTAGGCCTCGGCCGCGAAGGCGGCGGCCCCCTCGTGCCGCGCATTGACGAGCCGGATGCCGTTGCGCGCCCGCCGCAGCCCCTCGAGCACGGCGAGGAAGCTCTCGCCCGGAACGGTGAAGGCCTGCGTCACACCATGCTCGATCAGCGTGGCGACGAGGGCGTCGCCACCGGACATCCGTGCCATGGGCTACCGTCTGGGCTCCGAACCGGGTGGGAAGGTGACCCTAGTCAAGGGTCCGCGGCGCGGCAAGCCGCCTATCGCCGGGGGGCGAAGCGACCGTAGGCGCCGCGGAAATGCAGCAGCGGCGAGCGCCCGGGGTCGCACTCCAGGCGTTCGACCCGGCCGACGATGATGGCGTGATCGCCGCCCTCGCGGACCATTTCCTTGCGGCAGACGACCCACCCGAGGGTTCCCGCCAGCAGCGGACAGCCGTCGGGCCCGGCATCGTGCGGCACGCCCACCCAGCGGTCGATCCCCATGGTCGCGAAGCGGACCGACAGCGCGGCCTGGTCCTCGGCCAGGATGTTGATCGCGAAATGGTCCCCGTCGCGGAAGGCGGGCCACGTCTCGGCGGACCATTCCAGGCAGAACAGGACCAGCGGCGGCTCGAGCGACACCGAGGTGAAGGAGCTGACGGTGACGCCGGCCGGCCGGCCCCGGGCGTCGCGCGCCGTCGCCACCGCGACACCCGTGGCGAAGCTGCCCATGACGTTGCGGAAGAGGCGCTGGTCGAGCGGCATGTCGACGCAGGTCTAACCCAAGCGTCGCGTCGCGCCAACCGCATCGCGCGGCCGCGGACGCGCATTCGCTGGACGCCGCCGGCGGCGGCGCTAAAGTAGGCGTCTCCATGAACCGTCTCGCGCCGCAGCCGCTGCAGCACTTCTACCGGACTGCCGCCCTGCCCTGCCCTTACCTCGAGGGCCGGATGGAGCGGAAGGTGCTGACGGAGATATCCGGCCCCGCGGCGGCCGCGCTGTACAACGGCCTGTCGCGCGCCGGCTTCCGGCGCAGCCACCATCTCGCCTATCGTCCCGCCTGTACGGGGTGCAACGCCTGCATCCCGGTACGGGTCGCCGTCGGCACCTTCATCGCGAGTCGCAACCTGCGTCGCCTCGCGCGCTTCAGCGAGGAGCTGGCCGCCGCCGAGGAACCCGCGGTCGCCAGCGGCGAGCAGTTCCGGCTGTTCAGCCGCTACCAGCGCTCGCGCCACGCCGAGAGCGACATGGCGACCATGACCTTCGGCGACTACCGCGCGATGGTCGAGGACAGCCCGATCGAGACGCGGCTGGTGACCCTGCGCGATCCCGCCGGCCGGCTCTACGCCGCCTGCCTCGCCGACCGCCTCGACGACGGCTTCTCCGCCGTCTACAGCTTCTTCGATCCGGACGAGGCGCGCCGCAGCCTGGGGACGGTCCTTGTCTTGCGCCTGGTGGAGCGCGCCCTCGTCCTGGGGCTGCCATACGTCTATCTCGGCTACTGGATCGCCGGCAGCCGCAAGATGGCCTACAAGGCCCGCTTCCGTCCGCTGGAGGCGCTCGGCCCCGGCGGCTGGACCGCGATCGAGCCGCCGCTGCCGGGCTGCGAGGCGGACGTATCCGCAATGAAGGCCGACGCCGCGGACTGAACGATCGGGCATCGCGCGGCCGTCGCGACGACTTGGATGGTGCAGCATGACCGACGTCCGCCGCACTGATCACGTCAAGGGATTCTGCGGTCTCTGCATCGCCAGGTGCGGCACTGTTGCGACGGTCGAGGACGGACGCTTCACGCGGCTCGACCCGGACCCGGAACACCCGACCGGAGCCGCCCTATGCGCCAAGGGCCGGGCGGCGCCGGAGCTCGTCTACCACAAGGATCGGCTGACACGGCCGCTGCGCCGCACCCGACCGAAGGGCGACCCCGACGCGGGCTGGGAAGAGATCTCCTGGGACGTCGCACTCGACCAGACGGCCGCGGCGATGCGGCGGATCGCGGCCGCACATGGAGCCGAAGCGGTCGCTTTCAGCCAGTCCTCGCCGTCCACGACGGCCATCGGCGATTCCTCGGGCTATGTGCGCCGCCTGATGAACGCGTTCGGGACGCCGAACCTCGTCTGGCCGCTGGAGCTGTGCGGCTGGGGACGCGGCTTCGCCACGCGCTACGCCTTCGGCGTCGGCAGCGTCGGAACCGGCAGCGCGGGCGGCGCCATGGCCGATATCGCCCGGTCCGGCTGCCTGATCCTGTGGGGCTACAACCCCTCGATCTCTCGCCTCACGCACGCTACGGCCACCATCGCCGCCCTGAAGCGCGGCATGAAGCTGATCGTGGTCGACCCCCGCCATGCCGGCCTCGCGGGCAAGGCGGACATCTGGCTGCGCGTGCGGCCGGGGACGGACGGCGCCCTGGCTCTCGGCCTCGCCAATGTCATGATCCAGCGCGGCTGGTACGACCGCGAATTCGTACGCGACTGGAGCAACGGCCCCCTGCTGGTGCGGGCCGACACGGGTCGCCTGCTGCGCGAAGGCGACCTGGTGCCGGGCGGGGATGCACACCGCTTCGTGGCCTGGGACATGCGGGCTGCGCGGCCGGTGGCTTACGATCCGGCCACCGGGAGCTACGACACGCCCGTCGCGAATCTGGCGCTGGAAGGCGAGTTCCCGATCGCGACCCCGGGCGGGTCGGTGCTCTGCCGCCCGGTCTTCGATCATTACGCCGCGCTCTGCCGGCGCTACTCTCCGGAAGCGGTCGAGGCGACATGCTGGATTCCGCGCACCCAGATCGAGGAGACCGCACGCCTCCTCTGGCACGCGCGACCCGTGTCCTATTACGCGTGGAGCGGACACGAGCATCACGCCAATACGACCGAGATGGCCCGCGCGATGGCGCTGCTCTATGCGCTGACCGGCAGCTTCGATAGCCCCGGGGGCAACGTCATGCTGCCGGCGATCCCGGGGGCTGCGATCACCGGGGAGGAATTGCCGGCCGCCAGACACCTCGCTCCGGCGATCGGCGTCATCGAGCGGCCGCTCGGCCCGGCGCGCTGGAACAACGTCTCCACTCACGACTTCTACCGCGCGGTCCTGGAGGGCGCGCCCTATCCGGTGAAGGGGCTGGTCGGCTTCGGCGCCAACCTGCTGCTCGCACAAGCCGATGCCACCCGCGGCCGCCGCGCCTATGCTGCACTCGATTTCTACGTGCACCTCGATCTCTTCATGAATCCGACGGCGGAGTTCGCGGACATCGTGCTGCCGATCGCCTCGTGCTTCGAGCGCGACGCGCTCAAGATCGGGTTCGAGATCAGCGCGGAGGCGCAATCGCTCGCCCAGTACCGCCGGGCGATCGTGCCGCCGCCCGGTGAGGCGCGACCCGACACCGACGTGATCTTCGACCTCGCCGCGCGCCTGGGGCTGAGCGACCAGTTCTGGCGAGGCGATGTCGACGCCGCCTACCGCCACCAGCTCGGCCCCAGCGGCGTCGACCTGGAGGATCTGCGGGCCCGGCCGGGAGGCCTGCGCGTCCCCCTGACGACCCGTTACGCCAAACATGCCGAGCCGGACGCAATGGGCGTCGCACGCGGCTTCGCCACGCCGTCCCGCAAGGTCGAATTCTGGTCGGAGACGTTCCTCGATCACGGGTACTCGGCGATGCCCGATTTCGCCGAACCGCCGATCGGACCGGTGGCCCGGCCGGATCTGGCCAAGCGCTTCCCCCTCGTGCTGACCTGCGCCAAGCCGGCGGTATTCTGCCAGAGCCAGCACCGCGCCCTGCCCAGCCTGCGCAAGCGTGCGCCCCACCCGGAGGTCGAACTTCACCCGGCCACGGCAGCGGCGCGCGGCATCGCCGCGGGCGATTGGGTGGCGGTCGAGACCCCGGCCGGCGGGATGCGGGCACGGGCCAGCCTGAACGACAATCTCGACCCCCGGGTCGTCGTCGGCGAACACGGCTGGTGGCAGGCCTGTGACGAGCTTGGTGCCCCCGGATACGACCCGTTCAGCCCGGAGGGCGCCAACTTCAACGCCACGGTGGACGCAACGGTGCGCGACCCGATCAGCGGGACGCCTTCCCACCGGGCCAACCTGTGCGAGGTCCGCCTGGCCCCCGCACCGGCCCGCGCGAGTGCGACAGGCGCGTGAGGTTGTCCGAGGGGCCGGTCGCTACCCGAACCTCTGGTTCTTGGGAAACCCGTTGGGCGGCAGCCGGCCCGCGCTGGCGCGGGCGCCGAGCCAGGGCTCGAGGTCGGTCTCGGTGCGCGTACGCTCGCCGATCCGCCACGTCAGGCCGTCGGCCAGGGCGAAGACCTTGGCGTCCGACAGGCCGCCCTCCTTGTAGCGCTGCAGGATGACGCCCCGGCCGCGGGCGAGCTTGGGCATCTCCTCCAGCTTGAAGACCAGCAGCTTGCGATTGTCCCCGACCACGGCGACGTGATCGCCCTGGGCGGGCACGCAGACCCGCGCCTCGACGCCGCTCTCGACGTTCAGCACCTGCCGGCCGGAACGGGTCTGCGCGACGGCGTCGTCCTCGGCCACCAGGAAGCCGCGGCCGTCGGTGGAGGCGACCAGCAGCGTGCGGCCCGGCTTGTGGACCATCACCGTCACCACGTCGTGGTCGTTCGGCAAGTCGATCATCAGGCGGATCGGCTCGCCGAAGCCGCGGCCGCGCGGCAGCTTGTCGGCGGCCAGGGTATAGAAGCGACCGTTCGTCGCGAAGACCAGCAGCCGGTCGGTGGTCTCGCCGGCGACCAGGAAGCGGCCGCGATCGCCATCCTTGTACTTGACGTCGGCGTCGTTCTCGACGTGGCCCTTCACCGCCCGGATCCAGCCCTTCTCGGACAGCAGCACGGTGATCGGCTCGCGCTCGACCATCGCCTCGACCGGCACCTCGGCGACCAGCGGGGCCGCCTCGATCGAGGTGCGGCGCCGCCCGAGCTTCGTGCCCTCGCCGAACGCCTCCCTGATCTCCGCCACCTCCCTGGCGATCGCCTTCCAGCGCCGGCGGTCGCTCGCCAGCAGCGCCTCCAGCCCGGCACGCTCGGCCGACAGCTTGTCGCGCTCGCGGCGGATCTCGATCTCCTCGAGCCGGCGCAGGGCGCGCAGGCGCATGTTGAGCACCGCCTCGACCTGGGTCTCGGTCAGCGCCCAGCGGCGCATCATCTCCGCCTTCGGATCGTCGTCCTCGCGGATGATGCGGATGACCTCGTCGATGTTCAGATAGACGAGCAGGTAGCCTTCGAGGATCTCCAGCCGCCGGGCGACCTCGCCCAGGCGATGGCGGCTGGTGCGCTGCAGCACGTCGTGGCGGTGATCGAGGAAGGCTTGCAGCACCTCCTTCAGGTTCATGACGCGCGGCGTGCCCTGGGCATCCAGCACGTTCATGTTGAGGCCGATCCGCGTCTCCAGCTCGGTCGCGCGGAACAGCGATTCCATCAGCATCGCCGGGTCGACGGTACGGCTGCGCGGCTCCAGGACGAGGCGGACGTCCTCCGTCGATTCGTCGCGCACGTCGGCCAGCAGCGGCAGCTTGCGCTCGCCCAGCAGCGCGGCGATGCGCTCGACCAGTCGCGCCTTGGCGACCTGGTAGGGCACCTCCGTCACGACGATCTGGTAGAGGCCGTGCGACAGCTTCTCGACCGTCCAGCGCGCCCGCACCCGGAAGCTGCCGCGGCCGGTCTCGTAGGCCTGACGGACCGCCTCGGGCGGCTCCACGAGGACGCCGCCGGTCGGGAAGTCCGGCCCCTTCACATGGTCGAGCAGGGCGCCCACGGGGGTCTTCGGCGCCTCGATGAGGAGCTGCAGCGCGTCGCACAGCTCGCCGACATTGTGCGGCGGGATGCTGGTCGCCATGCCGACCGCGATGCCGGCCGAGCCGTTGGCGAGCAGGTTGGGGAAGCGGCCGGGCAGCACCACCGGCTCCTCGCCCTCGCCGTCGTAGGTCGGGCGGAAGTCGACGGCGTCGGCCTCGATGCCGGCCAGCATGGCCTGGGCGACCTGGGTCAGCCGCGCCTCGGTGTAGCGCATGGCCGCCGCGCCATCGCCGTCGACGTTGCCGAAGTTGCCCTGGCCGTCGACCAGCGGGTAGCGGGCGGCGAAGTCCTGGGCGAGGCGGACGAGCGCGTCGTAGACGGATTGGTCGCCGTGGGGATGGAACTTGCCGATGACGTCGCCGACGACGCGAGCCGACTTCTTCGGGCTGGTTTCCGGGTCGAGGCGGAGCTGGCGCATGGCGAAGAGCAGCCGGCGATGCACCGGCTTCAGCCCGTCGCGCACGTCGGGCAGCGAGCGCGCCATGATCGTCGAGAGCGCGTAGGACAGGTAGCGCTCGCCGAGCGCCTCGGCGAGCGGAACGTCACGGATGTCGGTCGTGCCCGTCATGAATCCCGCAGATGTTGTGGTGGGGTCGGAGCCTGGCTCCCGCCCATAGTAGCCTGGCGGGCGATCCGGTCAACGAGGCGGGCGCGGGCCTCGGGCATCGGCCGGCCGATCGCCTGGAAGACGTGGCCGTCCAGGAAGTGCCCCGTGAGGACCAGCCCATCGCGGAGCGCGGCGGCGTCCGGCGCCGCGCCCGCGTCGCGCAGGAAGACGGGCAGCGGCAGCAGGCGGGCGGCATAGGGGGCGCCGGCCGCGCGCGACACCGCCCGGCCGGAGCGCGGCGAGACGTAGACGAGATCCGCCTCCGTGCCGGTCGCCGCGCACCTCGCGAGGTCGAGGCCGAAGCCGAGCTCGGCCAGCAGGTCGAG
>JADZBA010000331.1 GCA_020852355.1 Alphaproteobacteria bacterium
CACCATCATCCCCACCATCGTTCCTCGTTGAACCGAGAAGGAGAGGCAGGATGCGGCAGACCCCCAATCGCAGGACCTTCATGAAGGGCGCCGCGGGAGCGGCGCTCGCGCTCGGCGCGCCGGCCATCGTCGGACGCCCGGCCAGGGCCGCCCAGGAGCTGGTCTTCGTCGGCTTCGGCGGCGCCTACCAGGAGGGCCAGACCAAGGCGCTCTTCGAGCCCTTCGAGCGCGAGACCGGCATCAAGATCGTGCAGACCACCGGCGTCGAGCTGGCCAAGCTGCGCGCCCAGGTGCAGTCCAGGAACGTCGAATGGGACCTCATCAGCCTGCCCGACCGGCTGCGCTACGCCGCCGTCCTGGACGGGCTGCTGGAGAAGATCGACTACGGCCGCTTCGACAAGTCGGACATCCTGAAGGAGACGGTGTCGGAGCATTGCGTCGGCGGCATCACGCTCGCCAGCCAGATCACCTACAACAAGCTGGCGTTCCCCGACGGCGGTCCGGTCACCTGGGCCGACGTGTGGAACACCCAGAAGTTTCCAGGGCGGCGCGGCATCTACGGCGCGGTCACCTACACGCTCGAGTTCGCCCTCCTGGCCGACGGCGTGCCGAAGGACAAGCTCTACCCGCTCGACGTCGACCGGGCCTTCAAGAGCCTGGAGAAGTTCAAGCGCGACGCGGTGTGGTGGACGCAGTTCCCACAGGTCGGCCCGATGCTGCTGTCCAAGGAGATCGTCGTCTCCTCATGGACGCGGGCGCCGGCACTGATCCTCGAGGGCCAGCCGTTCGGCATCTCCTTCGACGGCGCCGCCATCACCTTCGAAGGCTGGGTCATCCCGAAGGGCTCGAAGAACTACGACGCGGCGATGAAGTTCATCACCTTCGCGCTGCAGCCGCAGCGCCAGGCCGACCTCACGAAGTACATCGCCTTCGGCCCGACCAACCAGAAGGCGCTGCCGCTCGTCGATCCCAAGGTCATGGCGGTGCTGCCCTCGCAGCCCGACAACTTCAAGAAGGGCTTCCTGTTCAGCGGCGACTGGTGGGGGCCGAACCTGGAGAAGGCGACCGAGCGGTTCAACGAATGGCGCCTCGCCTAGGGCTCGCGCATCCGCGGGCCGGCGTGGCCTCCCGCCCGCGCTCCCGGCCGGCATCCGCCGGCCGGGACACGGCCGCCGCGTGAAGCGCTCGACCCTGCACACGGCGGCGCTGCTGGCGCTGCCGCTCTTGTTCGTCCTCGGTCTCTTCGTGGTGCCGCTGGTGCAGGCGGTCGGGATCAGCTTCCAGCTTCCCGACGCGACGACGCGGCACTACCAGCGGCTGATCGACGTGCCGGTCTACCGCACCGTCTTCGTCAAGACGCTGCGCGTGGCGGCGGTGACGACGCTGGTCTGTCTCGTGCTCGGCTACCCCACCGCCTATTTCGTCGCGCGCCTGGGCGAACGGGCGCGCGCCATCGCCATCACCCTGGTCGCGCTCCCCTTCATGCTGTCGGTGCTGGTGCGCAACTACGTCTGGATGACGCTCCTGCAGGACACGGGCCTGGTCAACCGCCTGCTCCAGAGCCTCGGCCTCGTCGATGCGCCGCTGCGCCTCATGTACAACGAGCTCGGCGTGCTGATCGCCATGGTCAACATGCTGGTGCCCTACGTGTTCTTCCCGGTGCTGACGGCGCTGCTGGCGATCCCGCCGGCCCTGAAGACCGCCTCGACCAGCCTGGGGGCCAACCGCTTCCACACCTTCCTGCGCGTGACCCTGCCGCTGACGGCGGCGGGCACGGCGGCCGGCTGCCTGTTGACCTTCATCGTCGCGCTCGGCTTCTACATCACGCCGGCGATGCTGGGCGGCCCGCGCGAGATGATGATCTCCAGCCTGATCGCCTTCAACGTCCGCGAGGTGCTGAACTGGCCGTTCGCCTTCTCGCTGGCGACGACGCTGCTGGGGTCGACCATCGTCCTCTACCTCGCCTACCGCGCGCTGGCGCCGCGCGGCACGGTGCTGAAGCCGGTCTGAGCGATGCGCCGGGGCAGGCTCGGAGGTCGCATCCTCGAAGCGGCGCTGGCGATCTTCGGCGTCGCGGTGATCGCCTTCCTGCTGCTGCCGATCGTCGTCATCATCCCGATGTCGTTCAACGCGGCACCGGTCTTCGAGATCATCCCCTCGCAGCTCTCGGTCAGCCAGTACCAGCGGCTGTTCGCCAGCCCCGAATGGCTGGACGTGCTGTGGCGGTCGATCCGCATCGCGGCGATCGCCATGGTGGTGGCGACCACGGTCGGCACGCTGGCCGCGCTCGGCATCGCCAGGCTCGGCTGGAAGGCGCGGTCCTTCATCGAGGCGCTGCTGATCTCGCCGCAGATCGTGCCTTCGATCGTGATCGCGGCGGCCGCCTACTACATGTTCGCCATGCTGGGGCTGGTCGGCTCGATCACCGGCGTCGTCGTCATGCATGCGCTGATCGCGCTGCCCTTCGTGGTGATCCTGGTGCAGAGCCGGCTGCAGTCGATCAGCCCCGACTTCGCCCAGGCCTCGGCCAGCCTCGGCGCCGGGCCGCTGCGCACCTTCGCGCTCATCACCCTGCCGCAGCTCCGCCTGGCGCTGATCGGCGCCGGCGTGCTCGCCTTCCACGTCTCCTTCGACGAGGTCGTGCTGGCGCTGTTCCTCAGCGGGGCGCGGACCAAGACGCTGCCGGTGAAGCTGTGGGACTCGATCCTCTTCGAGGTCTCGCCGCTGCTGCCGGCGATCTCCGCCCTCGTCATCCTCATCCCGCTCGTCGTCATCGCCCCGGTGATGTGGCTGCAGCGCCGGGCGCGGACCAACAGCGAAGCTGGAGAAGCCTGATGCATCTCGTCTCCGAACGCCGCGGCCACGTCCTGTGGGCGCGCCTCGACCGGCCCGAGCGGATGAACGCGCTGTCGACGACGATCCTCGACGGCCTCGCCGAGACGGCGGACGCGATCGAGCGCGACGTCGGCATCCGCTGCCTGGTGCTGGCGGGGTCGGGCCGCGCCTTCTGCGCCGGCGCCGACCTCAAGGAGCGCGGCGCCATGGCGGCGGAGGACCGCTGGCGCTACGTCCGCCGGGTCAACGAGGTGGTCGGCCGGCTCGATGCGATCCCCGTCCCGGTCATCGCCGCCATCGACGGCTTCGCGCTCGGCGGCGGCGTCGAGCTGGTGGCGATCAGCGACTTCCGGCTGGCCAGCCGCAAGGCGGTCTTCGGCCTGCCCGAGGCGCGCCGCGGCATCATCGCCGGCGGGTCGATCGTCCGCCTGGTGCGCGACGTCTCGCCGGCGCTGGCGGCACGGCTGGCCTACACCTGCGACCAGATCGACGCCGCCGAGGCCATGCGGCTGGGACTGGTCGATGCCGTCTACGAGGACACCGCCACCCTGGAGGCCGAGGCCCAGGCGCTGGCCGAGCGCATCGCGCGCAACGCGCCCCTGGCGGTGCGCGCCAGCAAGCGACTGCTGCGCGGCGCCCGCTCCGGCTTCTCGGCCGCCGCGATGACCCTGGCGCTGGAGATCCGCGCACCGCTCGAAGATACGGCCGACAGCGTCGAGGCGCTGCGCGCCTTCGCGGAGAAGCGCGAGCCGGTGTTCCAGGGACGATAGGTGCGCGCTACCGGGCGCCCGCCTGCAGGACGATGCGGGCGTCGGCGATCCGCGCCTCGCCGTCGGCGAGGATGACCGGGTTGAGGTCGACTTCGGCGATCTCGGGGCAGGCCGCCATCATCTGCGAGAGGCGGGCCAGCAGGACGGGGACGGCGCGCGTGTCGACGGCGGGGCGGCCGCGATAGCCACGCAGGAGCGCCTTGCCCTTCAGGTCTTCCAGCATCCCCGCGGCCACCGTTTCGGTGACCGGCGCCAGCCGGAAGGCGACGTCGTCCAGCAGCTCGACCAGGACGCCGCCCAGGCCGACCATGATGGCCGGCCCGAACTGGGCGTCGCGGAAGGCGCCGACGACCAGCTCGGCCGCGCCGCGGATCATCGGCGTCACCAGGACGCGGACGTCGCCCAGTCCCGCCGCCGCGGCACGCTCGGTCAGCGTGCGGAACCCGGCGGCGGCGGCGGCCGCGTCGCGGACGTCGAGCAGCACGCCGCCGATGTCGCTCTTGTGCATCGCCCCGGGCGCGATCAGCTTCAGCACGACCGCGCCGCCGAACGCGGCGGCCGCGTCGGCGCAGGCGGCCGCGGTGGCGGCGACCCGCCAGTCCGGCACGGCGACGCCCCAGCCGCGCAGCAGCGCGCGCGCCTCCGGCTCCTGCAGCCAGGGCGGTCGGCCGACGGCGTCCGCCATCGCGACCGCGGGGCCGGGTGCAGCCGGCGGTGCCGCCGCCGGCCGGCCGGCAGCCGCCTGCTGCGTCGCGCGCAAGAGGTGGCGCAGCGTCTTCGCCGGCATCTCGATCGCGCGGTGGACGGGGATGCCGGCCGCGCGCAGCACCTGGATCGCCGGCGGTGCCGAATCGGCATGGACGGAGTGGACCTGCACCGGCTTGCCGTGGCGGCGGAAGACGGCGGCGATGTCCTCGGCCGCGCGCACCTCCAGCGGCCGCATGGTCGGCCCGCCCAGGCGCTCGTAGCCGCCGAAATGCCCGACCATCACGGCCGCCCCGATCGCCGGGTCGGCGAGGCAGATGTCGAGCGCCTCGGGAATCACGTGCGGCTCACCCTCCGCGACGCCGGCGAAGTCGACGGGGTTGGCGATCGGGCAACGGTCCGGCAGCAGGGCCGCCAGCGCGCGGCGCGTCGCTTCCGACAGGTTCGGCGTCGACAGGCCGGCGAGGCCGGCCGCATCGGAGAAGAGGGTGGCGTGACCGCCGCCGTCGGTCAGCACGGCGACGCCGTCGGTCGCCATCGGCACGCGGTTCGCGAACATGACGGCAGCCTGCCACGCCTCCTCGACCTCGTAGGCGCGCAGGATGCCGTGCTGGCGCAGCGCCGCCTCGACGAGGCGGTCCTCGCCGGCGAGCGAGCCGGTGTGCGACAGCGCCGCCCGGCGGCCGCTCTCGCTGCGCCCGGGCTTCAGGATCACCATCGGCTTGGCGACCGGCGCGCGCGCGACCATCTCGCAGAGCCGCCGCCCCTCCATCGGTCCGAAGCCCTCGAGATAGGCCAGTACCACCTCGGTCGCCGGATCGTGGAAGCAGTATTCCACCAGCTCGAACGCCTTGAGGTCGGCGGCGTTGCCGATGGTGACGGAGCGGCTGAAGCCGACGCCGGTCCTGCGCGACTGGTCGGCGAAATCGAGCGCGATGTTGCCGCTCTGCGAGACCAGGCCGATGACGCCGGGCCTGGTCTCCCAGCCGACGACGTTGACGCGGCCCGGGCCGCTGAAGAGGCCGGCGCAGTTGGGCCCGATCATGCGGGCGCCCGCCGCGCGCACGGCCCGCGCGAGCTCCGCCTCGACCGCCTTGCCCGCCGCGCTGATCTCGCCGAAGCCGGCGGTGATGACGACGATGCCCTTCGCCCCCTGCGCCAGGCTGTCGGCGACGACCTGGGGCACGTCGCCGGGCGGCACGATGATGACCGCGAGGTCGATCGGCCCCGGCAGGTCGCGCACCGAGGGGTAGGCCTTGCGGCCGAGGATCTCGGCAGCCTTGGGATGGATCGGGTAGAGCGGCCCGGCGAAGCCGCCCTCGGCCAGCGTCTTCCAGCGCCGGCCGCCCGCCTTCTCGGGCGACGCCGAGGCACCGACGAGGGCGACGGCGCGCGGGTTGAGAATGGCGTCGATCCCGTCGACCGGCTCGGCCCCGTCCAGCATGTTCACCCTCGATGAGATGGAAGTGCCGCGACCGCTCAGCCGACCGAACGGAGCAGCCGCTCGGCGTTGCCGCCCATCACCTTCGCCAGCACCTCGGGCTTCAGCGGCAGGGCCCGCGCCTCCTCGACCGCGCGCGCGAACGGCACCATCGAATCGGTGGCGAACAGCACCTGGTCCTGCAGCAGGTTGTTGGCGAAGCGCAGCAGGATGTCCCAGCCGGCGTTCTCCGCCGCGAGGTACTTGGGCGCGATGCCGCCGAACTCGATGAAGACCGAGCGGTGCTTGCGGGCGATCGCCACGCTCTCGTGCGTCCACGGCCAGCCGCCATGGTTGAGGACGATGTCGAGGCCCGGGAAGTCGCAGGCGACCTCGTCGACGTAGATCGGCCGGCCGTAGTCGATCGTGCGATCGTTGGAGTAGTTGATGCCGGTGTGGATGGTGACGGGGATGCCGTACTCCAGGCACTTCAGGTAGAGCGGGTAGAACTTCTTGTCGTTGGCGTACAGCCGGCTGGCGAAGGGCTGCACGTTGAGCCCGCGCAGGCCCAGCGTCTCGACCGCACGCTTCAGCTCGTTCACCGCCGCCATGCCGTCCGCGGCATCGACCGAGGCGAAGCCGACGAAGCGGTCGCCGTGCGCGCGCACGATCTCGGCCACCCGGTCGTTCTCCGCCCGGTAGTCGCCCGACGACCATTCCGCCTGCATCACGGCGCGGGCGATGCCGGCCTCGTCGAGCAGCCGCAGGAGCTGGTCCAGCGTGTAGGAGACCGCCTCCAGGTCGAACACGTCGACGTAGCGCATCATGTAGTCGGCGCGCGTGCCGATCCGGTCGGGCTTGGGCACCTGGACGCGAAAGTCGAGGATCATCGGCCGCCTCGGCGAGATCTGGGATACTTATGATATATTCGACGCATACA
>JADZBA010000332.1 GCA_020852355.1 Alphaproteobacteria bacterium
GCGCGCAGCAGCTCGTGGATGAGCGCCATGACGAGGAGGCCGTCGCTGCCCGGCCGGATGCCGATCCATTCGTCGGCGATGGCCGAGTAGCCGGTGCGCACCGGATTGACCGAGACGAACTTGGCGCCCCGGCCCTTCAGCTTGCCGAGGCCGATCTTGATCGGGTTGGAATCGTGGTCCTCGGCGACGCCGAACATCAGGAAGTAGCGGGTATGGCGCCAGTCCGGCTCGCCGAACTCCCAGAACGAGCCGCCGATCGTGTAGAGGCCGGCTGCCGCCATGTTGACCGAGCAGAAGCCGCCATGGGCAGCATAGTTCGGCGTGCCGAACTGGCTCGCCCACCAGCCGGTCAGGGCCTGGCTCTGGTCGCGGCCGGTGAAGAGGGCGAGCCTGCGCGGGTCGCTGCGGCGGATGTCGCCGAGCCACTTTTCGGCCAGCGCCATGGCCTCGTCCCAGGAGATCGCCTTGAACTCGCCCTTGCCGCGCTCGCCGATGCGCAGCAGCGGCTGCGACAGGCGGGCCGGGGCGTAGTGGTTCATGATCCCGGCGGATCCCTTGGCGCAGAGCACGCCGCGATTGACCGGGTGGTTGCGGTTGCCTTCGATGTAGCGGACCGCGCCGTCCTTCAGATGAACCTTGATGCCGCAGCGGCAGGCGCACATGTAGCAGGTCGTGTACTTGACCTGGTCCGATACGGCGGGGGAGAGGTCGATCTGCTCCGCGACCGTGCGGAAGGCGTCCTGGATGCTCATCACGGGTCCGGGCTGGCGGCGGGCGCGCGATATTACCGGATTTGCGCCGAGCGCCAACCTCGTGCCGACCGCAAGCGAGAAATTCTATGGGCTTGACCCCGACGGCGCTCCTGTTCGCGGCCTCCTTCGCGGCGCTCGGCGCCGGCATCTGGAACGACCGGCGCCCCTGGCGGCCGGGCAAGCCGAACCTGATCTGGCTGATGTTCGCCGGCATGGTGGGGTGCCTCGTCTTCGGCATCCACCTCTTCAACCTCCTGTTGCGCTGAGAGATCGGAGCGTCCCATGAGCGTCGTCGAACTCGACACCTCGGGCCTGCGCTGTCCGCTGCCGGTATTGAAGGCGCGCCGGGCGCTGGTCCGCACGCCGCCCGGCGGCCTGCTGCGCGTGCGCGCGACCGATCCCGGCGCGGTCAAGGACCTGGAGGGGATGTGCGCGCAGATGGGGCTGACGTTCGAAGGCTGGCGCGAGGACGGAGAGGCGTTCGTGATCGATCTGCGCAAGCCCGCCTGAGGCGCCGGCTCAGCGGCCGATCCCGACCTCGGCGTAGTAGGCCTGGGCGCCGGGGTGGAAAGGGATGGTGACGCCGGTGCGCGCGTTCTCGATCAGGATGTTGCGCGCCTCCGGATGGCCGGACTCGAAGAGCTTGCGCGCACTCGGGTGCCACATCGCCTTGGTGATCCCGTAGACCAGCGCCTCCGGCGCGTCGGCGCCGATGATCCACACGGCCGCGACGCTGAGCGTCGGCAGCGCGGTGACGTCCTGGTAGGTCTGGTTCGGGATGATCGCCTCGACGAAGAACGGGCTCGACCCGCGCAGCAGTTCGACGGGCGGGCCGACCACCGGCAGGAGGCGGATCGGGAGACGCGTCGCGAGGTCGCCGATCGCCGAGACCGGGTAGCCCGCGATGAAGAAGAAGGCGTCGATGCTGCCGTCGCGCAGGGCGTCGGCGGCGGCACCGGTGCGCAGGTACTGCGCCTCGATGTCCTTCTCCTGCACGCCGTGGGCGGCGAGGATGAGGATGGCGTCGACGCGGGTGCCCGACGCCTCCTCGCCGATCGACACGCGCTTGCCCTTGAGGTCGTCGATCGACTGGATGCGGGAATCGCGGCGGACCACGACATGCACCGCCTCGCGGAACAGCCCGGCGATGGCGCGCAGGCCGCCCATCGGTCCCTTCGCCTGGTAGAGACCGGTGCCGGCATAGGCCCAGTGGGCGATGTCCGCCTGGCACAGCCCCGATTCAATGCGCTTGGCGGCGAGGAGCGAGATGTTCTCGACCGACCCCTGGGTCGCCTGGGCGACGGCGATCAGCCCCGGCACGCCGCAGCTTCCGCCCTTGTCGCAGGGGCGCGCCCCGGGCGGGCTGCTGACCGCCGAGGCGAGCAGGCGGCCGATGGGGAAGTAGGTGCCGCCGGCGCCGCCGGTGCCAATGCGGAAGAAGCTGACGGGACCGGCGCTGTCGACCGCGGGTACCTGCTGGGCGCCGAGCGTGCCCGGTGCCAGCCCCGCCGCCGCGCCGCAAGCGAGCGCGCGCAGAAATGCCCGACGGTCAATTCCCGCGGGTCGTGCTTCGTTCCGG
Organism: Alphaproteobacteria bacterium; assembly: GCA_020852355.1. Classification (GTDB taxonomy): domain Bacteria; phylum Pseudomonadota; class Alphaproteobacteria; order ATCC43930; family Allostellaceae; genus Allostella. Next base: position 2,332 of record JADZBA010000332.1, read on the forward strand.
CGCATTGCGACGCCGTCTTCCTTCACGGGCATCGCCCTCTTCGATCGACTGTTCGCAGGACAGTATCGCAGTATTCGCCTCTCCACCATTCAACGTGTCGTGTGCGGTCGATATTCCTTGCGAAGTGTTCCCACGGGGCCGGCGGCGGCGCGGCCTGTCCCTCGGGAGCGAGGGCTCGCCGACCCCCGTGGGAGCGTCCGGCAGCCGTGCCGCGATCTCCCCCGGCCGCACCTGGGCGTGTACGCGATGGACTAAGATCCCGGCGAGGTCCGCCATCCAGTCGACGAAGGCGTGGGCGTAGCGCCCGAACGCCGCGTCGCCCTCGCTACACCCGCTCGATCACCATGGCGATGCCCTGGCCGACGCCGATGCACATGGTGCAGAGCGCGCGCCTGCCGCCCTTCTCGGCGAGCTCGTAGGAGGCCGTCGCCACCAGGCGGGCGCCGCTCATTCCGAGCGGGTGGCCGAGCGCGATGGCACCGCCGTTGGGATTGACGCGCGGATCGTCGTCGGCGAGGCCGAGCTGGCGGGTGACGGCGAGCGCCTGTGCGGCGAACGCCTCGTTGAGCTCGATGACGTCGACGTCGCCGATGCCGAGGCCGATGCGCTCCAGCAGCCGCCGCGAGGCCGGCACCGGGCCGATGCCCATGACGCGCGGCGCGACGCCGGCGCTGCCGGAGGCGACGATGCGCGCGCGGGGCGTCAGGCCATGCCGCCTGGCCGCCGCCTCGGACGCGATGATCAGCGCGGCCGCCCCGTCGTTGACGCCCGACGCGTTGCCGGCGGTCACCGTGCCGCCGGCGCGGAACGGCGCCCTGAGCTTCGCCAGCGCCTCCAGGGTCGTGTCGCCGCGCGGATGCTCGTCGACCGTCACCAGCGTCGGCGGTCCCTTGCGCTGCGCCACCGGCACGCCGACGATCTCGCGATCGAAGCGGCCGGATGCCTGGGCGGCGACCGCCTTGTGCTGGCTGCGCAGCGCGAACGCATCCTGGTCGGCGCGCGCGATCTGGAACTCCTCGGCGACGTTCTCCGCCGTCTCCGGCATGGAATCGATGCCGTACTGCTGCTTCATCAGCGGGTTCACGAAGCGCCACCCGATGGTGGTGTCGTAGATCTGGGCGTCGCGCGAGAAGGCGGTCTCCGCCTTGCCCATCACGAACGGCGCGCGCGACATGCTCTCGACGCCGCCGGCGACGACGAGGTCGGCGTCGCCGGTACGGATCGCGCGCGCGGCGATGCCGATCGCGTCCATGCCCGAGCCGCACAGCCGGTTGACGGTGGCGCCCGGCACGTCCGACGGCAGCCCCGCCAGCAGCGCCGACATCCGCGCCACGTTGCGGTTGTCCTCACCCGCCTGGTTGGCGCAGCCGTAGACGACGTCGTCCAGCGCCTGCCAGTCGACGCCCTGGTTGCGCTCCATCAGCGCACGGATCGGCACCGCTCCCAGATCGTCGGGGCGGATGCCGCTCAGCACGCCGCCGTAGCGGCCGATGGGGGTGCGGACGGCGTCGCAGATGAAGGCTTCGGTCATGGGGCTTCTCCCTTCGCGGCGGCTGGTGCCGGCGCACCCTAGGACGCGGTGCGGGCGATGCCTAGCGCCCGGTGAAGCGCGGCGCGCGCTTCTCCAGGAAGGCGGTCACGCCCTCGCGATAATCGGCGCTGCGCCCGGCCTCGCGCTGCAGGTCGCGCTCGAGATCGAGCTGCGTGTCGAGGTCGTTGGTCGTCGCCGCATCGATGGCGCGGCGCGTCGCTACCAGCGCGCCGGTGGGTAGCGCGGCGAGCGAGGCGGCGAGCGCCGCCACCGTCGCGGCGAGATCGGCGTCGTCGACGCACGACCAGATGAGGCCCCATTCGGCGGCGCGCTCCGCGGGCAGCCGCTCGGCCGTCATGGCGAGCGCCAGCGCCCGCGCGCGGCCGACGAGATGCGGCAGGAACCATGTGCCGCCGCAGTCCGGCACGAGGCCGATGCGCGCGAAGGCCTGCACGAAGCTCGCGGAGCGCGCCGCCACCGCGATGTCGCAGGCGAGGGCGAGGTTCGCGCCGGCGCCCGCGGCGATGCCGTTGACCGCAGCGACGGTGGGCAGCGGCAGCGCGCGCAGGCGGCGCACCAGCGGATTGTAGAGCGTGTCGAGGCCGGCACCGAGATCGGGCGGCGCGTCGTCGGCGCCGCGCCGTCGCTCCGCGAGATCCTGTCCCGCGCAGAAGCCGCGACCCGCGCCGGTGAGCACGAGGCAGCGCGCGCCCGACGTCGCCACGCGATCGAGCGCGACGCGCAGCTCCGCATGCATCGTGCGGTTCACGCTGTTGAGCTTGTCGGCTCTGTTCAGCGTGATCGTCGCGACGTCGCCGGCGTGGCCGAAGAGGATCGTCTCGAAAGATTCTTCGCTCATCGTCGTTCTCTCCTTGCTCGACTTGCGGCCGCGACGCGTGCCGATTTCGTGCTTCGCGATGCGGCGGGGCGGATTCGCGACATGCAAATCATGCCCGGTTTCATTGATCTTTCGCGATGTCCGAAGTGCGCGCGCCGCGCGCTGAAGCGGTTGCGGGGAGAGCGAGAATGTCGCGAGCTCCCAAGTCAACGGTGCATCTTTCCCCTTGACGAATATTTTGGGCGAATCGCTCGAATCGCATTATCGTGCCCGTAATGAGGATGTTGCAGTAATGAGTGTCGCGCAGGTCACGCAACCACGGTTGCTGCAGGTCGGTGGCGGTGCCGTCGCCGACGTGGCGAGCGTGTTGCGGCGCATCTCCGGCACACGCGCGCTCCTCGTCACCGACCGGTACATGGTGGACAGCGGCACCATCGAGCGCGTGACGAAGCCGCTCGATGCCGGCGCGATCTCCTACGACATCTTCGCCGACACCGTGCCCGATCCGACGACCGACGTCGTCGATGCCGGCGTCGCCCGCCTGAAGAGCGGCGACTACGACTGCCTGGTGGCACTCGGCGGCGGCAGCCCGATCGACACGGCGAAGGCGATGGCGGTGCTCGCGGCGAACGGCGGGCAGATGCGCGACTACAAGGTGCCGAACGACATCCCGAAGATGGGGCTGCCGCTCGTCGCGATTCCGACGACCGCGGGAACCGGGGCGGAGGTCACGCGCTTCACCGTCATCACCGACGTCGAGCGCGACGAGAAGATGCTGATCGCCGGGCTGGCCTGCGTGCCGACCGCCGCCCTCATCGACTATGAGCTGACTCTGACGATGCCGCGGCGGCTGACCGCCGACACCGGCATCGACAGCCTGACGCACGCGATCGAGGCCTATGTCAGCCGGCGCGCCAATCCGCTGTCGGACATGTACGCGCGCCAGGCGATGGCGCTGATCACCGCCAACATCCGCACCGCCTGCGCCGAGCCGGGCAATCACGACGCGCGGCGCGCGATGATGCTCGGCGCGACGCTCGGCGGTCTCGCCTTCACCAACGCATCGGTGGCTCTGGTGCATGGAATGAGCCGGCCGATCGGGGCGTTCTTCCACGTGCCCCACGGACTTTCGAACGCCATGCTGCTGCCCGTCGTGACGGCCTTCTCGGCCGGCGCGGCGCTCTCCCGGTACGCCGACTGCGCCAGAGCCATGGGCGTCGTCGGCGCGGAGGTGGGGGATCAGGCGGCGGTGGCGGGTCTCCTCGATGAGCTGCGGCGTCTCAACGAGGAGCTGGAGGTACCAACGCCGCGTTCCTACGGCATCGAGGAGGAGCGTTGGGTCACGCTGCTGCCGACCATGGCGCAGCAGGCGCTCGCCTCGGGCTCGCCGGGCAACAATCCGCGCGTGCCTACCGCCGAGGAGATCATCGGCCTGTATCAGCAGGCCTGGTCCTAGACTACCCATGAGAGGGAGAACGTGATCATGGCTACCAAGGCGAAGACGACCACGAAGAAGGCCGCCAAGGAGCCGGCCGCGAAGAAGGCGCCGGCCAAGAAGAAGGCCGCTCCCGCGGTGAAGGCGATGGCGACCAAGAAGTCGCCCGCGAAGAAGCCGGCGGCGAAGAAGGCCCCGGCGAAGAAGGCGCCGGCCAAGAAGGCTGCGCCCGCCAAGAAGGCGGCCGCACCGAAGAAGGCCGCGCCTGCGAAGAAGGCTCCGGCCAAGAAGGCCGCGCCCGCCAAGAAGGCTCCGGCGAAGAAGAAGGCTGCCCCGAAGAAGGCTGCTGCCTCCAAGGCCCCCCCGCCGGCAGCCCCGATGGCCTGAGCGAGTCCTCTGAACGCTCGGTACAAGGCCGGCATCGTCCCCCGCCTGGCCCCGTCGGAAGGCGCAAGCCCGACGGGCTCGCGAGAGCGAGGCGATCGACGGTGCGGCCGTTTCGGAATACGCGCTGGCTGACGTGGCTCTGGCCAGCGTGCTTCTCCCGGTCCCGATCGAAGACGTCGCAACCCACACGCCTCCGATCGGGACCGGGCTCTCCCTCGAAGATCACCCCTCCCTGGCCGCCAGCCGCACCGTCACCGCGACGTCGCCGCCCGGCATTCCCTCGTACCGTACGGTGATCGTGCGCCCGACCGCCGACGCCGCCGGAAGCAGCGGCGAGTAGGAGCCGAGGCTCAGCACGTCGCCGACCTTGAGGCGCTCGCCCCGGCGACGCAGATCTCCGGCGAGCCAGCGCACGACGTTGAGCGGATGGCCCAGGATCGCCGACCCCGGGGCGACCGCGAGCTCGCGGCCGGTATCGTCGGTCATCCGCACGGTCATCCGCGCCAGCGCCGCCGCAAACGCTTCGGTCGCCTGCACCGGCACGTCGGCGCCGACGACGCCGAGCCGGGCGCCGACATTGATCGCGGTGAGGTTGCCGCCGTCGACCAGCTCGCCGCGGGCGAAGACGAGATCGGGCAGCTCGATGAACGGCGCGGCCGCCGACAGGCTGCGCAGCACGTCGAGATCGCTCTCCGCCGCGTTGATGCGCTCGTCCGACACCCGCACGACGAGGTCGGCCTCGAACACCGGGATGGCGCCGTAGGGCACCGTCACCGTGCTGCCCGACGGCAGCAGCATGCGCTCCAGCAGCACGCCGCGGACGGGATGCGGCACCTTGAAGCGCTCCTGCGTCGCCTTGTTGGTGAGGCCCGCCTTGTAGCCGACCTGCCGCCCGAGCTCGGTCGAGAGCGCGGCCACGATCCTGGCCTGCGCGCACAGGCCGTCGTCGATCGTGAGGCCCGGTCCGAAGCTCCTGGCCGGCTCGAGCGCGCGGTAGCCGGCAACGAAGGCGGCGATCGCGTCATCGGAAGGGCAGGCCGCCTCGGCGACGGGGACGGCCGCGATCAGGGCGGCCGCGAGGGCGTAGCGCATGGGTACCTCCTGCTTCGTTCCGGCGCGGTCATTGCGGCGTCGCGCCGAGTCCCAGGTAACGGTGCGGCACCTCCGGCGCGGCGAGCAAGGCGGCGGAATCCCCGGACCACACGCAGTGCCCGCGCTCGAGGATGAAGTGCCGGTCGCAGAGCCGCGCGAGGGCGCCGAGATCCTTGTCGACGACGAGGATGGCGATGCCCTCGCCCTTGAGGCGGGCGAGGCACGACCAGATCTCGCGCCGCATCAGCGGCGCCAGCCCTTCGGTGGCCTCGTCGAGAACGAGGAGCAGGGGACCGGTCATCAGGGCACGGCCGATCGCCAGCATCTGCTGCTCGCCGCCCGACAGCTCGTCGCCCATGTTGCCCTGCCGCTCGCGCAGCCGCGGGAACAGCCCGTAGACGCGGTCGAGCGTCCAGGCGGGACCCGCTGCCCGCCGCCCCGCCGCCGTGGCGACGAGGTTCTCGCGCACCGTCAGGTTGGGAAATATCTGGCGCCCCTCCGGCACGAGGCCGATCCCGGCGCGCGCGATGCGGTGCGGCGGCAGGCGGTCGATGCGCGTGCCGCGAAAGCGGATCGCGCCGCCGCGCGTCGCGACCAGTCCCAGCATCGCGCGGATGGTCGTCGTCTTGCCCATGCCATTGCGCCCGATGAGGGCCACGGCCGATCCCTCGGCGACGGCGAGCTCCATCGCGAACAGCGCCTGGCTCGCGCCGTAGAAGGCATCGACGCCGGCGATCTCGAGGAGCGGTCGGGTCACCGATGCGCGTCGCCGAGATAGGCCGCGCGCACCAGGGGATCGGTGCGCACCGCCTCGGGCGGGCCGCAGGCGATGACGCGGCCCTGCGCCATCACCGTGATGCGGTCGGCCAGCGCGAAGACCGCGTCGAGGTCGTGCTCGACCAGCACCATCGACGGCCCGCCGCCGGGCGTCGTCTTCACCCGGCGCAGTAGCTCGATCATGGCGCGGCCCTCGTCCGGGCCGGTCCCGGCCGTCGGCTCGTCGAGCAGCAGCACGCGGGGCCGGCCGACCAGCGCCATCGCCAGCTCGAGCTGGCGCTGCGCCCCGTGCGCCAGCGATCCGGCGGCGACGTCCGCAGCGCCCTCGATGCCGACCGCCCGCAGCGCCTCGCGCGCGGCCGCGAGCAGGGTGGGATCGGCCATCGCCGGGCGGCCGAGGCCCGGGATCCGGCCGCGCTCGGCGGCGATGACGGCGAGCATCGCATTCTGCAGCGCGGTCAGGTCCTGCACGATCGCCGTGACCTGGAACGAGCGCGCCATGCCGAGCCGCGCGCGGCGCGCGGTGTCCAGCCCGGTGACGCGCTGGCCATCCAAGAAAATCTCCCCGGCATCGGGCCGGACCTCGCCCGCGAGGATGCCGAGGAGCGTCGACTTGCCGGCGCCGTTCGGGCCGATCACCGCGTGGACCTCGCCGGACATGACGTCGAGCTCGACGCCGTCGACCGCCACCAGGGCGCCGAACCGGCGGCTGACCCCGCGGGCGCGCAGGCGCGGCGTCATCGCGGTCCCCGGGACGTCGCCCCGAGCCCGAGCAGGCCGCGGCGCGAGACGTTCGCCACGACGACCAGGACGGCGCCGAGGATCAGCATCCAGTGGACGGTGAGGCCCGCCAGCGCCTCCTCCAGGGCCAGCAGGACCGCGGCGCCGATGATCGCGCCGTGCAGGGTGGCGAGACCCCCCAGCACGACCATGACGACGAGCTCGCCCGAGCGTTGCCAGCCCATGTAGGACGGGCTGACGAAATCGGTCGCGTGCGCCAGCAGGCAGCCGGCGATGCTGGCCATGGCGCCGGAGAGCACATAGGCGGCGAGGCGGTGGCGGGTGGGCGTGAAGCCGAGCGCCCGCATGCGTCGCTCGTTCGACTTCGCCCCGCGCAGCACCAGCCCGAAGCGCGCGGCGACGAGGCGCCGGCCGAGCGCCAGGAACGCCGCCAGCCATGCCAGCGCCACCCAGTAGAGCGTGCGGTCGTCGGCGAGGTCGAGGGGCCCCAGCCGGGCGCCCTGCCACAGGGTCATGCCGTCGTCGCCGCCATAGGCCTTGAGCGAGACCGCGAGGAAGAACAGCATCTGCCCGAAGGCGAGCGTGATCATGATGAAGGCGACGCCCGTGGTGCGCAGCGCGACGATGCCGGTCGCTGCTGCATAGCACGCCCCGACGGCGAGCGCGGTCGCCCAGTGCACGGCCGCCGAAGTGACGCCGTGGCTGCTCCAGATGCCGACCGAGTAGGCGCCGATCCCGAGGAAGGCCGCGTGCCCGAGGCTGACGAGGCCGCCGTAGCCCAGCACGAGGTCGAGCGCGAGGGCGGCGATGGCGAAGACGGCGATGCGCGTCGCGAACGCGAGGTAGTAGGGCTGTCCCAGGGCATCGGTCGCCAGGGGCAGCAGCCCGGCCGCGAGCAGCGCCAGCAGCCATGTCGCGCGGCGGTCCAAGGTGCTCAGCCGGTGCGCGCGGCGAAGAGGCCCCGCGGGCGCAGCGCCAGGACGACGGCCATGGTCAGGTAGATCAGCATCGACGCGAGCGCCGGGCCGACGGCGGCGGACGCCGACGGCGCCAGCACGGCGCGCAGCATGGAGGGCAGGAAGGCGCGGCCGATCGTGTCGACGCACCCGATCAGGAGGGCGCCCGCGAAGGCGCCGCGTATCGAGCCGATGCCGCCGACGACGATGACGACGAGCGTCAGGATCAGGATCGGCTCGCCCATGCCCGGTTCGACCGAAAGGATCGGCGCCGCCATGGCGCCGGCGAGCGCGGCGAGGCCGGCGCCGAGAGCGAACACGGCGGTGTAGAGCAGGCCGACGTCGACGCCGAGGGCGGCGACCATCGTGCGGTTGCTGGCTCCGGCGCGGATCAGCATGCCGAGGCGGGTGCGGGCGATCAGCAGGTAGAGGCCGCCGGCGACGGCGACGCCCACGGCGATGATGGCCAGCCGATAGGCGGGGTACGGGACGCCCGGCAGGATCGCCACGGTGTGCGCCAGCGCGGCCGGTACCGGCACGAACAGCGCCGCCGGGCCCCACACCAGGCGGGCTGCCTCGTTGAGGAAGAGGATCAGGCCGAAGGTCGCCAGCACCTGGTCGAGATGGTCGCGCCGATAAAGGCCGCGCAGTGCCGCCAGCTCGATTGCCGCCCCGAGCGCCGCCGTGCCGGCCACGGCGAGCGCGACCGCCGCCAGGAACGAGCCCGTCCAACCGTAGGCGGCCGCCGCGAGATAGGCGCCCGCCATGTAGAGCGCCCCGTGCGCGAGGTTGATCAGGTTCATGATGCCGAAGACGAGGGTCAGCCCCGCCGCCATCAGGAACAGCATGACGCCGAGCTGCAGGCCGTTCAGCGCCTGCGTCAGGATGAGGATGGTATCCATCGGCCCCCGCGTCCCTCTCCGCCCGTCAGGCGGAGAGGGACGCCATCGGGTTCCGCCGCCGAAGCGGCGTCACTTCATCGGGCATTCGCCGGCGTACGCGTCGGCATGGTCCTTGAAGACCACGCCGCGATTGACCTGCGCGATGCTGCCGTCTGCGGCCTTGACCGTCTCCACGAGGTAGAAGTCGTGGATCGGGAAATGGTTGTTGTTGAAGCGGAAGGCCCCGCGCACCGACTGGAAGTCGGCCTTGCGCATGGCGGCGATGAGGGCCTCGCGGTCGGCGACCTTGCCGCCGGCTCCCTTGATCGCCGCATCGATCAGGCGCGCGGCGTCGTAGCCCTGGGCGGCGAAAGTCGAGGGCGTGGCGCCGTATTTGGCCCGATAGCCGGCGACGAAGTGCTTGCTGACGGGATTGTCGAGGTCGTCCGACCAGAAGGCGGCGGTGAAGGTGCCCAGCGCGGCCTCGCCCTGGGCGGCCAGCGTGGTCGCGTCGACGGTGAAGGCCGAGAACAGCGGGATCTCCTTGGCGAGCCCCGCCTGGGCGTACTGCTTCACGAAGTTCACGCCCATGCCGCCGGGATAGAAGACGTAGACGGCCTCGGGCCTGGCGGCGCGGATCTGCGCGAGTTCGGCCGAATAGTCGGGCTGGTTGACC
>JADZBA010000333.1 GCA_020852355.1 Alphaproteobacteria bacterium
CGTCGCCGACGACACGCCCCATCAGCTCGAGGCGCGCTCGCGCCACTACAACGCCGTCTCGGTGACCATCCCCGTGGCGATGCAGGACGCGGCGGCGGCCGAGCTGCTGCACAACCCCAAGATCGCCGCGGTCGAGAAGGGACCGGTGATCGACGGCGCGGTGACGCTGCTGGTCATGCCCAAGGACGGTGCCGCCATCGTCGGCGACGTCGGCGCCACGCTGCGCGCCCGCCAGTGGCCGTTCGACCAGATCCGGGTGGAGCACGGACGTCTCGACGACGTCTTCCGCACCCTGACCCTGCCGCAGCCGCACTGAGGGGCCGACCGCCATGCACACCACCTGGGTCGTCTTCCGCCGCGAGCTCGCGAGCTACTTCGCGACGCCCGTCGCCTACGTCTTCATCGTCATCTTCCTGGCGCTGGCAGGGGCGCTCACCTTCTTCCTCGGCAACTTCTTCGACCGCGGCCAGGCCGACCTGCAGCCGTTCTTCATGTTCCACCCCTGGCTCTACCTGTTCCTCATCCCGGCGATCGCCATGCGGATGTGGGCGGAGGAGCGCAAGACCGGCACGATCGAGCTGTTCCTGACCCTGCCGATCTCGGTACCGGCCGCGGTCGCCGGCAAGTTCCTGGCGGCCTGGGCCTTCACCGGCATCGCGCTGGCGCTGACCTTCCCGGTGTGGCTGACCGTGCGCTGGCTCGGCGACCCGGACGACGGGGTCATCCTGGCGAGCTACCTCGGCAGCTTCCTGATGGCCGGCGCCTTCCTGTCGATCGGCGCCTGCATGTCGGCGCTGACCCGCAACCAGGTGATCGCCTTCGTGCTCGGCGCCGTCGTCTGCTTCCTCTTCACCGTGTCCGGCTCGCCCATCGTGCTCAGCTTCTTCTCGGGCTGGGCGCCGCAGGCGGTCATCGACACGGTGGCGTCGTTCAGCTTCCTGACGCACTTCACCGCGATCGTCCGCGGCGTCATCGACCTGCGCGACGTGATCTTCTTCGGCTCGGCGATCGCGCTCTTCCTGTTCGCGAACGTCGTCCTCGTGGACCTCGCGAAGAGCCGGTAGGTGCCCGCCATGAACGCCCCTCTGCGCAAGAACCAGGGACTGTACTCGCTGCTGGCGCTGGTCGCCGCGGCGGTCCTGTTCGTCGCCGTCAACATCCTCGCCGGGAGCTGGACACAGCGCCTCGACCTGACCGAGCAGAAGCTCTACACGCTGTCGCCCGGCTCGAAGTCGGTGCTGCGCCAGATCGACGAGCCGATCACCGTGCGCTTCTACTATTCCGACCGGCTCGGCCGCGAGGTGCCCGCCTACGGCACCTACGCGACCCGCGTGCGCGAGCTGCTCGACGAGTACGTGGCGATCTCCGGCAACAAGATCCGCGTCGAGCAGCTGAACCCGCTGCCCTTCTCCGACGAGGAGGACCGTGCCGTCGCCTTCGGCCTGCAGGGCGTGCCGATCACCCAGGGCGGCGAGCAGGTCTATTTCGGGCTGGCGGCGACCAACTCCACCGATGACGAGCAGGTCATTCCCTTCCTGCAGCCCGAGCGCGAGCGCTTCCTCGAGTACGACCTGACGAAGCTCGTCTACAACCTCGCCAACCCGAAGAAGAAGGTCGTCGCGCTCATCTCCGACCTGCCGCTGGAAGGCGACGTCATGGCCATGCGCATGACCGGCCGGCCGCCGCAGCCCTGGGCGATCATGGAGCAGCTCCGCGGCTTCTTCGAGATGCGCCAGATGGGCGGCGACATCGCCGAGATCGGCGACGACGTCGCGGTGGTGATGGTCGCCCATCCCAAAAAGCTCAGCAAGCAGACGCAATACGCGATCGACCAGTTCGTCCTGCGGGGCGGCCGCGCCATCGTCTTCGCCGACCCCAACTCCGAGGCCGAGCGCGCGCGCCCCAACCCGATGACCGGACCGGTCGAGGACGCCTCCTCCAACCTCGACGACATCTTCAAGGCCTGGGGCGTGGAGATGGTGAAGGGCAAGGTGCTGGGCGACCGCTTCTCGGCGCGGCGCGTGAACGCCGGCGGCTCCAGCCGCATCCAGGCGGTCGACTACGTCGCCTGGCTGACCCTGCGGCCGGCCAACTTCGACACGTCGGACCCGATCACCGCCGAGCTGAAGCTGCTCAACCTCGCGACCACCGGCATCCTGCGCAAGGTCGAGGGCGGCACCACCGAGGTGAAGCCGCTGATCCAGTCGAGCCCGGCCTCGATGGAGATCGACGTGACGGAGTTCATGGCGCCGGTCCCGGACGTCCTCGGCCTGCTGAACCGGTTCAAGCCGCAGAACAAGCGCGAGATCATCGCCGCCCGCGTCCAGGGCCCAGTGAAGACCGCCTTCCCCGACGGACCCCCGAAGAAGGACGCGCCCAAGCCCGCCTCCGACAGCGCGGAGGACAAGAAGAAGGCCGAGGAGGACGCGAAGAAGATCGACGAGGACCACGCCAAGGCGATGGAGAAGCACCTCGCCCAGTCCAAGCAGCCGATCAACGTGATCGTCGTCGCCGACACCGATCTCCTCGACGACCGCTTCTGGGTCAGCAGCCAAGACTTCTTCGGCCAGCGGCTGCAGGTGCCGAGCGCCAACAACGCCGATTTCGTCGCCAATGCCATCGAGAACCTGACCGGATCCAACGACCTGATCGGCCTGCGCTCGCGCGGCACGTCGAGCCGGCCCTTCGAGGTCGTCGACGAGCTGCAGCGCGACGCGGAATCGCAGTTCCGCGCCAAGGAAAAGGAGCTGCAGGACAAGCTGAAGGACGTCGAGAAGAAGCTGGCGGACATCCGCAACCAGGGCCAGGGCCAGGGTGCGCAGGTGATCCTGACCGCCGAGCAGCAGCGTTCCATCGACCAGTTCCGCACCGAGATGGTCGCCACCCGCAAGGAGCTGCGCGACGTGCAGCTCGCCCTGCGCAAGGACATCGACCGGCTGCAGGGCTGGGTGCAGTTCCTCAACATCGGCCTGATCCCGATCGTCGTCGCGGTCTTCGCGATCCTGCTCGGCCTGTGGCGGCGCAGCCGCCGTCGGCGCGGCCGGTCGCAGACCGCAACCGCCCGCGCCTGAGGAGGGAGCGACCATGCGCAAGACGACATTCCTGGTCCTGGTCGGCGCGGCGGTCGTCACCACGGCCGCCGCCGCCTGGGTCACCGTCGGTCGCGGCACCGGCGCGCCGACCGCGCGCGCCGGTGAGATCTTCCTGCCCGAGCTGCAGCGGCGCGCCAACGACGTCCGCGAGGTCGTGCTGGTGCGCAACAACGGCACGGCGACGCTGAAGCAGGACGGCGACCGCTGGATTCTGGTCGAGAAGGCGAACTATCCCGCCAACGGCGAGCAGGTCCGCCGCGTCGTCGTCGAGCTGGCCGAGCTGCGCCTCGTCGAAGGCAAGACGCGCAAGCCCGACCTCTATGGCCGGTTGCAGGTCGAGGACCCGACGTCGAAGGACGGCCGCTCGACGCAGATGACGCTGAAGGACGGCCAGGGCAAGGTCATCGCCGACGTGGTGATCGGCCGCCGCCGCATCGACCGACTGGGCGGCGGCCGCGATTCCCTCTACGTCCGGCGCAAGGACGATGCCCAGGCGTGGCTCGCCGCCGGCAACGTCGACATCGCCGGCGAGTACCAGCGCTTCCTGATCCGTTCGCTGATGGACATCCCGGCCGAGCGCATCGCCGAGGTGACGACCATCCAGCCCGACGGCGCGCGCCTCGTCATCCGCCGCGACAAGCCCGAGGACAAGATGGCGCCCGTCGACCTGCCCGAGGGCAAGACGGTGAAGGAGGAGGACAAGGTCGCCAAGGCCGCCTCCGCGCTCGCCGGCATCGACATCGACGACGTGAAGAAGCGCGGCGAGGCGGACATCCCCGAGGCCTCGGTGAAGGCGGAGATCCGCACCTTCGACGGCCTGCTCGTCAAGGTCGCCACCCACGAGACCAACTACCGCGCCTGGGCGCGCTTCTCCGTCGAGACGACGGCCGAGGCGGGCGACGCCGTGAAGAAGGAGGCGGAGACGCTGAAGGCGAAGGTCGAGCCCTACGACTTCGAGCTGCTCGGCTACAAGACCGCCCCGTTCACCACGAAGCTCGCCGACCTGACGGGAGAGAAGAGCTCGTAGGAGAACGCCGGAGGGCCGGCCGGGAGGGCGCGATGCTGCGGATGATCCTCGCGACCTCGCTGCTGCTCGCGTTCCTCTCCCCCGCCCACGCGGGCGACCGGCAGATGGTCGCCTCGGCCCATCCGCTGGCCTCGGCGGCGGGCAAGGAGATGCTGGACGCCGGGGGCAATGCCGTCGACGCCGCGGTCGCGGTGCAGATGGTGCTGTCCGTCGTCGAGCCGCATGCCTCGGGGATCGGCGGCGGCGCCCTGATGCTCCTGTGGGAGCCCGGGGCGGCGGATCCGCTGTTCTTCGACGGGCTGGCGATCCAGCCGGCCAGGGCGACCGCCGCGCTGACCGTCGACGTCGACGGCAGCCGCCTGCCGATCGACAAGGTGCGCTTCTCCGGCCGCGCGGCGATCGTGCCCGGTGCCGTCGCCATGGAGGCGATGGTCCACGGCGCGCACGGCAGGCTGCCCTGGGCGCGGCTGTTCGAGCCGGCGATCCGCGCCGCGGAGGACGGCTTCCCGATGCCGTCCTACCTTCACCACGCGCTGACGACCCAGGGCAGGCGGGTGCGCGACCCGGCCCTCCGCGCGGAATGGTTCGACGCCGAGGGCGGGCCGAGGGCGGTCGGCACGCCGGTGCGCAACCTCGCCCAGGCCGCCGCGCTGCGCCGCCTCGCCGCGGAAGGGCCGTCGGCGCTCTACCGGGGCGAGCTGGCGCGGGCGATCGCCGCCGCCGTCGCCGCCGACGACGTGCCCGGCTTCGTCACCGAGGACGATCTCGCCGCCTATCGCCCCGTGCAGCGCGCGCCCTTGTGCGCCGTCGTCCTCATGCGGCGGCTGTGCAGCGCGCCGCCCCCCTCCTACGGCGGCATCGCGGTCATCCAGATCCTGACCATCGCGGCGACGAACGGCATCCTGGCGCAGGTGCCCGGCAGCGCGGCGGCGGCACATCTCTTCCTGGAGGCGAGCCGCCTCGCCTTCGCCGACCGCCTGGTGCATGTCGGCGACCCGGACGTCGTGAGCGTGCCGACAGCGGGCCTGGTCGACGGCGGCTACCTCGCCCGGCGCGCCCGGCTCGTCCGCCCGGACGCCAGCATGGGAAAGGCGGAGGCCGGCGAGCCACCCGGCCGGCGCGCCGACGCGGCGCCCTCGCTGCCCTGGGACGAGACCGGGACGAGCCATGTGGCGATCGCCGACCGCGAGGGGCGCGTCGTCTCCATGACCACGACGATCGGCAACTATTTCGGTTCCGGCATCGCGGTCGCGGGCTTCTACCTGAACGGCGCCGCCACCAACTTCGCGACGCTGGCGGAGCGCGACGGCAAGCCGACGGTCAACCGCATGGCGCCCGACAAGCGGCCCTACACCTCGATGGCGCCGTCGATCCTCTTCGACGACGACGGCAGACCCGCGATCGCCGTCGGTGCCGCCGGCGCCGCCTACATCCCGAGCTATGTCGCGCTCGCGACGCTCGGCCTCGTCGCCTGGGGCGACGACCCGGCGGCGGCGCTGGCCCGCCCGCACTGGCACAATGCCAACGGTGCCAGCGAGCTGGAGGCCGGCACGGAAGCCGTCGCCCTGATCGAGCCCCTGCGCGCGCTCGGGCACGAGGCCAGGACGTCGCGCATGCAGAGCGGGCTCGCCGCGATCAAGCGCGACGCAACCGGCTGGACCGGCGCCGCCGATCCGCGGCGCGACGGCGCGGCGGTGGGAGACTGAGCGGGCGAGCGGCCCGCGGCGGTGGCGGCCGCGCTCGTCCGGGATCACGCGCGCAGGATCAGGTCGGCGCCCTTCTCGCCGATCATCAGCGCCGCGGCGTTGGTGTTGGCTGAGGTGATGGTGGGCATCACCGACGCAGCGACGACGCGCAGGCCCTCGACGCCGCGCACCCGCAAGGCGGGATCCACGACCGCGTCCCCGTCGACGCCCATCCGGCAGGTCCCGACGCAGTGGAACACCGTGCCGCCCGTCGTGCGCGCGAACTCGAACAGGCCAGCCTCGTCGCGCGCCGCCGGCCCCGGCAGCACCTCGACGTCCCAGAGATCGCGGAAGGGCGGCTCGGCGTAGATCTCGCGCAGCATCGCGACGCCCGCCGCGATGGTGCGCCGGTCGCGTTCGGCGGCGAAGTATTCCGGTGCGATGCGCGGCTGCTCCAGCGGATCGGCGGAGCGGATGCGCACGCTGCCGCGCGAGGCGGGATGGCATTGCCAGACGGACGCGGTGAAGCCGGAGTAGCGGTGGAGCGGCGTGCCCGGCCGGTCGACCGACAGCGGCATGACGTTGAACTGCACGTCCGGGCGGTCGCCGGCCGCATGGCGGGTGCAGGCCGCGCCGCCGACCTGCCCGGCGCCGACGGTGAGCGGTCCCGCGCCGGCGAAGAGCCATTGCAGGCCCATCCGCGCCAGGCGCAGCGGGTCGCGCACCGCGTCGTTCAGCGAGATCGGCTGCCTGAGGCGCACGATCGTGCGCGCCTGGTAGTGGTCCTGCAGGTTGCCGCCGACGCCCGGAAGGTCGGCCACGACCGCGATGCCGAGGCGGCGCAGCAGGTCGGCGGGGCCGATGCCGGAGAGCTGGAGGAGCTGCGGCGACTGGATGGCGCCGGCCGACAGCACGACCTCGCGGTCCGCCCGCGCCGACCGCCGCTCGCCGGCGGCGATCCATTCGACGCCGACCGCCTTCCCGCGTTCCACGAGCACGCGGGTCGCGTGCGCGCCGGTGGCGACCGTGAGATTCGGGCGCGCCGTCGCCGGGTGGAGGAACGCGCTGGCGGCGCTCGACCGCCAGCCCCGCCGGATGCTGAGCTGGTAAGCGCCGACGCCGAGCGTGGTGGCGCCGTTGAAATCGTCGTTCGCCGGCAGCCCGAAGCGGCGCGCGGATTCGACCCAGGCACGGCAGGCGGCATCGTCGTTGCGCAAGGGCGACACGCCGAGCTCGCCATGGGCGCCGCGATGCTGCCCCGGCGGCCCCTGCCAGGTCTCGATGCGCCGGAAGAAGGGCAGCACCTCGCGATGGCTCCAGCCGGCGGCGCCCAGCCTTTCCCAGTCGTCGAAGTCGGCATGCTGGCCGCGGATGAAGATGAGGCCGTTGATCGAGCTCGATCCGCCGAGCACGCGGCCGCGCGGCCAGACGATGGCGCGGCCGGCGGTACCGTCGGACGGTTCCGTCGCGAAGAGGCGGGAGAAGCGCTCGTCGTAGATCGTGCGGAAATAGCCGACCGGCAGGCGCAGCCAGAAATTGCGGTCGGCGCCGCCCGCCTCCAGCAGCAGCACGCGCGTCGCCCGATCGGCCGACAGCCGGTTGGCGAGGACGCACCCCGCCGAACCGGCGCCGACGACGATGTAGTCGAACCCCTGCACCGGCGCCCGGTCGGCGATTGTCCGCGCGACGCCGGCCCGCCTCAGCCCTTGACCGTGTCGAGGTAGATCGACGGATCGAAGTAGGTCGCGGCCGGCACCGGGTTCTGGATGCTCGCCACCGCGACGTAGAAGTCCGTCACCTGCTGCAGCCAGCGCGTCACCGAGCCGTCGGCGTAGAGCTTCCGCCACTCGGCCGTCGGGAACGCCTTCTGCGCACCGAACTGCTCCTTGAGGTCGGCGATCGGGACCTGCGGGTACTGCGACTTCTGCAGCACGTCGAGCGCCTCCTCGGTGCGGCCCAGCATCATGTCGTTGCCCTCCGCCCAGGCGCGCACGACGCGGGCCAGCACGTCGCGGTTCTTCGCGTGGTAGTCGTTGGCCGCCGCCCATCCGGACACGATCGCGGCCTTGGGATAGTAGGCCGAGGCGTCGACCAGCTTGCGCGCGCCCGGCACCTTGCCGCGCACGGTGACGTTGAAGGGGACCCACAGGGCGACGGCGGGAACGGCGCCGGCGATGAAGGACGTGACGGCGTCCGACATGCGCTGGTTGAGAATCTCGACCTCCTTGGGATCGATGCCGTTGGCGCGCAGGGCCGTATCGAGGAAGACGTGGGCGGTGGTCCCGGTCGTGGTGGCGATCCGCTTGCCCTTGAGGTCGGCGAAACCCTTGATCCCCTGGTCCTCGCGCACCCAGAGCTGGGCGGTCGCGAACTCGACGCAGTTGACCAGGAACATCTTGCCCTGGCCGCGGGCCGGGAAGTTCGAGATGACGGCGCCGGTGGACAGCATGTCGAGGCTGCCGCCGACCATCGCCTGGAAGAGCTCCAGGCCGGTGGTGAACTGCCGGAACTCCGGCTCCAGCCCATGGCGCGCCCAGGCGCCGAGATGCTGGGCCAGCCAGAGCTGGCCGTCGACGGCCAGCGTGTGCAGGTAGCCGACGCGGATCCTGGTCCGCGTCTGGGCCAGCGCCGGGGCCGCCAGGGCCGCGAGCCCGAGCGATGCGGTGCCGGCGAGGAAGCGGCGACGGTCGGTCCTCATGTGTTCCCTCTCCCCTTGCTTCCCGGCGCGCCGTTCAGCCGGCGGCACCGATGCCCTGCCGCGCCTGGGCGGCATACTCCTCCATGACGAGGTCGCGCACGTGCGAGCGCAGCGCGCCGAAGGCCGGGTCCTCGTGCAGGGATTCGTCGCGCGGGTAGCCGAACGGCACCGCGACGATCTCGCGGATGCGCGTCGGCCGCGCCGTCATGACCAGGATGCGCGAGGAGAGATAGAGCGCCTCCTCGACGGAATGGGTGATCAGCATCACCGTCTTGCCCTCGGCGCGCAGCACCTCGAGCAGCAGGTTCTGCATGGCGCTGCGCGTCTGCGCGTCGAGCGCGCCGAAGGGCTCGTCCATCAGCAGGAACTGCGGCCGGACCGCATAGGCGCGGGCCAGCGCCAGCCGCTGGCGCATCCCGCCCGAGAGCGTGCGCGGCCAGGCGTCGGCGAACTCCGAGAGGCCCATCAGCGCCATGTAGCGCCGGCAGATCTCCTCGCGCTCGGCCGCGCCGACCCGGTTGGCCGCGAGCTTCAGGCCGAACGCGATGTTGTCCTTCACGCTGAGCCACGGGAAGACGCCGTATTCCTGGAAGATGACGCCGCGGTCGGGGCCCGGGCCGGCGACCGGCCGGCCGTCGAGCAGCACGCGGCCGGC
>JADZBA010000334.1 GCA_020852355.1 Alphaproteobacteria bacterium
AACCTCCTGTGGCTCGGCCGCTACGCCGAGCGCGCCGAGGGGCTGGTGCACACCGTGCGCGCCGTCGCGCGCCGGCTGGGCGACGACGCCGGGGTCGATGCGGCGGCGGCGGCACCCGACCTCGCGCGCCGGCTGCTGGTGCCCCGCGCCCAGGCGAGCGAGGCCGCCGTCGTGGCCGCCGCGACCGGCGACGCGGCGCCGCTCGCGGCCGAGCTGCTGGCGCTGATCGGCGATCGCCGGCAGCCGTTCGGCCTGCCGCGGATGCTGGCGAGCGTGCAGCGCACGGCGTGGTCGGTCCGCGACCGGCTCTCGCTCGACACCTGGCGCAGCATCCTGGCGCTGACCGACCTGCGGTCCGAGCCGCCGCAGGATGTGGCGGAGCTGGCGAGCTACCTCGACATGGTCGTGCGACGCACCGCCTCGCTCGCCGGCCTGTCGGCGGAGAACATGACGCGCGGCCCGAGCTGGCTCTTCCTCGACCTCGGCCGGCGGATCGAGCGCGGCATCGGCACGGGGTGGCTCGTCGCCCGCCTCCTCGCCGACTGCGACGGCCGCGACGGCGAGCGCCAGCAGCTCGCGCTGGAGATCGCCGACAGCGCGATGACCTACCGCTACCGCTATCTCGGGATCTTCCAGGCCGCACCGGTCGTCGACCTGCTGCTGCTGGACGAGTCCAATCCGCGCTCGGTGGCCTTCCAGGTGGCGACCCTGGCGACCCATGTCGCGGCCCTGCCGCGGGCCGCCTTCGAGCACCCGGACCTGGCCGCGGAGCTGATGGCGCCCCTGGCCACGCGGCTGCGCCGGGCCGACCCGATGGCGCTGGCCGAGGTCGATCCGGAGGGAAGGCGGGCCGCCCTGGCGGCGCTGGTGGCGGCGACGACGGGCGGGCTCGCGCGGCTCTCCGACGGTATCGCCGACCGCTTCTTCCGCCCGTCGATCCGTCGGCGCACCGGCTCGGCGCCGCGCCGCGAGGCGACGTGATGGAGTATCGCGTCCGCCATCGCACGACCTATCGCTACCTGCAGCCGGTCGCGCAGTCGGTCCATCTGCTGCACCTGGAGCCACGGACGACCGGCCGGCAGACGGTCGATGCGGCGACCGTCGCGGTGGCGCCGGCGCCGGCGTGGCGCGCGCGCCGCGCCGACGCCTTCGGCAACCATGCCGAGTGGCTGGCCCTGGACGAGCCGCACCTGACGCTGGAGATCACCGCCGAAAGCCGGGTGGTGGCCGCCTCCATGCCATCGCCCGAGGCCGGCGGCGACCCCTGGGAGACCATCCGCGCCGGCCTGGAGCTGCCGGCCGACCCGGCGTCGCGCGCGGCGGTCGACTTCCTCTTCGATTCCCCGAACGTCCGCTCGACGCCCGAGATCCTCGCCTACGCCCGCCGCAGCTTTCCCGCCGGCCGGCCGGCGCTGGAGGGCGCCGTCGAGCTGATGGGGCGCATCCATGCGGACTTCCGCTACGACACCACCGTCACCGACGCGACGACGCCGGTCGAGCGGGTGTTCGAGATCCGGGCCGGCGTGTGCCAGGACTTCGCCCATCTCGCGATCGCCTGCCTGCGCTCGCTCGGCCTGCCGGCGCGCTACGTCAGCGGCTACCTGCTGACCCGGCCGCCACCGGGCCGACCGCGCCTGGTAGGCGCCGACGCCAGCCATGCCTGGCTCGCCCTCTGGTGCCCGCCCGTCGGCTGGGTCGATCTCGACCCGACCAACGACGTGCTGCCGGACGAGGGTCACGTCACCGTCGCCTGGGGTCGCGACTACGGCGACGTCGCGCCGATCAGCGGCGTCGTGGTCGGCGGCGGCGACCACACGATCGAGGTCGGCGTCGACGTCGTGCCGGTGTGACCACGGACTGCGGCCCTCGCTGACGCATTGGTGATCGGACGTGAGATGCATCGCCGCCGTCGTCGGCGTTAACTGTCGGCCATGACGCAACGCCGCCCTCCGGCCCGCGCGCTCTCGACCCGCCTGCCGTGGAACGATCGCGGCGGCCGCCTCTCACCGCTCAAGGCCGCCACCCTTCTCGGGCTCTGCCTGCCGGGGCTGCTGCTGGCCTTCGACCTCGCCGGCCGCCGGCTCGGGCCGATGCCGATCTCGGCCGCGATCCACGAGACGGGGCTATGGGCGATCCGGTTCCTGCTGCTGTCGCTGACGATCACGCCCTTGCGCCGGACGATGCGCTGGCCGCGCGTCATGCAGGTCCGCCGCATGGTCGGCGTCGCTGCCTTCGCCTATGTCGCGGCGCACCTCGTGCTTTATGCGGTCGACCTCAAGCTCGACCTGGCGCGGGTGGCGAGCGAGATCGTGCTGCGCTTCTATCTCACCATCGGCTTCGTCGCCCTCTTGCTCCTTGCGGCCCTGGCCGCGACCTCGACCGACGCGATGATCCGCCGGCTGGGGGGCAGGCGCTGGCAACTGCTCCACCGCGCGGTCTACGGGGCCGCCGTCCTCGGCGTCGCCCACCATTTCCTGCAGTCGAAGCTGAACGTCACCGAGCCGACCATCATGGCCGGCTTCCTGATCTGGCTGCTCGGCTCGCGGCTGCTCGCCGCCGCCGACGACCCGGTGCGGCTGGCGCTGCTGTCGGGCGCCGCCGCGGCGGCGACGGTGCTGGGCGAGGCGGCGTGGTTCGGGCTGGCGACCGGTGCCGATCCGTTGCGCGTGCTCGCCGCCAACCTCGACATCTCCTTCGGCCTGCGTCCCGGCCCGATCGTGCTGCTCTCGGGCTTCGCGGTGACCGCCGTCGTGCTGGCGCGCGCCACCTTGCGCATGGTGCGGCCCGCCGTCGTCCGCTAGCATCCCGCGCCGGTTGCGGGAGCAGGCGAGGGCATGGCGGAGATCCTGAGGACGATCAGCCCGGTCGACGGCCGGGTCTACTGCGAACGCGGGCTGGGCGGATCCGCCGACATCGAGCGGGCCTTCGCCGCGGCGGCGAAGGCGGCGCCCGATTGGCGCGCGACGCCGCTGCAGCGTCGCCAGGAGCTGCTGTCGCGGGCCGTCGCGGCACTGGTCGCGAAGAAGGACGCGGTCGCCGAGGAGCTCACCTGGCAGATGGGCCGGCCGATCGCCCAGTCGCCGGGCGAGATGCGCGGCTTCGAGGAGCGTGCCCGCTTCATGATCGCGGCGGCCCCGGCCGCCCTGGCCGACATCGTGCCGGCCGAGAAGGCGGGCTTCCGGCGCTGGATCCGGCGCGACCCGCTCGGCCTCGTGCTCGTCGTCGCACCCTGGAACTATCCCTACCTGACCTCGGTCAATGCGGTGATCCCGGCGTTGGCGGCCGGCAACGTCGTCGTCCTCAAGCATTCCCACCAGACGCCGCTGGTGGCCGAGCGCTACGCCGAGGCGATGGCCGAGGCGGGCCTGCCGGCGGGCGTCTTCCAGCACCTGCATCTCTCCCACGCCGACACCGAGCGGGCGATCCGCGACGACCGGGTGGCGTTCGTCTGCTTCACCGGATCGGTTGCCGGCGGTGCCGCCGTGCAGCGGGCGCTCGCCGATCGCTTCGTCGGTGCCGGGCTGGAGCTCGGCGGCAAGGACCCCGGCTATGTCCGGGCCGATGCCGACCTCGACCAGGCGGTCGACACGCTGGTCGACGGCGCCTTCTTCAACTCCGGCCAGTCCTGCTGCGGCATCGAGCGCATCTACGTCCATGCCGACGTGCATGACCGCTTCGTCGAGGCGGCGGTGGCGCTGACGGAGAAGTACGTGCTGGGCGATCCGACGCGGCCGGAGACCAATCTCGGGCCGATGGTGCGCACCGCGGCCGCCGAGTTCGTGCGCGCGCAGACCGCCGAGGCCGTGGCGCAGGGCGCCCGCGCGCTGATCGACGCGAAGCGGTTCCCCGCCGACCGCGCCGGTACGCCCTACCTGGCGCCGCAGATCCTGACCGGCGTCGACCACTCGATGCGGGTGATGACCGAGGAGACGTTCGGGCCGGTCGTCGGCATCATGAAGGTCGCCGGCGACGACGAGGCGGTGCGCCTGATGAACGACAGCGCCTACGGCCTGACCGCCGCGATCTTCACGCGCGACGCCGAGGCGGCGGCGGCGATCGGCGGGCGCATCGAGACCGGCACCGTCTTCATGAACCGCTGCGACTATCTCGATCCGGCACTGGCCTGGACCGGGGTCAAGAACTCCGGCCGCGGCTGCACGCTGTCGCTCTGCGGCTACGAGCAGCTCACCCGCCCGAAGTCCTACCATTTCCGCCTGCCCGCCTGACGGCGGCGATCTCACGGAGGCAGCGATGACGAAAGACTGGCGCGCCCGCGCGGGTGCCCCCTTCGCATGCGAGAAGCGGCCGGCGACCGGCGCGCGCGGCATGGTCGTGACCAACCATCCGCTGGCCTCGGCGGCGGGCGCGGAGATGCTGGCGGCCGGCGGCAACGCCGTCGACGCGGCGATCGCCGCGCTGTTCACCCTCTCGGTGGTCGAGCCGATGATGGTCGGCATCTTCGGCGGCGGCATGGCCCATATCCGCCTGGCCGACGGCAGCCACCGGGTGATCGACGGCCAGGCCTACGTGCCGGCGGCCGCCACGCCCGCCCTCTATCGCCCGGTCTCGGACACGCTGCCCGACTACCTGGAGACCGCGGAGCGCGAGAACGCGGTCGGCACCAAGGCCGTCTGCGTGCCGGGCAACCTCAAGGCCTGGTGCGAGACGGTGGCGCGCTTCGGCACCATGCCACTCGCCGACGTGATGGAGCCGGCGATCCGCCACGCCTCGCGCGGCTTCCGCACCACGCCCTACCTCTGGGAATGCGCCTCCGACGCCGCCGCCGACCTCGCGCGCGATCCCGCCATCGCCGCGCTGTTCCTGCCGGGCGGCGCGCCGATCGAGCCGGGCACCCGCCTCGTCATGGGCGACTACGCCGAGACGCTGCGCACCATCGCGAAGGAGGGGCCGGACGCCCTCTATGGCGGTGCCATCGGCCGGGCCGTCGCCGATCACATGGCCGCGGCGGGCGGCATCCTCGCCATGGGCGACCTCACGGGATATCGCACGATCGAGCGCCAGCCGGTGCGCGGCACCTACCGCGGGCACGACATCATCGGCCCGCCGCCGCCCTCCTCGGGCGGCGTGCACATCGTGCAGATGCTCAACATCCTGGAAGGCTTCGACATCGCCGCCATGGGCTTCGGCACGGCCGAGACTCTCCATCTCCTGGCGGAAGCCCTGAAGATCGCCTTCGCCGACCGCACCGCGGCGACCGCCGATCCGGCCTTCGCGGCGGTCCCGGTCGACCGCCTCGTCGACAAGGGCTACGCGGCCGAGCGGCGCGCCAGCATCGACATGGCGCGCGCCCAGAAGTGGAGCGCGGGGGTGGCGCTGCCGGAATCGGCCAACACCACGCACCTCACCGCCGCCGACGCGATGGGCAACGTCGTCGCCACGACGCAGACGATCAACAGCCTGTTCGGCGCTCGCTTCGTGGTGCCGGGGACGGGCATCATCCCCAACAACTACATGTACCTTTTCGATCCGCACCCGGGCTTCACCCAGTCGATCGCCCCGGGCAAGCGCGTCACCAGCTCGATGTCGCCGCTGATCGTCCTCAAGGACGGCGAGCCGGCCTTCGCGCTCGGCCTGCCGGGGGGCCTGCGCATCTTCGGCTCGGCGATGCAGGCGGTGCTCAACATCGTCGACCACGGCATGGCGCTGCAGGAGGCGGTGGAGGCGCCGCGGCTGTGGACCCAGGGTGCCCAGGTCGAGGTAGAATCGGTGGTGCCGGACGCGGTGCGGGCCGCGCTCGCCGCACGCGGCCATCAGGTCGTCGCGGTGCCGCACGTCGCCGGCGGCATGAATGCCATCGCCTTCGCCGGGGACGGGACGATGACGGGCGCCGCGTGCTGGCGTGCCGACGGGACGCCGGTCGGGGTCGCGGGCGGCCTCGCACGCCCGGGCGTGCGCTTCTGGCCCGATCGCCGCAAGGCGTAGCCGCTCAATCGCCGGAGCGATGCCTGCCGGCGCAGCGCGCCGGCAAGCGCAGCACGTGGATGGCGGCCAACGCCATCAGCGCCAGCGTGGTGCCCTTGGCCGCCAGCGCCAGGGTGCCGCCGCCCGTGGGGACGAGAATCGCGCCGGTGGCGCCCAGCGCCATGCCGGCTACGGCAAGGAGCTTGGTGCCGCGCTCGGCCGTGCCGTCGACGAGATAGTCGCGGATCGGCCTGCCGACGGCCGGCCACGCGAAGATGCGGGCGCGCAGATGGGGCGCGCTGCGCGCATAGCACCATGCCGCGCCGATCCAGAACACCGTCGTCGGAAACAGCGGCAGGGCGAGCCCGATCGCGCCCAGCGCGAACAGCAGATGGCCGCCCCACAGCAGCACGTGACGGGAAACGCCGTCGCGCTCCGCGATCGCCGCGCCGTCGCGGCGGATAGGCTCGGCGCCATGGAGATCATGGCAGCTGGACGGAAACGGGTGTGCCGTATCGCCCCCTCTCCGCCCCGTGGGGGCGGAGAGGGTCGGGGTGAGGTGGGGATTCGCCGGCGGCGGGCGTGATCGGGCGCCAGCCCGCCTCACCCTCCCCACCGCTGCGCGGCGGGTCCCCTCCCTCTCCGCCCTGAAGGGCGGAGAGGGCATGCGTGCATCGATGCCCGTCGTTTCATCCCCGGCGGGCCGCTTCCTGCGATGGCAGCTCATCCGTTGAAAACGGAGGACGGCGGAAGCGGGTTCCCGCTCGCCCCCGCCGGCAGGAACAGGGCGAGCCAGACCGTCGGCCGCTCCGGATCGGTCCAGCTCACGCGATGGCGGCAGTGCGCCGGAAGGAAGACCGCGTCCCCCGCCACCAGCAGGCGCTCCTCCGCCTCGCCCGCGATGGCGAGGCCGGCGCGGCCCGCGAGCACCAGGACCCATTCCGCCTCGTCCTGGTCGTACCAGAAGCCGGGCGGCGAGGCGTCGCCGCGCGAGACGATGCGCTCCAGCCGCACGCCGGGCGCCAGCAGCAGGGCCTCGACATGCTCGGCCTCGCCGGTCGTGGGCAGGGGGCAGAGGAGATTGACGGTCGGCGGTGGCATGGCGGCTCCTTCGCGCGGACGTTTGCGGGTAGGCTGGCCGATGGAACGCCATCGCGGACCGCCGCCGCAATCCTGCCATCGGACGCCCTGCCCATGACGCCCCTCGACGCACTCATCGACGGACTGGCCCGCCGCGGCGTGCGCCGCATCTTCGGGATACCCGGCGGCGAGACCAGCCTCGACGTGATCGCCGCCGCCGCGGCGCGCGACATCGCGTTCGTGCTGGCGCGCCACGAGACCGCGGCGACCGTCATGGCGCTCGCCACGGCGGAGGTGACCGGCGTTCCCGGCGTCGTCCTGACGACGCGCGGACCGGGCCTCGCCAACGCCGTCAACGGCGTCGCCTGTGCGGCGCTGGAGCGCGCGCCGCTGTGCGTCGTCTCCGACGGCTTCTCCGATGCCCACCGGGGCTTCGTCACCCACCAGTTCTTCGATCAGCGGGCGCTCCTGGCACCGCTCACCAAGGGCTACAGCCGGCTCGACGGCGACGACGTGGTGGCCGAGGTGGAGACGCTGCTCGACCGCGCGGCGGCGGCCCCCGCCGGCGTCGTCCATTTCGACCTCGCGGGCGAGGCGACGCACCGCCTCGTCGCCGGCAGCAGCCGCGCCGCGTCGGAGACCCCGGCGGAGCCCGACGCGGGCGCCGTCGATCGCGTCCGCGCCCGCCTCGCCGGGGCGCGCCGGCCGCTGGTGCTGTGCGGGCTCGAATCGGCGTCCGAGCCCGCGGCTGCGGCTGCGGTCCGCGAGCTGGTACGTACCCTGGGCTGCCCGGCGCTGGTCACCTACAAGGCCAAGGGCGTCGTGGCCGACGACGACCCGGCCTATGTCGGGCTCTTCACCGGCGGCTCGCTGGAGGCGCCCTGCGTCGGCGAGGCGGACCTGATCGTGCTGGTCGGCCTCGATCCGGTGGAGCTGATCCCGCAGCCCTGGCGCTACGGCGCGCCGGTCGTCGATCTCGCCGCGGCAGCCCGTCCTCTGCACTATCTCGAGCCCGCGGTCACCCTGCTCGGCCCCGTCGCCGAATCGGTGGCGGCGCTGGGCGAGGGGGCGCGCGCGTCGGGCTGGACGGCAGCCGCCATCGCCGACCATCGCGGACGCATGCGCGACCGGCTCGGCTGGACCGGCAAGGGTTCGATCTCGCCCCTCGACATCGTCGCGATCGCCCAGGAGGAGGCCGGTCCGCGGGCGCGCTGCACCGTCGACGCCGGCGCCCACATGTTCGCCGCGACCGCCCTGTGGCGCGCCGCGGCGCCGCGCGACCTGCTGATCTCCAACGGCCTGTCGACGATGGGCTTCGCCCTGCCGGCGGCGATCGCCGCGGCGCTGGCCGAGCCTGACCGGCCGGTCGTCGCCTTCACCGGCGACGGTGGACTGGCGATGTGCCTGGGCGAGCTCGCCACGGCGGCCCAGGCGAATGCCCGTGTCGTGGTCGTCGTCTTCAACGACGCGTCGCTGTCGCTGATCGACATCAAGCAGCAGCAGCGGCAGATGGCCCGCGACGGCGTGGCGCTCGGCCGGGCCGACTATGCCGCCGCCGCCCAGGCCCTGGGCGTGCGCGGCTTCCACGCCGCCGATGCCGGCTCGTACCGCGAAGCGCTGGGCGACGCGCTGGCGGGCGCCGGGCCGGCGCTGATCGACGTCGCGGTCGCGCCGGACGGATACCTGGCCCAGATGCTGGCACTGCGCGGCTGAGGGCGGCTACCAGCGCTCGATGTCGTCGACGACCGCGGTCTCCAGCATCACCGCCCGGGGCGAGCGATGGAGCTCCGCCTGGGCCCGCTCCTCGGGCGAGAGGAGCTGCGCCTGCAGGTAGGCGCCGAGATGGCGCGCGCGGCGGATCGCGCGCGCCCCGTAGGGCCGCCGCTCGGCGTCGTAGGCCGCCAGCGCGGCGGGTACGTCCGCATGCTCGGCCAGCGCCCGCACCAGGGCGACGGCGTCGCCTGCGGCCTTGGTGACGCCGAGGCCGACATGGGGCCGCGCGACGAAGGCGGCGTCCCCCAGCAGCGCCGTCCGGCCGACCGCCATCGACGGCGTCTCCAGGTCGAAGATCGCCTGCAGGAAGGGCTGCGGCGTCTTGCGCACGACCTCCGCGAACGCCGGCGCCAGAAGGCGCCCGGCGTCGTCGCGCATCCGGTCGATGACGTCGGGGCGGATGCGGTGCGGCGGGATCGCGCTGCCGTAGTCGCGGCCGTCGCTGCCGGTGAAGAGGTCCTTCATGTCGCCGGCCGGATCGGCCGGGCGGTACCAGACGAAGTTGAAGCGGCGGCGGCCGGGGGTCAGCTCCTCGTCGGCGCCGGCGACGGGATAGCCCAGCATCTGCTCGCGGCTCGGCAGGCAGAAGGCGACGCTGCGGAAGAGCTGGGCGTGCGCCGCCGGCGACAGCGCGCGCTCGTCGAGGAGGCCGCGCCAGGCGCAGTAGCCGACATAGCGCGGCGCGGCCGCGGGGAAGAGGAGGCGGCGCGCGGTCGACTGCACGCCGTCGGCGGCGACCAGCAGGTCGGCGGTCTCGACGCTGCCGTCGCCGAGATGCACGGCCACCGTGCCGCCCCGCTCTGCGATGCGCTCCAGCGCCTTGCCGTGAAGGTAGATCCCCTCGGGGCAGGCAGCGCGCAGGAAGCGGTAGGCGCGTCCCCATGAGGTCAGCACCTGCGGCATCGCCGCCGCGCAGATCGCCGTGCCGTCGCGGGCCAGCACGACGCGCCCGTCGACCGCGATGCCGAGTCCCTCGGAGAGATCGGCCCCGGCGGCGACCATCGCCGCGTGCAGCTCGGGATGGGTGACGATCCCCGCGCCGCGCGAGGCGAGCGCCTCGCCGGCACGCTCGCAGATGGTGACCGTCCAGCCGGCGCGATGCAGCAGCAACCCCGCCAGCAGCCCGCCGATCGAGCCGCCGGCGACGACGGCCCGGCCCGGACTCACGGCCGGTCGGGCAGCGGGAATTCCTCGAGGTAGTGGCGGTAGTCGTCCTCGACGTCGATCTGCATGGTTCCGAGCACGCGGACCACGCAGTTGTAGAAACCGATCGTCACCACGAGGTCGGTCAGCCGCTCGGTGCCGAGCGCCGCCGCCAGGG
>JADZBA010000335.1 GCA_020852355.1 Alphaproteobacteria bacterium
GACATCCGCCGGCCCGAGGACATGAAGGGCCTCAAGTTCCGCGTCGTCGGCTCGCCGCTCTTCAACGACACCTTCACCGCGCTCGGCGCCAACCCGACGCAGATGAGCTGGGCCGACGCCCAGCCCGCCTTGTCGACCGGCGCCGTCGACGGGCAGGAGAACCCGCTGACGATCTTCACCGTCGCCAAGCTGCACAATGTCGGCCAGAAGCACGTGACGCTGTGGGGCTACGTCGCCGACCCGCTGATCTTCGTCGTCAACGAGACGGTGTGGAAGAGCTGGAAGCCCGAGGACCAGAAGATCGTCCGCGAGGCGGCGCTGCAGGCGGCGAAGGAGAATGTCGACCTCGCCCGCAAGGGCCTCGTCGCGCCCGACGACGCGGTGGTCAAGGAGGTCGAGAGCCTGGGCGTGACGGTGATCCGCCTCAGCGACGCCGAGCGCAAGGCATTCCAGGCCGCGACCAGGCCCGTCTACGACAAGTGGGCGAAGCAGATCGGCCCCGATCTCGTGAAGATGGCCGAGGATTCGGTCGCCAAGCGCTGACGCCGGAGCACGGCCGGGGACGTCCGCGTCCCCGGCCGGCGCGACCCACACCGTGACGACGCATCCCGAACAGGACGCCCCGCGACCGGAGGCGCCGCCCCGCGTGCCCCTCAGGATCGAGGAAGCGCTGATGGCCGCCGCGATGGCGGCGCTGTGCCTGATCACCTTCGCCAACGTCGTCGTGCGCTACTTCACCAATATCTCCTTCGCCTTCACCGAGGAGTATTCGATCGCCCTCATGGTGATCCTGACCCTGCTCGGCTCGGCGATCGCCTTCGCCACCGACCGTCATATCCGCGTGACCTTCCTGCTCGACCGGCTGCCGCCGCGATGGCGGCGCCGGGCAGAAGTGCTGGTGCTGGCGGCGGTGGCCGCGATGTTCGTCCTGCTGGTCCGGCTCGGCGGCCGCATGGCCTGGGACGAATACCGCTTCGAGGAGACGTCCCCCGGGCTCGGCATCCCGACCTTCCTCTACACGATGTGGCTGCCGATCCTGTCGGCGGTCATCCTGCTGCGCGTCATCGGACGGGCGATCCGCGTGGCCCGCGCGCCATGAGCGGCGACACGCTCGTCCTCTTCCTGGGGTTCGTCGCCCTGCTGCTGGCCGGGGTGCCCATCGCGATCGCCCTCGGCCTGTCGGCGGCGGTCGTGATCGCCGATGCCGGCCTCGGCATCATGTCCATCGCGACCAGCACCTACACCGGCATCGCCAAGTACCCGCTGCTGGCGATCCCGGTGTTCGTCCTCGCCGGCCTGATCTTCGAGCGCTCGGGCGTCGCGGGACGCCTGGTGCGGCTGGCGATGGCGATCGTCGGGCAGCGCGGCGGCGCGCTCGGCATCGTCGCGGTGCTCGTGTGCATGGTCATGGGCGGCATCTCCGGCTCGGGTCCGGCCGATGCCGCCGCGGTCGCGACGGTGATGACGTCGAGCATGGCCAAGGCCGGCTATCCGCGCGCCTTCTCCGCCAGCATCATCGCCGCCGCCGGCTCGACCGCCATCCTGATCCCACCGTCGATCGCCTTCATCGTCTACAGCGTGCTGGTGCCCAGCGCATCGGTGCCCGAGCTGTTCGCCGCGGGCATGGTCCCCGGCATCCTCGCCGGGCTGTCGCTGATGGTGCCGATCGTCGTGCTGTCCCGGCGCTACGGCTTCGGGCAGACCGTCGACGAGGATCGGCCGCGCTTCTGGCCGAGCCTGCGCGACGCCTCCTGGGGGCTGCTGGCGCCGGTGATCATCCTGGGCGGGCTGCGCTCGGGCGCGTTCACGCCCACCGAGGCGGCCGCGGTGGCGGTGTTCTACGGCCTCGCCGTGGGCGTCTTCGTCTACCGCACCATCGACTGGGCCGGCCTCTACCGGCTGCTGGTCGAGGCCGCCGAGATCTCGGCCGTGGTCCTCATGATCGTGGCGCTCGCCAGCGTCTTCGCCTGGGCGGGCTCGACCCTGGGCGCTTTCGACCAGCTCGCCAAGGGCCTGCTGTCGCTCGGCCTCGGCCAGTGGGGCGTCATGGCCCTCGTGATGGTCCTGCTGCTGTTCGCCGGCATGTTCCTCGACGGGGTCTCGATCTTCCTCATCCTGCTGCCGATCCTGGTGCCGATCGCGACCGGCTTCGGCTGGGACCTCGTGTGGTTCGGCGTGCTCATCACCATGAACGTCGCGATCGGCCAGTTCACGCCGCCCGTCGCGGTCAACCTCATGGTCACCTGCAAGGTCGCCGGCATCCCCATGGAATCGACCGTGCGCTGGGTGCTGTGGATGGTGGCCGCGATGGCGACCGCGATGGCCCTGGTGATCATCGAGCCGGGCCTCGCGCTCTGGCTGCCCCGCGCGCTCGGCTACCAGTGAGCGCGCGGCACGTTGACTCGCTCCCGCCGCCGCGGGAAAGCTGATCCGCCCACCGTCACCCGGAGAACGCCGACATGGCCGCCGCCAAGAAGGTCATCATCACCTGCGCCGTCACCGGCTCGATCCACACGCCCACGATGTCGCCGCACCTGCCGCTGACCCCCGACGAGGTCGC
>JADZBA010000336.1 GCA_020852355.1 Alphaproteobacteria bacterium
ACATCCATCGCCCCTGGGCCGCCCCGCCGGCGATCCTCGCAGCCGCCGGCCTCCGGCTCGGCACGGACTATCCCGCGCCGATCGTCGACCACGCGGCCGCCCGGCGTCGCGCCCTGGAGGCTTTCGGATCCGCGCGGCGGAGCGCGGACGGCGGATCAGGGCCGCATTGAACGCATCCCCGTGCAGGCCTAGATTCCGCTCGTCACCGCTCGTAGGGCCGCGCCATGACCGGCATCGCTTCCCGCCGCCGCTTCCTCGCCGCCGCCGCCGGCGGCGGCACCGCAATCCTGCTCGGCTGGCCGCGCGACGCGCGCGCCTTCAGCGTGCAGCCGATGGATGCGCCGACGGCCGAGGCCTTCGCCAATGCCTGCGGCGCCGCCGCCGCCGAGGATCACCGGCTGCGCGCCCTCGCCTTCCTGCGCGAGAACGCCGCCGGGCCGGTCGGCCAGCGGCTGTCCCCGGAGGCGGCCGACGCGCTCCTGGCGCGCACGACGTGCCCGGTCTGCGGCTGCATCATCGGGCCGCTGGAGGCCCCGCCGGGATCGCTCTAGTCGATCAGCTCGTCGCCGCGAGGCAGCCGCGCAAGGCGTCGGCGATGCCGCGCATCAGCGCGGGATAGAGGTCGGGGCCGTCGGCGATCGTCGCGCCGAGGGGATCGAGCACGGCGGTGCGCGCCTTGCTGCCCTCGATCACCGTGGCGACGAGGCCCGGGTCGAACTGCGGTTCGCTGAAGACGCACCGGGCACCGGCCGTACGCACGCGCTGGCGCAGCGCCTGCAGCCGCTTGGCGCCGGGCTTGCGCTCCGGCGAGACGGCGATGGCGCCGATGCCGTTCAGCCCGTAGCGCGCTTCCAGGTACTGGTAGGCGTCGTGGAACGAGAGGAAGGGGACGCCCTTCACCGCTACCAACCTGGCGCGCATCTCGCCGTCCAGGACGGCGAGCCGGTCCGACAGGGCCGCGGCGTTGGCCCGGTAGCGCTCCGCATTGGGCGGATCGCGCTGCGCCAGCGCGGCGGCGGCGGCGCGGGCGACCGCCCCGGCGTTCTCCGGGTCGAGCCAGAGATGCCCGTCCAGCTCCTCGGCGGCGGCGGAATGCTTGTGACCGTGGTCGTGCAGGTCCTCCCACGCGCCACCCTCGCGCGCCGCCAGCACGCGGATGCCAGGGGTGGCGGTGAGCGTCATCAGCGCGCCGCGGCGGACCAGGGTTCGCAGGGGCTTGGCCAGCGGCGTCTCCAGGGTCGGGCCGACCCAGATCACCAGATCGGCCGCCTCCAGCCGCTTCGCCTCCGAGGGTTTGAGCTGGTAAGTGTGGGGCGACGCCGCCCCGCCGATCAGCAGCGAAGGCGTCCCCGCGCCGGCCATCACCGCGGCGACGAGGGAATGGATCGGCTTGACCGTCGTGACCACGTCCAGGGCGCGGGCCGGGAGGGGCTGCATCGCCAGGGCCAGCGTCGCGAACGCCGGGAGCAGGAAGCGCTGGGCCATTCCGTTACCTCGCCTTGTCTCGTATGGTGGGGACTTGAAGACTATATGTTATAATGTTTCATTCATGAATGGCGCAAGCCCCATGCCGCATGCCCATCCCCCGCTTCCGCCCGCACCCTTCCCGGCGCCGAGCCACGACCATGCGCGCTGCGTCGCGACCGCCCTCGCCACGGCCGAAACGCTGTGCGGCGAGCGCGGAGCGCGGCTCACCGGCCTGCGCCGGCAGGTGCTGGAGCTGGTGTGGGAGAGCCACGGGCCGATCGGCGCCTACGACCTGCTGGACCGGCTGCGCGCCCTCCGGTCGGGTGCCGCCCCGCCGACCGTCTACCGCGCCCTAGAGGTCCTCATGGAGCAGGGGCTGGTGCATCGCATCAACAGGCTCAACGCCTTCATCGGCTGCGCCCATCCCGACGCGCCGCACGAGGGCCAGTTTCTGATCTGCACGCGCTGCGGCACCACGGCGGAGCTGGACGAGCCGGCGATCGCCCACGCCATCGAGCAGCGCGCGCGCGCCCTCGGCTTCGCGGTCGAGCACCGGACGGTCGAGGTGACCGGCCTGTGCCCGAGCTGCCGGCCGGGCTGAGGGCGCGACCATGGCCGATCGTC
This sequence comes from Alphaproteobacteria bacterium, assembly GCA_020852355.1. GTDB lineage: Bacteria > Pseudomonadota > Alphaproteobacteria > ATCC43930 > Allostellaceae > Allostella. Next base: position 2,092 of record JADZBA010000336.1, read on the forward strand.
CCGCCCCCCTGGTCGCCCTCGACGACGTCACCTACCGCATCGGCGACGCGACGCTGGTCGAGCATGTCTCCCTGGCGGTGCGGCCGCGCGAGATCGTGTCGCTGATCGGGCCCAACGGCGCCGGCAAGACCACCCTCGTGCGTCTCGCCCTCGGGCTGGTGCCGCCGACTGCCGGCCGCGTGACGCGCGCGCCGGGCCTCGCCGTCGGCTACGTCCCGCAGCGCCTGGCGGTCGAGCGCAGCCTGCCGCTCACCGTGGCGCGGATGCTGGCGCTGACCGCGCGGCCGACGGACGCGGCCGTCACCGCCGCCCTGGCGGAGACCGGCGTCGCCCATCTCGCCCGGCGCGAGGTGCACGATCTGTCCGGCGGCGAATGGCAGCGGGTGCTGCTGGCGCGCGCCCTGCTGCGCCAGCCGGCGCTGCTGGTCCTCGACGAGCCGGTGCAGGGCGTCGACGTCACCGGCCAGGCGGAGCTGTTCGCGCTCATCCGCGACCTGCGCGACCGCCGCGGCTGTGGCGTGCTGCTGGTGTCCCACGACCTCCACCTGGTGATGGCGGCGACCGACGCCGTCGTCTGCCTCAACCGCCATGTCTGCTGCAGCGGCCGGCCGGAATCCGTGATGCTCGACCCGGCCTACCACGACCTCTTCGGACCGGCGGCGACAGCGCTCGCGGTCTATGCCCATCATCACGACCATCGCCACGACGCCGACGGAGGGGTGGTGCCGCTGGGCGGCCATCACCACCACCACCATGAGGGGCACGATCACGGGGAGCATGCCCCCCATGGATGACTTCGTCTGGCGGGCGCTCGCGGCGGGCATCGGGGTGGCGGCGATCGCCGGGCCGCTCGGCTGCTTCGTGGTGTGGCGGCGGATGGCCTATTTCGGCGACACGCTGGCCCATGCGGCGCTGCTCGGCGTGGCGATCGGCTATCTCCTCGACATCAACCTCGCGATCGGCGTCATCGCGACCTCGCTGGCGCTGGCGCTGCTGCTGGTCACGATCGAGCGGCGGCGGCTGGTGCCGACCGACACGCTGCTCGGCATCCTCGCCCACAGCGGGCTGGCGATCGGCTTGGTCGTCATCGCCTTCGTCGAGACGCTCCGCGTCGACCTCATGGCCTACCTCTTCGGCGACCTGCTCGCCGTCTCGCCGGCCGACCTCTGGTGGATCGGCGGTGCCGCGGCGGTGGCGCTGCCGGCCCTCGCCTGGGCCTGGCGGCCGCTCGTCGCCGCCACGGTCAGCGAGGACCTCGCGACCGTCGAAGGCATGCCGGTGGTCGCGACGCGAATCCTCTTCCCCCTCCTCCTGGCGCTCGTCGTCGCCGCGGCCATGAAGGCGGTCGGCGTGCTGCTGGTGACCGCCCTCCTGATCCTGCCGGCCGCCGCCGCCCGCCGGCTGTCGCGGACGCCGGAGGCGATGGCGGTCCTGGCCGCGCTCATCGGCGCGGTCGCCGTGACCGGCGGGCTCGGGCTGTCGCTCGCCTGGGATACGCCGGCCGGCCCCTCGGCGGTCGTCGTCGCACTTGCTATCTTCATGATCATGATCGGGTGGCCGCGCCGCCCCTCACCCCGCCACGCGCAAGGAACCTGAACGATGTCGACCGACCCCGCCGCCGCCAGCGCCGCCGCCCGCCTGCCGATCTCGGTCATCACCGGGTTCCTCGGCAGCGGCAAGACGACGCTGCTCAACAAGCTGCTGCAGCATCCCGGAATGGACCGCACCGCCGTCGTCATCAACGAGTTCGGCGAGATCGGCATCGACAACGCACTGGTCCGCACCGCCAGCGAGGACATCGTGCTGCTCAACAGCGGCTGCCTGTGCTGCACGGTGCGCGGCGACATGGTCGACACGCTGCGCGACCTGTTCGTGAAGCGGGTGCGCGGCGAGGTGCCGCAGTTCGACCGGGTGGTGATCGAGACGACCGGCCTCGCCGATCCCGCGCCGATCCTGCATACGCTGATGACCGATCCGCTGCTGTCGGAGCGCTATCGCCTCGACGGCGTGGTGACGACCGTCGACGCCGCGGTCGGCATGACCGAGCTCGACCAGCACCAGGAATCGGTGAAGCAGGCGGCGGTCGCCGACCGGCTGGTGCTGACCAAGACCGACCTCGTCGACGACGCCCGGCGCTCCGCGCTGATCCGGCGGCTGGAGGCGATCAACCCCGGCGCCACGCTGCTGCCGGTGATCATGGGCGACGTCGATCCCGCCCGGCTGTTCGACGCCGGCCTGTGGAACCCCGCGACCAAGACCCCCGACGTCGCCCGCTGGCTGCGCGAGGAGGCCTACGAAGGCGGCCACGGCCATGACCACCATGGTCACGACCATGGCCATGGACATGGGCATGGGCATGGGCACGAACATGGGCATGGCCACGAGCACGGCCACCGCGATCAGGACCCGCACGACGTCAACCGGCACGACGACCATATCCGCGCGTTCTGCTTCACGGCCGAGACGCCGATCCCCTGGTCGACGTTCACGCTGTGGATGGAGCTGCTGGCTTCCTCGGGCGGCGAGAACCTGCTGCGGGTCAAGGGCATCGTGAACGTGCAGGAATCCGACAAGCCGGTCGTCATCCATGGCGTGCAGCACGTGTTCCACCCGCCGCTGCTGCTCGAAGAATGGCCCAGCGACGACCGCCGCTCGCGCATCGTCTTCATCACCCGCGACATCGAGCGCGCGACCATCGAGAAGCTCTTCAACGCCCTGGTGTCGGAGGAGGGCGGGGAACGCACCTGACCGACTGGCGTTTGCCGTGAATAAGTCCGGCACCACGCGCGTTGTCGGGGTGAACAAGGAGACGACGATGAAACGAATCCTGGCCGCCGCCGCCGTGGCGCTGGCAACGCTCCTGCCGGCCGCACCGCCGGCCGCAGCCCAGTCGCAGGGGTGGGTGATCGGGACCGTCAACCTGCGTGCCGGACCCGGGACCGCCTATCCGAGGATCACCGCGATCCCGGCGGGGGCGCCGGTCGCCGTGTTCGGCTGCCTGGAAGGCTGGAGCTGGTGCGACGTCGCCTTCGGCGAGGCGCGCGGCTGGGTTGCCGGCAACTACATCTCGTACGAGTACCTCGGCCGCCGCGCGCCGGTCGTCGAGATCGGCCCGCAGATCGCGTTGCCGATCATCGCCTTCACCCTCGGCAGCTACTGGGACAACCACTATCGCGGCCGGCCCTTCTATCGCGAGCGCCCGCGCTGGGAGAGCTACTACCACCGCGCGCCGCCGCCGCGGTACGCGGTTCCCCGACGCGATTTCCGCCCGGAGCCGCACTACCGGCCGGCGCCGGCCTACCGGCCCGATTACCATCGCGACCGCCGGCCCGACTACCGGCCGGAGGTCCATCGCGATCGCCGCCCCGACTACCGGCCCGACCATCGCGTGGACCGCCGCCCGGACTATCGCCCCGACCGGCCCGACCGGCGCGGCGCGGTGGCGCCGAACTACAACCCCGGCTTCCACCAGAACCGCACCGGGCCCGGGGGCACCGGCCTGCGCGGCAACCAGGGGCCCGGCGAATAGCGCCCCGGGACGGGCGTCGCGAGCGCGGGGGCACCCGGCGGCGACGCCCGTCATGAGGGAATGATTCGGAGGGCGGGGGCGGACCGGCTATAGTAAGCGAATATATCGGCCGCAGCGGACGTTTCCGTTGAGCGGCGGCAGGGAGGAAGCCATGAAGCGCCTATTGGTAGCGGCGGGCCTCTTGATGGCATTGCCCCTGCCGACCGCCCTGCCCGTCGCGGCGCAGGACGCCGAGGAATTCGCCGTCGAGGCGTTCGTCACCGGCGCCGTCAACCTGCGCGCCGGACCCGGCACCGAGTATCCTCAGGTCGCGACCATTCCCTACGGCAGCGCGGTGCTGCTGCACGGCTGCCTCGAGGGCTGGGTATGGTGCGACGTCACCTGGGGCGAGGTCCGCGGCTGGGTGTCCGGCCGCTTCGTCGCCCAGCAGTACGAGGAGCAGCCGATCACCGTCGTCGAATACGGGCCGGCGCTCGGCATCCCGATCGTCGCCTTCGGGCTGGCCACCTACTGGGACCGGTACTATTACGGCCGGCCATGGTATCGCGACCGCGACCGCTGGGACCGGCACTACTTCGCCCATCCCGTACGCCCGCCGCCGCGGCCCGCCTACTCGCAGCTCCCGCCGCCCCGCTTCCAGGATCCCGGCCGGCCCGGCCCCGGCTGGCGTGACGGGCAGCGCGGCGGCGACTGGCGTGACGGGCAGCGCGACGGGCCGCGCGGCGGCGACTGGCGCGACGGCCGCCCCGGTCCCGACCGCTGGCCGCAGGGCGGACAGGGTCCGCGCACCGGAATGGCTCCGGGCGGTCAGCAGTTCACCCCCAATCGCTGGCCGCAAGGCCAGGGCCAGGGCCCGGGTCCGCGCACCGGCATGGGGATGGCCAATCCGCCGCAGTTCGGCCCCGGCAGCCGGCAGCAGCCGCAGGGCCCGGGCGGTCCGGGCTTCGGTCCCGGCGGCATGAACCCCGGGCAGATGCAGGCCGGGCCGCGCACCCAGTTCCCGCCGGGACAGGGCGCTCCCGGCTTCAGTCCGGGCGCCCGGCAGGTCCCCGGGCAGGGCTTCGGCCCGGGCGGCATGAACCCGGGCCAGATGCAGGCCGGGCCGCGCACCCAGTTCCCGCCGGGCCAGGGCGCTCCCGGCTTCAATCCGGGCGCCCGGCAGGTGCCCGGGCAGGGCTTCGGACCGGGCGGGATGAACCCGGGTCAGATGCAGGCCGGGCCGCGGACCCATGTCCCGCCGGGCCAGGGCGCTCCCGGCTTCAATCCCGGGGCCCGCCAGATCCCCGGGCAGGGCATGAGCCCGGGCCAGATGCAGGCCGGGCCGCGCACCCACGTCCCGCAGGGCCAGGGCGGCTTCAATCCCGGCGCCCGACAGATGCCGGGCCAGGGCATAAGCCCGGGAGGGATGAACCTCGGCGCGATGCAGCGCCACCAGGGCCAGCAGCCGAACCCGGCCGCCATGCAGCGCCAGCAGATGCCGCAGCAGCAGCAGCGCCAGCAGGCACCGCAGCAGCAGCGCACGCCGCAGAGCGGCCAGCGCCAGTACGATCCGAACGCCAGGCGCTGACGCGTCCCCGCCCGTCCCCGGGGACGGGCGGGGAACGAGCCGACGGGCCGCATCGGTCATGCGCCGTCCGCGTCCCGGGCATGCCGCCATGCCGGTTGCATCGGGGTGACGTTGCCCGGATGATCCGCGGCCCATGACCGATGCAACCCGGCCGGCCCCTGCCCTCGCCTCCCATCGCGGCATCGACGGCTCCACCCTCGGGCTGCTCGTCACGATGTCCGTGCTCTGGGGCATTAACTGGCCGATGATGAAGACGGCGGTGATCGAGCTCGGTCCCTGGATGTTCCGGGCGATCTGCCTGGTCATCGCGACGGCCGGCATGATCCTCCTGGTCTGGGCGAACGGCCAGCGGCTGCGGCCGCCGACCCGGCGCGAGCTGCCGCTGCTCGTCGTCATGGCCTTCTTCAACATCTTCATCTGGCACGTGATGACCGGCTTCGGGCTGGCCTACATGGCGGCCGGCCGCGCCGGCATCATCGCCTACCTCATGCCGGTGATCTCGACGATGCTGGCCGCGCCGATCCTGGGCGAGAAGCTGACCACCGCGAAGATCCTCGCCCTCCTGCTCGGCGCCGCCGGCCTCGGCGTCCTGATGGCGCCCGAGATCGGCGCGATCGGCGGCGACCTGCGCGGCCCGCTGCTGATGCTGGGCTCCGCCTTCACCTGGTCGATCGGCACGATGATGGTGAAGGGCCGGCGCTGGGCCTACACCCCGGTACAGCTCACCACCTGGCAGATGATCATCGGCACGCCGCCGCTGGTGCTCAGTGCGCTCCTCCTGTCGCCCCTTCCGGATCTCGGCCGCACCACCGCCTTCGGCTGGGTCGGCATGCTCTACGCCTCCACCGTGGCGATGATCTGGTGCCACTACACCTGGTACCGCATCCTCGACCGCCTGCCGGCGAGCATCGCCTCGATCAGCACGCTCGCGATCCCCGCGGTCGGCGTCATCTCCAGCGCGCTGTTGCTGGGCGAGCCGCTCGGCTTCACGGAGTTCGCCGCACTCGCCCTCGTGCTCGCCGCCATCGCCATGGTGGTGCGGCCGCGCGTGGCGTGAGCGCCCTCTATCTGCTCGCCACCAGCGACCGGTTGGCGGCCACCCAGTCCACGTAGTCGGCGAAGCTGCGGTCGAGATCCCAGACAGAGTGGTGCCCGAGCGACGCCAGCCGCGCCACGGCCAGCGGACGGCGGTCCTGCGCGCCGTGCAGATCGACCGACGGGGCCTCTCCCGGCGCCGCGAGCCGCCAGCGGAAGCCGGGATAGCGCGCGGCCAGGCGCACGCACCATTCGGCCACCGTCGTCTCCCGCCCCGGCGCGACGTTGACCAGCGGCGGCACCGGCGCCGGTGCATCGCGCAGCGCGAGCAGCCCCTCGGCGGCGTCGCGCGCGTAGAGCCAGTCGCGGCGCCCCTCGCGCGCCAGCACGGCCTCGCCGCCGGCGAGCGCCAGGGCCGTCGCCTGGAACTGCGGGCTCAGCG
>JADZBA010000337.1 GCA_020852355.1 Alphaproteobacteria bacterium
CCCCTCGTCGATCGTGCATCCGGTCGAATCCTGGCACAGCTTCGCAGCGACATTCCGATCGAGCGTCTGCGGGCGTGCCATCGCCTCCGCGTAGCCGAGCAGCCACCAGCGGGCGGCTTCGGCTCGGTCCTTCGGGGGAGAGGCATCGCCGGGCATATCAGCGGGTAGGATCGTGGGACCGGGCGGCAGTTTGGTGGCGCCGAGTGCTTCGAGCAGATCGCGCTCCGCGATGATGGGCAGCACGGAACTCCGGGGCGACCGGAGATCGAACTTCCTTCCGCCGACGAATGCCAAGCCCGGGTCCTTCGTGGCCCCGGTGCTGCCGCCATAGCCCATTTCGGCTGCAATGAAGAGTGGAGCGCGCCACAGGGCCGCTTCGAGGGCGACCAGTTCGCCATCCGTGTCCCGGATGCCGAAGGCTGGAATGCGGGCGTTGGCGAACTCGGCCACGATCCATATCGCGAAGACGGCGACGCCCCAAACTTTGGGGTCCCGGGTGATTCCCTTCCGCAAGAACGCAGGGCATCGGTCCGCTGCGGCGGTGCAGAAGACATGTGCAGCCCGGGTCGCCGAGGGTCCATCGAGATAGCCATCCGGAACGGTGAATGCCATCGCTGCCACCCGCATCGTCAGGGCATCCGGCTGCCTGGACTACCCTCGTGCAATTGGACCAGCCAGCGCCCGCGCCCGCGATCGTACATACGTCGCCAGTCGTCGTCACTCCGGCCCAATCTCGTCCAGCCTTGTCTAGTGCATGAACACAGTCGGGCGATTCGCGGGCGGATGTAGCCGCGCGAATCTCCGTCGACGGCGCAGGATGTCTGCGTGACCGTCAGCGCGGCCGCTCGTGCTACGTTCGGCGCCCTGGTCGAGCGCGCCGGCGTCATCGCGCAGACCGGAACCAGCTCGCGACGGACGCCAACCGGGCAAGGGTCAGCGAAGATGAAGCCATCGCAACCGTTCTCTCGCGGCTCTCCGACTGCCGCGGCCCCGTCGCCGACGCCCTCAACCGAGCCGCCCGCGACTTCGCCGGTGGACGAACCCTCGACGCCAGCGCCCGGCAGTTCCTTGAGCCTGCGCGACAAGTCGCCCCAGGGACTGGTGGACTTCGCGGTGATCCTCGCGGCGATGGACCTGCGCGTGAAGTCCGGCCGGCCGGCGCTGCCCGTGATAACGACCCCGGCAGCCTCTTCCGGCGACCCCGCGGAGACGGTCTATCCGAGGAAGCCGGACGCCGCGCCATACGATCCCGGTCCGCCGACGGGGTAGGCCCGGCCGACCTCGCCGCCCTCAAGGCCGAGCTGCGCCGCCTCGCCGCGCTGGCGCGCGCCACCCTCGCCCCGCCGACTGCATCCTACTCTGACCCTCGGCCGCGGCGACGCCCCGCGCTCTACTTTGCCGATGATGGAAACCGCAGTTCCGTGCATGGTGGCGTGCTTGGAATCGTCCAGAGCATTTCGCAGCAGTACACGCGCACGCGCGCGCGTGCGATACCAGTACGGAAGCGGCCGGCGGCTAGTGCAAGATCGTGCTGTCGAGCGGCCTCGCTCTATGCTGCCCGGCGATTACGATGCGCAGCAAGGCTGGCGGTCTCTGCCGGAACCCGCCCGCAATGCTCCGCCCAGGCGTCCATCATCGGGCGGCGCTGCTCCAGCATGTCCTCGCGAGCGTAGGCGGCGCGAACCTTGTCCTTGTCGGCGTGCGCCAAGGCCAGTTCCGACAGCGGATCGGGCCAGCCGAGAGCCAACGACCACCCCTTGAACGTCGCACGGAAGCCGTGCGGCACAACTGCCCGGCCTTCGATGTCGCGCCACCGCGGCGGTTCGTCCGCTTCGAGGCCGTCGCAGGCCATCCCCCGCACCAGCATCGACAGGGCCATGTCGGACAAGGGCCGGCCCGCGCGGGCGCCGGGGAACACCAGATCGGTAGGCTTCCGGGCGAGGTCGCGCACCGTCGCCAACAGCGTCAGCGCGGCCGGCGAAAGGGGGGCGCGGTGCGGACGGTGCGCCTTCATGTTCGCCGCCGGTGCTGTCCAGACTGCGGCCTCCAGGTCCACCTCGCGCCACTGCATCAGGCGCACGGCACCCGTCCGACTACCCGTCAGTATGGCGAAGGCCAGAGCCTTGGCGGCCATGCCCTCGCGCTCCGACAGCGCCACCATGAAGTCGGCCATCTGACCCCATGGGAGCGACGGGAAGTGCCTCACGGACCGCACCTTGCGCGGTGGCGGCAGCTCGCCGGCAAGGTGACCCTTCCAGCGCGCGGGATTGGCGATATCGGCGGGGCGCCAGCCCTTCACCCTGGCGGAGTCCAACACCGCCTCGATACGCTGGCGCACGCGCGAGGCGGTTTCCGGTGTCGTGCCCCAGATGGGCCGCAGGACGCGCAGCACGTCGGTGGTGGCGACGTCGGCGACCGGCATGGTGCCGATGACGGGGAAGACGTGCTGCTCCAGGGTCGTCAGCCACTGCTTGGCGTGCTTTTCGTTCCGCCACCCGGCCCGCTTCGCCTCGACCATGGCGCGGGCGGCCGCCTCGAACGTCTGTTGCGCGGCCAATTCCACGCGACGGCGATCCGCCTCCCGCCGCCCCTGACGCTCGGCGATCGGGTCCTTGCCGACCATGGCCAACGCCTTCGCCTCCCGAGCCAGCCCCCGCGCGGTCGCCAGCGGTACACCCGCCGGCGGCTCGCCCACCGGCCCCAGCCCCATTTCCCGGGCGCGGCCGTTGAGCGTGTAGCGGACCAGCCAGGATTTCGTGTCCCCGGGCGCGACCTGGAGATACAAGCCGCCGGTGTCGCCGAAGCGCACTGGCCGCTGCCCCTTCGCAGGGTCGTGCCGCGCCGCCTTCACCGAAACCGCCGTCAACTTGCCCATGCCACACCCCCACCCCCAGGTTGGGGGTACTATATCAAACCCCCAACTCTACCCCCAACAGATCTGTAGATGCAGGTAGACGGAGCGGAACGCGGATAGCATAGATCTCATTGATATATCCGAGATTTTTGGGACCTTGTAGATACAGATGGATCATACTAGATTGATCTTCGGCGGACGCTCCCTCCGCCATTCCCGGATGTCCATACCCCGGGGCTATCAGGCGGCGAGATCGTCGCCGAGGGCACGCCGGAAGACATCGCCGGCCTAGCCGCCAGCCATATCGGCCGGTATCTCGCATCGTACCTGGTGCCGCGACCGCCGGCGCGTCCGGAAGACCGCGTGACCGGCGGGCGCACCCGGTGCGGCGCTACACGAAGAGGAAGTCGTCGGCCTGGAGCTCCGCCGTCGACATGCCGGCGATGGTCAGGGAGCTGCCGCCGCCGAGATCGATGAAGGTACTGGGCTGGCCCTGGTAGTCGGCGTCGGCGGCACGGGCCAGGACCGCGGCGAAGCCGGCGATGTCGGTGCCGTTGTCGCCGTCGGCGATCTCGATCAGGCCGGCCCCCTGCCGGAAGCCCACGATCACGTCCCGGCCCTGCCCGGAGGCGAAGGCGAAGACATCGCCGTCGCCGTCGGCGATCAGCAGGTCGTCGCCGAGGTCGCCGGACAGCCGGTCGGCGCCCGCATCGCCGGCCAGGGTGTCGTTCCCCGCCCCGCCATGGAGCGTGTCGTTGCCGTGGCCGCCATGGACCGCGTCGTCGCCGAAGTTCCCGTTGAGGTGCCAGTCGTCGCCGTCGTCGCCGTAGACCAGGTCCTCGCCCTGGCCGCCGCGGACGAAGTCGGCGCCGGGGCCGCCATGGACGACGTCCCGGCCGAGGTTGCCGTTGACGTCGTCGCCGTCCTCGCCGCCGTCGATGACATCGTCGTCGTCACCGCCCAGGACGAGGTCGGAGCCCTCGTTGCCGAAGAGCGTGTCCGCGCCCGCGCCGCCGATCAGGGTATCGTCGCCCGCATTGCCCCTGGCACCGTCGTCGCCGCCATCCAGGCCGAGCGCATCGTCGCCGCCCTGGCCGTGCATGTAGTCGGTTTCGGGCGTGCCCGGCAGCGTCTCGGCCTCCTCGCTGCCGTAGGTGAGGTTGCCGATCCGGCCCGGCTCCGGCATTCCGTACGCGTACTGCAGCGCCCGGATGTCGAAGGCCTGCGGCGCCGCCGCCCATGTCCCGTCCAGGCGGGGGCTGTAGGACATGACGGTGTTGCCGCCATTGTCCAGTTCCGGAGGGAGGTAGGGCGGCGGCGGAGGGTCGCCCTGCACGTTGTAGTTGCCCGGGTGGAACATGCCGAGCGTGTGGCCGATCTCGTGCATCATCGTCCGGTACGCCAGCGATCCCGGCGTCGGATCCAGGAATGCATCCACCCGGGCGCTGAGCCACAGGTTCCCGGCGGTCGGCAACTTCGACGGGTAGCCGGCGAACCCCAGATTGACCACCTCGTTGCTCGTCCCCAACCGGATCTGGCCGCCTTCACCGGAATCGTCGACCTCGACGAAGTGCAGACGGGACACGGCCTCGTACTGCGCGAAGATCGCGCGGGCCGCCTCCTTCATCGCCTCGTTGAAAGCGACGAACGTGACGACGCTCGACCCGTCCGGGATGCGGGTCATGAAGGAGTAGGTGACCGTGACCGGCGTTCCGACGATGTCGCCCGCAACGGTATTCCACAGCCCGGACGTGTCGCGGATCAGCGTGTCGACAATGGGGTCCCCGGTCGCCATGTTCGCCCGTGCTCCGCAGCGAATGCGGCGCGATGATGGTGCAACTCCCGCAGGTCGTCTACCGCGGGACCGGCGCCGCACGGGCCGCCGCAATCCCGATCCCCACAGCAAATCCGACGTGGCCCAGCCCTATCTCGTCGTCCCCAGCCAGGCCACCCCGTGGGACCGCCTGGAAAGCCCCCATCGCCCCGGAAGGTCCGAGGGCTACCGATTCTGGCGACGGCCCAGAATGCCCCTGCCCGTCGCGTATCGTCGCCCCGGCTCTCGGCCACGCCACGACGTCGGCCGCCCGCGGCATCCTCGGCGGTCGCCGTCGGGAGCGAGAAGCGGGAAGACATCCGGGACCTGGGGGGCTCCCCTCGGCGGGGCGTTCTTGACATGGCTGGCGCGCGAAGGCAGGCAGGCACGGGCTCGGCCTCATGCGACCTCGGTTCGGTCGGGCAACGGAGATCGGCATATGAGACATCTCCGCATGTGGGCGGCCGCGGTCGCCATCGTCGTCGTCGGCGGCGGCTTCTGGTGGTACGCGACGCAGCGGCCGCTGGCCGTACCCGTTGCCGCGATCTCCCGGGATGTACCGGTCACCGTGTTCGGCCTCGGCGCCATCGAGGCCCGCGTGCTGTCCCGCGTCGGCTTCGAGGTGCCGGGCACGCTGGTCACGGTCGAGGCCGATCATGGCGACCGGGTGCCGGCCGGTGGGGTACTGGCCCGCCTCAATCCGGCGAGCCAGGAGGCTCGCGTCGCGAAGGCGGAGGCTGCCGTGCTGTCCGCCGCCGCTGCGGCGGCCCGGGCGGAGGCGCAGCGCGACCGCGCCGAGGCGGTGTTGGCCCAGCGGCTGGCCACGGCGCGACGTCGGCGCGATCTGGCCGAGCGCGGCGTCGGCAGCCAGGAAGCCGCCGAGCTCGCCGAGACGGAAGCAATCGCGGCACGGGCCGACGTCGCGCTGAACCGGGCCGATGCGGCCGTGGCGCGCGCGGCGCAGGCGGAAGCGCTGGCCAACCGGTCGGCGGAGCGCACCGCCCTCGCCAAGCACACTCTGGCGGCACCGTTCGATGCGATGGTGATCGCACGGACCCGCGAGCCGGGCGCGGCGCTGAATCCCGGGGAGGCGGTCTTCACCCTGGTCGACCCCGACAGCCTGTGGGCGCTGGCCTATGTCGACGAGGGCCGAGCGGGCGATCTCGCCGTCGGCCAGCCGGCCGTGGTGACGCTGCGCAGCCGACCCGGCTTCCCGCTGTCGGCGGAGGTGGCACGCATCGGCCTGGAGGCGGACCGCGTGACCGAGGAGCGGCGGGTCTATGTGCGGTGCCGGAACTGTCCCACCAATCCGGTGATCGGCGAGCAGGCCGAGGTGGTCATCGAGACCGGGCGGCTGCCGCAGGCCCGGCTGGTGCCCGAGGCTGCGGTCCATGGCTTCGACGGCGTCTCGGGGACGGTGTGGACGATCGAGGACGGACGGCTGGCGCAGCGGCGCGTGCGCTTCGCCGCCAGGCTGATCGACGCCCGCCTCGCCATCACCGATGCGCTGCCGGCGGAGGTGCCGGTCGCGATCATGGTCGGATCGGGCTTCCGGCCGGGGCGTGCGGCGCGCGCGGCGGACGCGCCGTGAACCTGGCGATCGCCGACATCCGCCATACCCTCGGGCGCTTCCTGCTGACCTGCGTCGGGCTCGGACTGCTGATGGCCGTCGCCCTTTCCATGGTCGGCATCTACCAGGGCGTGGTGGCGGAGGCGCTGGCGCTCTCGCGCAGCCTGCGCGCCGATCTGTGGGTGGTGGAATCGGGCACGCGCGGTCCGTTTGCCGAAGCGTCTCGCCTCCCGGGCGACGTGCGGGAGGCCGTGCAGAGGGTGCCCGGCGTCGCCGCGGCGGGCAGCGTCACCCTACGGACCGCCGAGGCTCGCACGTCCGGCGGCATCCTCCGCGTGCAGGTGATCGGCTACGAGCCGGGACGCCCCGGGGGGCCGTCGGTGATCGCCAGGGGCCGGGGCCTGGGAGCAGCTCGGTTCGAGCTGGTGGTCGATGAGCGCTCGCGGCTGGCGCCCGGCGCCACCCTGATGCTCGGCGGGGACCGGTATCGCGTGGTCGGCACCACCCGCGGCCTGGTCGCATCGGGCGGCGATCCGCTGGCCTTCGTGCATCTGCGCGACAGCCAGGAACTTCAGTTCAAGCTGGCGCCCCCAGCGGCACGACGTGCGGCGGCGGCCGGTGGTGCCGCCGCATCGACCGACACGATCAACGCGGTCATCGCCCGTCTGCTTCCCGACGCGGACGCGAACGCCGTCGCGGATACCGTGCGCCGCTGGAAGCACCTCGCCGCGCTGACCGACGCCGAGCAGTCGGAGCTGCTCACCCGATCGGTGGTGCAGCGCGCACGGGTCCAGCTCGGGATGTTCACCATCGTGCTGCTGTTCGTCTCGGCGGTGATCATCGCGTTGATCATCTACACCATGACCATGAGCAAGGTGCGCGAGATCGCGACGCTGAAGCTGATCGGCGCACCCGATCGCGTGATCGTCGGCCTGGTGCTCCAGCAGGCGCTCCTCCTCGGCGGCGTCGGCTATGCCGCCGCGACCGGGCTGGTCTTCTCGGTCCGCGATCTGTTCCCCCGGGCGGTCGCACTGGGAGTGGCGGAAGTCGCGGTCATGGCGGCGGTGATCGCGGCGATCTGCCTGCTCGGCAGCCTGCTGTCGATCCGCGCCGCGCTGCGCATCGAGCCGCAGCAGGCGCTGGGGGGCTGACGCCGTGCCGGCGCCCTTGATCCGGATCGAGCGCCTGAGCAAGACCTTCGGCGAGGGCGAGGCCGCGGTCCACGCCCTGGTCGACATCGATCTGTCGATCTCGGCGGGCGAGGTGGTGGGCCTGAAGGGACCATCGGGAAGCGGCAAGTCCACGCTGCTGAACGCGGTCGCCTGCATCCTCGAGCCGAATGCGGGCCGACTGATGCTCGCCGACGACCTGGTGTGGGACGGGCGCTATCACGTGGCCGATCTGCGCCGTCTGCGCCGCGAGCGGATCGGTTTCATCTTCCAGTTCCACAATCTGCTGCCGTTCCTGAACGCGATCGACAACGTCGCGCTCGCGATGACCATGGCGGGCACCGACGTGTCCGTGGCCCGTGCCCGAGCGCGGGAGCTGCTCGACTATCTCCAGGTGGGCAAGCGGGCCACCGCCATGCCGTCACGGCTGTCGGGCGGCGAGGCGCAGCGGGTGTCCATCGCCCGCGCATTGGCCAATCGCCCGCGCATCATCCTCGCGGACGAACCGACCGCGGCCCTGGACTCCGAACGCGCGCGGGCTGTCATGGACCTGCTGCGCGGAGTGGCGCGAGACCAGGAGGCCGCAATTCTCGTGGTGACCCACGACGAGAAGATCTTCGATCGCTTCGACCGGATGGTGGCGATGCGCGACGGCCGGATCGAGCCGGGGAGCCCGCCATAGCCGCGTCGCGCGGAACCGGCAGGTCATCCCCGGCGGCGAGGCGCCGGCGCGATCGTCACGACGGGCAGGTGCTGATGCCGAGCAGGCTGTAGGCGGGGCAGTTCCCGAGCAGGCCCGTGGCCAGCGGCACGAGGCCGACCAGCCCCCACCAGCCGAGCGGCCCGAAAGCGCCGAGCCCGAGCAGTACGACGCCGGCCACGATGCGCAGCGCCCTGTCGATGGTACCCATGTTGCGTGTCACGAAGCCCTCCTGCGATGCCGGGCACGAACATCCCGGCGATGAATTCCGCGCGCCCCGTCGCGGGGCGCGGCGATCCGGGTCAACGAGGCGCGGCGGCGGCCGGTGGTGCCGCCGCGAGACCGCCCTTCGCCTTCACCGGGATCTTCAGGTAGCGCACGCCGTTCGCCTCGGTCGGCGGAAAGCGGCCGGCGCGGATGTTCACCTGGATCGAGGGCAGCAGCAGCGTCGGCGCGGCCAGCGTGCGGTCGCGCGCATGGCGAAGCGCGACGAACTCCGCCTCGGTCTTGCCGTCCCTCACATGCGGGTTGCTCGCACGCTGCTCGGCCACGGTGCTTCGCCACGCGAAGCGGTCGCGGCCCGGCGCCTTGTAGTCGTGGCACATCCACAGCCGGGTTTCGGACGGGAGCGCCAGCAGCCGTCGGATGGAGCGCCAGAGCTGGTGCGCGTCGCCGCCCGGGAAGTCGGCCCGGGCGGTGCCGTAGTCATGCATGAACAGCGTGTCGCCGACGAAGACGTCGCCGCCGATCCGATAGGCGACGTCGGCCGGCGTGTGGCCGGGGACGTGCAGCACCTCGACCGTGAGGCCGCCGAGCGCGAACCTCTCGCCATCGCCGAACAGCCGGTCGAAGTCGCCGCCCCCGGGGACGAGATCCTGCGCGTCGAAGACGGGGCGAAAGATGTCCTGCACCTCCCGGATGTGCTCGCCGATGCCGACCGGGGCGCCGGTCCTCGCCTTGATGTAGGGCGCCGCCGTGAGGTGGTCGGCGTGGGCATGGGTCTCCAGCACCCAGCGGATCGTCACGCCGGCGTCGGCTGCGGCGGCGATCAGCGCATCGGCGGAGCGCGTGTCGGCCTCCCCGGAACGGTTGTCCCAGTCGAGCACCGGGTCGATGACCGCGCCCTCCTTCGATGCGGGATCCCAGACCAGATAGCTGACGGTGTTGGTCGCCTCGTCGAAGAAGGCACGGATGACAGGCTCTTCCATGATGTCCCTTGCGGCCCTCCGGAGGGTGGGTCTTGAAGATCATATAAGACAATACTTATTAAGCACAAGATGATGGAAGAGCCGATCGCATGACGATGGCGGGACCGGCGATGGACATGGCCACGCTGGAGGAGAACGCAGCGCAAGCCGCACGCCTGCTGCGCCTGCTGGCGAACGAGCGAAGGCTGCTGATTCTCTGCCATCTCGTGGGTGCCGGCGAGATGACAGTTGGTAGGCTCGCAGGATCGGTCGGCCTCTCCCAGCCGGCGCTCTCCCAGCATCTCGCCCGGCTGCGCGCGGACGGGCTGGTGGCGACGCGCAAGGCGTCGCAGGCCGTGTTCTATCGCATGGCCGATCCGAAGGCGGCGCGGCTGCTCGAGGTCCTGCGCGACCTCTACTGCCCGCCGGAATCCCGGCCCTGCGCACCCCGGGCTGGGATCGACGACAACCGCACCGACACGACCAGGACACCACGATGACGACGATCGCCACACGGCCGACGCCCGGGAATCGCACGGCGGGCGCTGCCGCCGTCACGGCCGCGGCGTGAGCGGGCGGGCCGCGGATCATGGCAGACCTCTCCATCCTCCAGGCGCTGCTCGGCGGCGCCTCCGGCTCGCTGGTCGGCTTCACGCTCGGGCTCGTGGGCGGCGGAGGGTCCATCCTGGCGGTGCCGCTGCTGGTCTATCTGGTCGGCGTGCCGGGCGCGCACGTCGCAATCGGTACCAGCGCGGTCGCCGTCGCGGTCAACGCGGCGGCGAGCGTCCTCGGTCACGCACGCGCGGGAAACGTCCGCTGGCCCTGCGCGACCGTCTTCGCAACGGCGGGGGTGGCGGGCGCCCTTGCCGGATCGGCCCTCGGGCGGCGGGTGGACGGGCAGGCGCTGCTGGGCGCCTTCGCGATGCTGATGGTGGTCGTGGCGGCGCTGATGCTGATGCGGCGCGATGTCGGCGCGGATCGGGTCGTGCGGCTGAGCCGCGGCAACGCGCCCGCCCTGGTCGGCACCGGGCTCGGCGTCGGTGCGCTCTCGGGATTCTTCGGCATCGGCGGCGGCTTCCTGATCGTGCCGGGGCTGGTGCTCGCCACCGGCATGCCGATGCTGCAGGCGATCGGCACGTCGCTGGTCGCCGTCACCGCCTTCGGCGTGACCACCGCGGGAACCTATGCCGCCGCCGGGCTCGTCGACTGGCCGCTGGCCGCGGCGTTCGTGGCCGGCGGAGTGCTGGGCAGCCTGGCCGGCGCCCGCGCCGGGCGCGTTCTGTCGCGGCGGCGCGGCGTGCTGACCCGGGTCTTCGCCGGTCTGATCTTCGTGGTCGCCGGCTACATCATGGCCCGCAGCCTCGGGGCGCTCGGCCACGGCTGATCCGACGGAGACGCAAGGTTCGCCATCCTCGCCCCTCCCCGATGCGCCTGCGGCAGCAGCGGGCGGTCATCGCCCCGGTGACGCCCCGCCCGACGCGCTGGCATTGCCGCCGAGCAGATCGCCGAGCTGCGCGAGGGCATCCCGCAGGCTGCGCTCCCGGCGGGTGTCGATGGATACCGTGGCCGTGATGCCGGCCCGCAGCGGCGGCTCGTCGGGGCGCGGCAGCAGGCGGATGCGCACCGGCAGGCGCTGCACGACCTTCACCCAGTTTCCCGAGGCGTTCTGCGGCGGCAGGATCGCGAATTCCGCGCCGGTGGCGGGGCTGATGCTCTCGACCTCGCCGACCCAGGTCAGGCCGGGGTAGAGGTCGAGCGCGACGTCCACCTTCTGCCCCACCGTGACATGCGCGAGCGTCGTCTCCTTGAGGTTGGCGTCGACCCAGGGCCGCCGGTCGGACACCAGCGCGAAGACCGGCGTCGTCGCGCGGAGCTGCTCGCCCGGCTGCACGCGGAGGTTCACGACGGTGCCGCCCACGGGGGCGACGATCGTCGTGCGCGACAGGTCGAGTGCCGCGCGGTCACGCTCGACGATGCGCTCG
>JADZBA010000338.1 GCA_020852355.1 Alphaproteobacteria bacterium
CGCGCTCACCCGGCGCACCGCGCGGAACATGCGGCAGACGTTGGTCTCCGGCCCCTGCGGCGGGCCGAGGTCGGCGAAGGTGCCGCCGTCCGGCCCCTTGGCGATCGCCTCCAGGTCCGCCCCGTCCCTGGGCGTGTTCCAGGTGCCGTCGAAGCAGATCACGATCCGCCTGGCCATGGCCGGTGCCCTCCCCATGCCGCGCCGCCCGAGACGGCCGCCCGGATGGGGGATGCTACCATGGCGGGCAGGACGCGGTGGCGTCGGCCATCGGTGAGACGCCCGACGATCACTCCTCCTCGGCAAAGAAGTCCTCGTCCAGGCGCTTGAACTGCACCGTGCGGCTCAGCCGCACGCCGACATCATGCTCGATCATCAGATCACCGAGGCGCAGGCCGTCGATGAGGATGACGCGCTGGGGCAGGCGCTGGGCGTACTCGATCGCCTGCTTGCTGAAGGTGGAGGTCGTGACGAAGACGCCTTTGGTCGCGCCGAAACCCACCAAGCTGCCGACGAACGCCTGCACGTCCGGTCGACCCACCGAAGTGGCCGGCGCGTATCGCTTGGCCTGAACGTACACCCGGTCGAGCCCCAGCCGATCCTCATTGATCACGCCGTCGACTCCGCCGTCGCCGGAACGGCCGAGCTGCTCGGCGGCGCTTCGATGGGTGCCGCCATAGCCCATCGCGACTAGCAGATCGACGATGACCTGCTCGAAGAAAGCGGGCGTGTTCTGGAGGATGCGCTGCAGGAGATCGGCGCGCAGTGCGGACTGGAGGGACTGATGTGCCGCCTCGATCTGCTCCTCCGGCGTCGCCACCTGCGTCGGCACGGCAGCAACGATCGGGCTCTCCGCGGCACCGCCTTCCTCGACGGGATTGCCGCGGTAGAACTCCTTGAAGCTCGGATAGCTCAAGAGCAAGTCGACGTCGATGCGAGGCGGATCGCGCGCCAGCAAGTCGCGGCCGAGATCCGTGGCGATGAACCGCCCGCGGGTCGGCGCCGCGATCAGGCCCGCCTTGGTCATGTAGAACTTCGCCCAATGGACCCGGTTGTGCAGGATCGTCTGCTTCCCGCTCGGCAGGCGGCGGGTCTTCTCCTCCTCGGTGAGACCGAACTGGGCGGCGAGCTCGGCGTCCAGTTCAGGAACGCGTCGCTCGGCATTCGCGGCGAGCTTGAGGACCGGCAGCATCAGGGATTGATAGTCGGGGATGGGCATGGGGCATCCTCGACGACCGGTCGTCCGTCTTCAAGCTTTCCTCAATCTATCCGCGAGCAGCGCTCGACCGCTCCGCACGATCGTTCAAGACGCCCCGCCGCCCCGGCCGCCATATCGCCGCCGTCACCGGCAGGGGAGGGCGCGTCGCATGGAAGGGTTGCTCGGCTTCGTCCTCGCCGGCCTGGCGCTGGCCGGCAGCCCCGGCCCGGCGACGCTCAGCCTCGCCGCGGCGGGGGCGGCGTTCGGGGCGCGCGGCGGCCTCGGCTACCTCGCCGGCATCGTCGCCGGCATGGTCGCGGTGATGGCGGTCACGGCGTCGGGCGTGGTCGGCGTGCTGCTGGCGGCGCCCGGGGCGACGCCGGTGGTGACGGCGGCGGCCGCCCTCTACTTCGCCTGGCTGGCGCTCCGCATCGCCACCGCCCCGCCGCTCGGCGCCTCTCCGCCCGGCGCCCCTCCGCCCGCAGCCCGGCCGGCGGCGGGGCGGCCGTCGTTCGCGGGCGGCCTCTTCCTGTCGCTGGTCAACCCCAAGGGCTACGCGGCGATGGCGGCCCTCTTCTCGGGCTTCGTGCTGGTCAAGGGCCACCTCGCGCTCGACGCCGCCGCCAAGGGGTCGGTGCTGGCGGCGATCATCACCGCGGTCAGCCTCGCCTGGCTGCTGGCCGGCGCGGCGCTGACCCGGCTCTTCCGCGACCCCGCCGCCGGCCGCGCGATCAACGTCGCCTTCGCCCTCCTGCTGCTCGCCTCGGTCGCCGTGCTGCTGCCCTTCTGAGGCCGCGCCGGGTCGCCGGCGCCTATCTCGGCGGTCGCTGGGCCGGCGCCTTGCGCGCCGCGAGCCGCGTCGTCGCGGGGATCTCGTCGCCCGGCCGCGGCGGCTCGCCGCCGAGGCGATCGAGAATCGCCAGCGCACCGGCCGGATCGCCGCGCTCGGCGCGCTCGCGCAGGGCCGAGACCACCCGCATCGTCGCCAGCTTCTCGGCGACCGCGACGTTGATGAACTGGTTCACGCTGGCCCCTTCCAGGCGCGCGATGCGGCGCACCTCGTCGAGCAAGGAGGTCTGGAGGCGGAGCGGATAGTTGCTCTGGCTCATCGTAGGGCGATCCTCGTTCGCGTCAGGGCCATGCCCGGCGTCTCGACCATGATCCCGAATCGCGCGGCACCGGCGAGGTCGCGCCGATTGAACGTCAGGATCGCGTCGGCCCGTCCGTTCACCGCGGCCTCCAGCACCATCTCGTCACCCGGGTCGCTCAGGCTCGGCCGCCACTGGAAGGAGATGTCCACATGGTCCGCCGCGGCGGCGACGCCGTCGAGAAGGCTCTCCACCTCCGCCGGCTGCGCCCGCGCGCGTCGCATGATGTCGGGACGCAGCAGCACGGCCTCGTACTCCAGCATCAGCGGCACCGAAACGAGCATCCGTACCGCACGGCGCAATGCCGCACGCAGCCACAGGCGGGATGCCCCGCCGGGGCTCACGAAGGCCGCCACCATGACGTCGGTGTCGAGCACGACCCGCACATCGTCTAGCATACGATATTCTCGGGAATATGCCCACCGGATCTTGCCAGCCCGCCCCCGGCCTCCGACATGATGGCGGCCCGCGCCGGTGCCGATCTCCGGCGTCCGGGCTAGACTTGTGCGTCATCTCCCTGGGGAGCCTCGTCGGATGTCGGACAGCGACTGGAGCGTGCCTGGCAGCGTGCAGCCGAAGCCGGCGGACTACGCCTTCGACCTGGAGCGGGCGCTGACCGCGGTGGTCGGCCTGCGCGCCAGCGTGCCCGAGGACGCCTTCAGCGCCGAGACGCTGGGCACCGAGCGGGCGGGCAACGGCGTCGTCATCCGCGCCGACGGCATCGTGCTCACCATCGGCTACCTCGTGACCGAGGCCGAGACGGTCTATCTCAGCCTCGCCGACGGGCGCGCCGTGCAGGGCCATGTGCTGGCCTACGACCAGGAGACCGGCTTCGGCCTGGTGCAGGCCCTGGGCCGGCTCGGCCTGCCGGCGCTGCCGCTCGGCAACTCGGGCGCCGTCGCCGCGGGCGAGCGCGTCGTGCTGGCCGGGGCCGGCGGCCGCACCAAGTCGGTCGCCGCGCGCATCGTCGCCAAGCAGGAGTTCGCCGGCTACTGGGAATACCTGCTGGAGGAGGCGATCTTCACCGCGCCCGCCCATCCCAACTGGGGCGGGGCGGCCCTCATCGGCCCGGCCGGCGAGCTGCTCGGCATCGGCTCGCTGCAGCTGCAGCAGTCGCGCGAGGGCGGGCCGGGCAGCCACATCAACATGGTCGTGCCGATCGACGCGCTGAAGCCGGTGTTCGACGACCTCATGACGATCGGCCGGCCGAACCGCCCGCCGCGGCCCTGGCTCGGCGTCTTCTCGGCCGAGATCTCCGGCAAGGTGGTGGTCGTCGGCCTGTCCTCGCACGGGCCGGCCCAGAAGGCCGACCTGCGCTCGGGCGACATCCTGCTGGCGGTCGCCGGCGGCGAGGTCGAGGACCTGGCCGACCTCTACCGCCGCATCTGGGCGCTCGGCCGCGCCGGCGTCGACGTCCCGCTCACCATCCACCGCGACGGCCGCACCTTCGACCTCGTCGTCCCCTCGGCCGACCGCCGCCGCTTCCTCAAGGGCCC
>JADZBA010000339.1 GCA_020852355.1 Alphaproteobacteria bacterium
CCGCCGAACGGAAAGAGAGCGAAGTCGCGCGGGTCGTAGCCCTTCTCGATCGACACCAGCCGGATCGCGCTGGCGAGATGGTTGCTGGCGATGGTGATGATCGCGGCGGCCGCCTGGATGGCGTCCAGGCCGAGCGGCGCGCCGATCGCCTCGACGAGGCGCGCCTTCACCTGCTCCAGGGTGACGCCGGCGGTGACGCCCGGGATCGCCGCGGGGTCGAGGCGGCCGAGCACGAGGTTGGCATCGGTCACCGTCGGCTCCATGCCGCCGCGGCCGTAGCAGATCGGCCCGGGATTGGCGCCGGCACTCTCCGGCCCGACCTGCAGGATGCCCGCCTTGGTGATCCGCGCGATCGAGCCGCCCCCGGCGCCGATCGTGTGGATGTCGATCATCGGGATGCGGATCGGCACGCCGTAGGCGATGTCCTTCTCCGCCGAGAGCGCCGGCTCGCCGCCTCGGATCAGCGTCACGTCGAAACTGGTGCCGCCCATGTCGCAGCCGATGAGGTTCGGATGGCCGGCCTGCTCGCCGATCCGCGCCGCCGCGAGGGCGCCCGCCGCCGGGCCCGACATCACCGTCTGCACGGCATAGTCGGACGCGACCGTCCCCGTCATGGTGCCGCCGTTGCCCTGCATCACGAGGAGCTGGCTGCGGAAGCGGGCGAGCTTCAGCTCCTTCTGCACCCGGCCGAGGTACCTGGCCATGATCGGCTGGATGTAGCCGTTGAGGGCGGCGGTGCTGGTGCGCTCGAACTCCCGCACCTCGCGCAGGATGTCGGCACCGACCGAGATGAAGGCGTTGGGCCAGATCTCGCGTGCGATGTCGCGGGCGCGCAGCTCGTGGGTCGGGTTGGCGTAGGAGTGGATGAAGCTGATCACCAGCGCCTCCGCGCCGAGATCGACCAGCCGGCGGATCGCCGCGCGCACCGCATCCTCGTCCAGCGCCACCAGGACGTTGCCCTTGGCGTCGACGCGCTCGGGCACCTCCAGGCGCAGCTCGCGGGCGATCAGCGCCTCGAAGCTGCCGATCATGCCGTAGCCGAAGGGCCGCGTCCGTCGCCCCAGCTCCAGCACGTCGCGGAAGCCGGCGGTGGTGATGAGGCCGCAGCGCACGCCCTTGCGCTCCAGGATCGCGTTGGTCCCGACCGTGGTGCCGTGGACCAGCGCGCTCAGCGCGTCGACGGCGAGGCCGCTGTCGCGCACGCCCTGGAGCAGGCCGCGCGACTGGTCGTCGGGAGTGGAGGGGACCTTGACGACCCGAAAGCGACGCTCACGGTCGTCCACGAACAGAAGATCGGTAAACGTGCCGCCGACGTCGACGCCGGCTTGCCACATTCCCATCTCGCTCCCTTTCCCCAGGGCAATCATTTAAAGATCATCGGTATTCGGTGGATGAACGGTAGGGCCGAATTTCGCCGCCTGTCAAACCGGCTCTGGCCCGCCGCCCGATGCCTGCCGTCTGCGCACGAGGCCCATCTTACGGGCAGCGCGGTGCGATTGCGTCGCCGCCGCGTCGGGCCGATGCTGCGTCGACCGTAAGGGGGCGGGAACGCGATGCGGCTACATGGGAAGAAGGCGCTCGTCATCGGCGGCAGCTCGGGCATCGGCGCCGCCATCGCGCGGCGGTTCGCGCGCGAAGGCGCCCAGGTTGGCGTCGTCGCCAGCCGCGACATCGGCAAGGCGGAGGCCGTCGCTGCCGCCATCGCCGCGGACGGCGGACGGGCGCTGGCGTTCGCCGCGGATGTCGCCGACCGAACCTCGGTCGGGGACCTGGTCGCCGCGGCGATCTCCGGCCTGGGCGCGATCGACATCCTGGTGAACTCGGCCGGCGTCTACTTCCAGACGCCGATCGGCGCGACGCCGGAAGCCGACGTCGACCGCATGGTCGACATCAACCTCAAGGGCCCGTTCCATGCGGTGAACGCCGCAGCGCCGCACATGATCGCCCGCGGGTCCGGCAAGATCATCAACCTCGCCTCGGCGTCCGGCTTCCGCGGCGCGCCGTCCTATACCCTCTATGCGGCGACCAAGGCGGCGATCGTGATGATGACCCGCAGCCTCGCCTGCGATCTCGCCCCGCACGGCATCAACGTCAATGCGATCGCGCCCGGCAACACCGCGACGCCGATGAACGAGAACATCCGCACCAGTCCCGAGTTCGCGGAGAACCTGGCGCTGCGCCGGGCGCTGACGCCGAGCGGGCGCACCTACTCCGACGCCGCCGACATGGCGGCGGCCGCGCTGTTCCTCGCGTCCGAGGAATCCCGGGCGATGCACGGCGCGACGCTGCTGCTCGACGAGGGCGCCACGGCCGGCGCCTACTTCTCCAAGGAGCGCTGGCTCTCCCCCTGACCACGGAACCGCCGCCGCAACCGGACGTTGGAGAGCCGCAGGCAACGCATAGGAGGCGGCCGCCGTGGTGAGCACCGTACTGCTGATCGTGCTGATCGTGATCCTCATCGGGGCACTGCCGACCTGGCCCTACAGCCGCGAATGGGGCTATGCCCCGACCGGCCTGCTCTCGACGGTCCTCGTCGTCGTGCTGATCCTGGTCCTGCTCGGCAAGGTGTAATCGGTGGGCGTGCCGGCGCATTCCCTGCGAGGGCCGCCGGTCTCGCCCGCGCCGCCGACGGCGCCGTGATCCTCGCGGAGATCGTCGGGGGCGCGGCGACCGTCGCGTCGACGGTGAGCTTCGCACCGCAGGCCTGGAAGGTCATCCGCACGCGCGAGATGCAGGGCATCTCGGCGCGCGCCTACGCGGTCACCGTCACCGCCTTCACGTGCTGGCTGATCTGCGGCGTCCTGCTGGGGGCGTGGCCGATCATCGTATCGAACGTCATCTGCCTGGCGTTCGCCTCCTTCATCCTCGTCATGAAGCTCCTGCCGCGCGGCAGCCGCCAAGCGGTTGCCGCCGCCATCGATCCGACCGGTGCCCCGCCCGCCCCGCCGGACACGCGGTGATGGCGCGAATTCCCGTTGCCGCCCGCCGCCGGGGAGCGACATAGTCGCCACGGCACGACCTCGTCAGGAGGCTCCATGGCGCTGGAATTCGCCGGAGACGGCACGCCGTTGACCGAAGACGGACTGGAGGCGGTGCGGGCGCATCTCGACGTCGGCTTGCCGGAGCTGTGGGCGGTCCTCAAGGTGGAGACGCGCGGCTGCGGCTTCCTCCCTGATCGGCGGCCGCTGATCCTCTTCGAGCGGCACGTCTTCAGCCAGCGTACCAGCAGCCGCTTCGATGCGGTGGCGCCCGATCTCAGCGACCGTGAGGCGGGCGGCTACGGCGCCGGCGGCGCCAACCAGTACGACCGGCTGGCCCGCGCCGCCGCCCTCGATCGCAGGGCCGCGCTGGAGAGCGCGTCCTGGGGCATCGGGCAGGTGATGGGCTTCAACTTCGCCGGCGTCGGCTTCCGCGATCTCGATGCGATGATCGCCGCGATGGGCGCATCGGAGGACCGCCAGCTCATGGCGGTCGGCGAGTTCATCGGCCGCCAGAACCTGGCGGGCGCGATGCGGGCGCATGACTGGCGCCGCTTCGCCCGCACCTACAACGGCCCGGCGTTCGAGCGCAACGAGTACGACCGCAAGCTGGCCGACGCCTTCGCCCGCTTCTCCGCCGGCGGCCTGCCCGATCTCCGCGTGCGGGCGGCGCAAATCTACCTGACGGCGGCGGGCCACGACCCCGGTCCGATCGACGGATCGATCGGCGGCCGGACGCGCGCCGCGCTGCGCGCCTTCCGCCGCGCGGAAGGGCTGCCCGACGGCGACGCCGCGGACGACGCGACCCTGGAACGGCTGCGCGCGCGGTACGCCGCCTAGGACGGCGAGGCGGCGCAGAACAGCGCCTGCGAGACCGCGATCTGCAGGACCTCCGGCTCGAACGGCTTGGCGACGATGAAGGCCGGCTCGATGCGCTCGCCGGTCAGCAGGCGCTCGGGGTACGCCGTCACGAAGACCACCGGGACGAAGGCGTCGCGCAGGATCGCCGCGACGGCGGCGATACCGGTGTTGCCGTCCTCGAGCTGGATGTCGGCGAGCACGAGATCGGGCTTCTCGGAGCGCGCCAGCGCCACCGCCTCGTCCGAGCGGGTGGCCACGCCCGCGACGTGATGGCCCATGTCGGCGACGATGCCGGCGATGTCGAGCGCGATGACGGGCTCGTCCTCGATGATCAGGACGCGGATGCGCGCCTCCTGCTTCAGCTCGCTCCAGGCGTGCTCCAGCCGTTCGGTGACCTCCGCTTCGGTGAGGCCGAGGATCTCCGCCGCCTCGGTCCGTGAGAACCCCTCGGTGTGAATCAGCAGCAGCGGCTCGCGATCGCCGTGCGGCAGTGCGCCGACGCGCTCCTCAACCCGCCGTTGCACGAGATCGCCGTCGGATACACCCGCCATCGTCCGCGTGGCGGCGGGAACCCCCAGTCGATTCCTCACGTTGTGGAAGCATCGGAAGAGTGCGAGGCGCGTCCCCTCTGCAGCGCAGGAGACACCCTCGCTGTCGGCAACAAAAGCCTCCAGGGCGCCTTTGACCAACGCGTCGCCGGCCTGCTGGGAACCGGTCGAGGCGCGCGCATACCGCCTGAGGTAGGGCAGCTGCGCCAGGATCTCG
>JADZBA010000340.1 GCA_020852355.1 Alphaproteobacteria bacterium
CATCCCGACCTGTTCAACATCCTGCTGCAGGTGATGGACTACGGGAAGCTGACCGACCACAACGGCAAGACGATCGACTTCCGCAACGTCATCATCATCATGACGACCAACGCCGGGGCCTCCGACCTCGCCAAGCCCGCCATCGGCTTCGGCCGCGAGGCGCGCGAAGGCGACGACCAGGAGGCGATCACCCGGCTGTTCACGCCCGAGTTCCGCAACCGGCTCGACGCGATCATCACCTTCGAGCACCTGTCGCCCGAGATCATCTCCCTGGTGGTCGACAAGTTCGTCGCCCAGCTCGAGGGCCAGCTCGGCGACCGCCAGGTCTCCATCGAGCTCGACGACGCGGCGCGCAAGTGGCTCGCCGGCAAGGGCTACGACCGGCTCTACGGCGCCCGGCCCCTGGCCCGCACGATTCAGGAGCACATCAAGAAGCCGCTCGCCGACGAGCTGCTGTTCGGCCGCCTGGCCAAGGGCGGCACGGTGCGCATCGGCGTCGCCGACGGCAAGCTGGTCTTCACCTATCCCGACGAGGGCAAGGGCGACCGCACCCAGCCCAAGCAGCCCGAACTCGTCGAGCCGCGCTGAGCCGAGCCTCTCCCTCTCCGCCCCGCCGGGGCGGAGAGGCGATCGTCAGCCTGGCCGGCCGCGCGGTCCCTTCTTCAGTTCCGTCAGCGCCTTCACCACTTCGCGCAGGCCGCGGTCGAGCGGCTTGTCGCGGCGCAGGACGAGGCCGAGCCTGCGGTGCAGGCGCGGCGCCAGCGGGCGGACCACCAGCCGGCCCGCCGCCGCCTCCACCGCCATGCGCGGCAGCACGCTGCAGCCGAGGCCGGCGCCGACCAGTTCCTTGATCGCCTCGACGCTGCCCAGCTCCATCACCGGCTTGGGCGTCAGGCCGGCGCGCAGGAACCAGGCGTCGACCAAGGCCCGGGTGCGGGCGCCCGGCTCGAACAGCACGATCGGCAGCCGCGCCAGCGCCGCCGGCGTCGCCGCCGGCGGGATGTGCGGATCGCCCGCGGCGAAGATCGCCACGAACTCGTCGTCGAGCAGCGGCGTCGCCTGGATCATCCGGCCCCGTGCGGGCAGGGTGACCAGCGCCACGTCCATCAGGTTGTCCTCGATCGCCCGCAGGATGTCCGGCGTGTTGCCGGTGCCGACGACGATCTCCAGTTCGGGAAAGCGGACGCGCAGCCGGTGCAGGACCGGCGGCAGCAGGTAGATGCAGGCGGTGGCACCGGTGCCCAGGCGCACCCGACCGACGGTGCCCGCCCGGTGGCCGGCGAGCGCCTCGATCGCCGCGGCGACGGCGCCCTCGATGCGTCGCCCGTGTTCGAGCAGCGTGCGGCCCGCGGCGGTCGCCGTCGCCCGCTTGCCGACCCGCTCGACCAGGCGCACGCCCATGCGCCGCTCGAGCTGGCGGATCTGCAGGCTGATCGCCGGCTGGGTCAGGCCGAGCCGCGCCGCCGCGGCGGAGAAGCTGCCCAGCGCCACGACCTCGGCGAGCGCCTGGAGATGGTCGAGGTTGAGGTTGCGCATGGCAAAGATTTTCTCATGCGGACGATTTCGACAATGAATTTCCCTTTGTCTGCCACGGACGGCAGTTTGGGCGCATCCCGGTTCCCCGCGAAGCAGGACCCATGCCCGATACCCACATCCTCCACGACGTCGCCGTCCGCGATTCGACCGACGCCGACGTCGCCGCCGTGCAGCGCATCTACGCCCACCATGTCCTGCACGGCACCGCCAGCTTCGAGGAGGAGGCGCCGTCCCCGGAAGAGATGGGACGCCGGCGCGCGGACGTGCTGGCACGCGGCCTGCCCCATCTCGTCGCCGAGCGGCAGGGCGCGGTGGTCGGCTACGCCTACGCCACGTCATACCGGCCGCGACCGGCCTATCGCTTCGCGGTGGAGAACTCCGTCTACGTCGCCGATGGCCTGGGCGGGCACGGCATCGGCGGCCGGCTGCTCGCGGCGCTGATCGCGCGCGTCGCGGCCGGCGGCTGGCGGCAGATGGTGGCGGTGATCGGCGACAGCGCCAATGCCGCGTCGATCGGCCTCCATCGGCGCCACGGCTTCCGCCGCGTCGGCGTGCTGACGTCGGTCGGCTTCAAGCACGGCCGCTGGCTCGACAGCGTGCTCATGCAGCGTGCCCTCGGCGACGGCGACGCGACGCCGCCCGCCGGCCGGTGATCGCCCGCCGCACGGTCCTGGCGCTCGGCCTCTCCCAGCTCGTCGGCTGGGGCGTCACCTACTATCTGGTCGGCGTGCTCGGGCCGGCGATGGCGGCCGATCTCGCCTGGCCGCCGTCGCTGGTCTATGGCGGCTTCTCCGCGGCGCTGGTGGCGATGGGGCTCGTCTCGCCCTGGGTCGGGGCGGGGCTCGACCGCTGGGGCGGCCGGCCGGTGATGGCGGCGGGCTCGGTCCTGGCGGCCGTCGGCTGCGCCGTGCTCGCCGCTGCGGCCAGCGTGCCCGCCTACTACGCGGCCTGGGTCGTGCTCGGCCTCGCCATGCGCATGACGCTGTACGACGCCGCCTTCGCCGCGCTGGCGCGCATCGGCGGGCCGTGGGCGCGCGGCGCGATCTCGCAGATCACCCTCCTGGGCGGCCTCGCATCGACCGCGTTCTGGCCGATCGGCCACCTGCTGGAGACGGCGTTCGGCTGGCGCGGCGCAGCCCTCGCCTATGCCGGCTGCGCCCTGCTGACGCTGCCCCTCCATCTCGCGATCCCGGCCGGCCGCTGGGCGGCGCCTGCGCCGGCGGCCCGGCCGGCCGCGGCCCCCGTGCGCGCCGGCGCGCTCCCGGCCGGCTTCCTCTACGGTCTCATCGTCACGCTCGGCGCTTTCCTCAACTCCGCGATGTCGTCCCTGATGATCGGCATCCTCGCCGGCCTCGGGGTCGCGGCCGGGCTGGCGGTGTGGATATCGACCCTGCGCGGCGTCGGCCAGTCGGCGGCGCGGCTGGCGGAGATCCTGTTCGGCGGCCGCATGCACCCGCTGACGCTGGCGGTGCTGGCCGCCGCGATCCTGCCGCCGGCGTTCCTGGCCGGGCTGCTCTCCGGCTCGCTCACCACCGCGGCGATCGCCTTCGCGCTGCTCTACGGCGCCGGCAACGGCCTGCTCACCATCGTGCGCGGCACCGCGCCGCTGGTGCTGTTCGACCCCGGCCGCTACGGCGCCGTCGCCGGCCGTCTGGTCGCGCCCAGCTTTCTCTTCTCCGCGGCCGCGCCCCTCGCCTACGCCCTGGTGCTGGAGCACTGGGGCGAGGCCGCGGCGCTGCACCTTTCGGCCGCCCTCGCGACGGTCGTGCTGGCGGCGGCGATCCTGCTGCGGGCGCGCCACGCGCCGGGGAGTCGGTGACGGTGCATCAGCCGTCGTGCTCGATGTCGGCGATGCCCTCGTCCTGAAGCTCCTGGAACACCGCCTCCAGGGTCGGGTTGCGCAGGAAGAGCGCGGGGTCGACCTCGATGCCGAAGGCGGTCTCCAGCTCCGACGCCATGACGACGCCGTCGACGGAGTCGAGCCCGAAGGTCTCGAAGGTGGCGTCGGCGGTTATCTGCTCGGTCGGGATGCCGAGGACGTCGTGCAGATGGCCGGCGAGCCAGGCCTTGATGGCGGTGGTGCGCAGCTTTGGCCGCGTCGGGGTCGAGGTCATGATGTCTCCCACCGGGCGCCGTTCAGTCGACCGCCACCGGAAGCCGCGCGAGATGGCGGAACGCGTCGAGGGGCAGCCAGGAGGTGCCGGCCTCCACGCGCCGCAGCGGCCCCAGGCGGGTGAAGAAGGCGTGCAGCGCGATGCGCGCCTCCAGGCGGGCGAAGGAGGCGCCGATGCAGGCGTGGATGCCGTCGCCGAAGGCGAAGTGCGGCGGCCCGCCGCGCCCGGCCACGAAGCGGTCGGGGTCGGGATAGGCCTCGGGGTCGCGGTTGGCGGCGGCGAGGTAGCAGTAGGCGACGGTGCCCTCGGGCACCGCGAGGCCGGCCAGCTCGGTGTCGCGATCGGCGTAGCGCGCCGCGAAGAGTGCGGTTCCCTCCAGCCGCAGCAGCTCCTCGACCGCCGCCGCGGTGGTCGCGGGGTCGGTGATGGCGTCGACGATCCCGGGGGTGGCCAGCGCCAGGGCGATGGCGTTGCCGATGGTGGCCGACGTCGTGTCGGACGCCACCATGATCAGGAAGAAGATGCGCGCGACCAGGCGCTCATGGTCGATGCCGTCCTGGGCGGCGAGCGCGATCATGCGCGTGATGCCGTCCTCGCGCGGCGCCGCGCGGCGCTGGCGCACGAGGTCGTCGATGACCGCGAATCCGGTGCGGCACTGGGCGTCCCAGGCGACCAGCTCGCGGATCGCCTTCACGTAGTTGAAGAGGCCGTCGAGGCCCCAGGTCGCGGCCCGCAGGGTGTCGAACAGCTCCTCGGGGATGCCCAGCACCCGGTGGATGACGTGCACGGGCAGGGGGTCGGCGAAGTCGCTCACCGCATCGAACGACGGGCGGCCGCGCAAGGCGTCGATCAGGCGGTCGGTGACGTCGGCCATCAGCGGCGCGTATTCGCCGAGCGGCCGCATGTTGAGCGTCGCCACCAGCATGCGCCGCGCCTCGCGATGGCCGGGCGTCGAATCGAACAGCACCGCCGCCTCGATCAGCCGGTCCAGCGTCGGCAGCGACCGGCCCGAGCGTCGCAGCAGGGTCGCGGTGTTCGCCCGCATCGGCGTGGCGAGGAAGTGCGGATGGCGCAGCACCTGGAAGACGTCGCGATGGCGCGTCAGCGCGTAGGCCTTGAGATGCGGGTTCCAGTGCAGCGGGTCCTCGCGGCGCAGGCGCGCGAAGAACCGATGCGGATCGGTGCGGAACTCCGGGTCGCGCGGATCGAAGGACCGCGTCGGCGCCATCGCGGCGTCAGCCCGCGTCGCCGCGTCGTGCCACGACGGTCACGTCGCGCGGCCACGAGCCGTCGGCGAGCCCCTCGCGGCAGCGATGGCGCTGGATCTTGCCGCTGGTCGTGCGCGGCAGGCCGCCCTCGCGCAGCACCAGGACCATGGCGGGTCGCATGCCGTGGTCGGCGGCGACGCGGTCGGCGATGCGCCGCGCCAGGTCGTCGCCGTCGACGGCGCGCGCGGCGCTGCGCCCGATCTCGACCGCGACGGCGAGGCCGGCCGGGATCGCGAAGGCGGCGCAGCCGAGCGGCGCCGTCGCCGCGGCGACGGCGAGCGCGGTACGCTCGATGTCGTCGGGATGGTGGTTGACGCCGCGCACGATGACGATGTCGTCGCAGCGGCCGACCGGCACGAGGTCGTCCCGGTCGAGGAATCCGAGATCGCCGCTGCGCACGCAGGGTTCGCCTTCGACGAGCCGGGTGATCGGCCGCGGCGGCCCGTCGGGCGACCAGATGCCGGAGGTCAGGCTGGGGCCGCCGATGTAGATCTCGCCGATGGCGCCGGCCGGCGCCGGCGTCCCGTCCGCGCCCAGGATGTGCAGGCGGGCGCCGGCCCACGGCCGGCCGCAGGCGACCAGGCGCAGGCCCGATCCGGCGGGCGCGATGCGGCCCTGGCCGAGTGCCGCGCGATCGACGGTGACCGCGCGCATCCCGTCGCCGCTGCGGCCGCCGGTCATGAACAGCGTCGCCTCGGCCAGGCCGTAGCAGGGATAGAGGGTGCCGGGCGCGAAGCCGTGTGCGGCGTAGGCGGCGACGAAGGCGTCGAGCACGCCCGCGTCCACCGGCTCGGCGCCGCAACAGGCGACCCGCCAGCTCGCGAGGTCGAGGCCGGCGCGCTCCTCGACCGAAACGCGCGTGACGCAGGCCTCGTACATGAAGGTCGGGCCGGTGCTGACCGAGCCGCGCCAGCGGTCGATGGCGCGCAGCCAGCGCATCGGCTTCTGCACCACCCGCAGGGTCGGCAGCAGCACGCCGAGCGCGCCTTCGGCCAGCGGCTGCAGGATGCCCCCGACCAGGCCCATGTCGTGGTGCGGCGGCAGCCAGCTCACCGAGCGCCACGAACGGTCGTGGCCGAGTGCCGCGCGCATCATCGCCTGGTTGGCGGTGAGCGCCCCGTGGCTGATCGCGAAGCCGCGCGGCGTCGCCGTCGACCCCGAGCTGTACTGCACGAAGGCGATGGCCGCCGCATCGACCGGCGGCGGTTCGCGGGCGTCGTCGCCGGCCTCGTCCATGGTGGCGACGTCGACCACCGGCAGGCCCTCCAGTTCGCCGTCGCGGGCCGGGCTGCGCGCGCCCAGCCCGTCGATCAGCACGGCGCGGGGGCCGGCGTCGCGGGCGACGGCGGCCAGCCGCTCGCGCGTGCGCTGGCTGGCCACCGCCGGCAGCGGCACGGCGACGGCGCCGGCATGGAGGCATCCGACGAAGGCGGTCACGAAGGCGATGCCGTTCTCGATCGCGACCAGCACCGCGCGGCCGCGGCAGCCGAGAGCGTCGAGGCGGGCGGCGACCGCCCGCGCGCGCCGGTCGAGCTCGCCGAAGGTGATCCGCGCCGTTTCCGTCTCGCCGTCGCCCAGCTCGACGAACGCCGTGGCGTCCGGCTGCTCGCGGGCGTGCCGGCGCAGGCGAGCGAAGAACGGCTCGTCGCTGCCGGAACCGGCGTCGGACGGTGGGCGGTTGGCGTGCTGGGACATGGCTCGATTCGGCCGATCGCGGCCGGGCCGGCAACCTACATCGTCGCGCCGCCGGCCGGAAGCGCGGCGCGTCGACCGCATTCCGCGGCCGGTGCGCGACCGATCGTCACTCCTCGCGCACGACGCGAAAGCCGATCAGCGGATTGCGCGTCGACGTGGGCGCCGCGCCGCGGTTGGTGGCGCGGACGAGGCCGATGCGATCGGCCCACGAGCCGCCGCGCACGGCGCGCCGCGCGCATGCCGCGTCGGCGACCGCCGTGCCGTCCGCCGGGGCCCGGGCATAGCCGGGCGCGTAGCAGTCCTCGACCCACTCCCAGACGTTGCCGAGCATGTCGTGGACGCCCAGCGCATTGGCGCGGAAGGAGGCGACCGGCCCGGGCTGGCGGTGATCCCACTCGCTGCCGCAGCCGTTGCAGTTGGCGACGCCGAACATGATCGGCCGCTCCGGCGGCGGGCCGCCGGAGCGGGCGACATGCTCCCACTCCGCCTCGCTCGGCAGGCGGTAGCGCCTGCCGCTGCGCTGCGACAGCCACCGCGCATAGTCCTGCGCGTCCTGCCAGGAGACGTTGATCACCGGCGGCCGGCCGCGGCCCCAGCGCAGGTCGTCCGGGCGGTGCCGGCAGCCGCCGCCGGCGACGCAGGCGTCCCATTCGGCGAAGGTCACCTCGGTGCGGCCGATCGCGAAGGGGCGGGCCAGCGTCACCGCATGCACCGGCTGCTCGTCCGCCTCGCCCTTGTCGGAGCCCATCTCGAAGCGGGCGGGCGCGATCGCCACCATCTCCGGGCAGTCGGGGCAGTCGCGGAAGCCCGCCACGGTCGGCGCGGCGGCGGGCCGCGGCGGCGGCACGCCGAGGCGCGGCGGCGCCGCACCCGGGGCCAGGAAGACGAAGCCGCCCGCGATCGGCGACAGCGACAGCCACGGACGCTGCTTGCCCGCCGAGCGCTCGCTGACCAGCAGCCCCGCCCGGTTGAACACGTCGATGAAGCTGAGGCCGGGCTCCATCAGGGCCTCGGTCAGCGCGGCGATGTAGGGTCCGCTGTCGGCGTTCGGGTCGCCGTCGGAGGCGACGTTGCCGGGCTGCGTCGAGTAGCTGATGAGGACGCTGCCCGGGGCCTGCAGGGCGGCGAGGCCGGGGCTGGTGCGCTCGCGCAGCGGTGCCTGGTAGACGACGCTGCGGCAGGCGTCGAGCAGGATCATGCTGAGGCGCGATCCCGACCCGCCCATGGCGGTCACGATGTCGCGCACGTTGACGAAGACCGTGTCGGCCCCCTCCTCTCCGCCCTTCGGTTCGACGGCGACCGGCACGAGGTAGGAGGTGTCGCGGATCGATAGCCCGTGGCCGGAGAAGTAGAAGAGCGCCACCGTGTCCGGCCCGAGATAGGCGCGGAAGTCGCGGAGCGCGCGCTCCATCGCCGCCTTGCCGAGATTCTCCTTGGGCATGCCGCCGACGAGATGGAAGCCCAGCGCCTGCAGCGTCGCTCCGAGGCGACGGACGTCGCGCGCCGGGTTGGTCAGCGGCGCCTGCTCGTACTCCGAGTTGCCGATGAGAAGCGCCACGCGCCGCTCTTCGCCGCGCGTCGGAACGACGAGCGCCGCCGCGAGGAGGAGTAGGGCGGCGAGGCCGGCGCGGGCGGCCCTACTGACGGCGGCGGGCATTCGCGTCTCGCTTCCATTGGATCTCGGCCTCCTCCACCAGCAGGGCGCGCAGCGGGGCGGGATCGGGGTGGCCGTCGAGGACGATGCAGTCGCCGAGGCTGAGGTCGCGCCAGATCGTCGACCAGGCCTCGTCGTCGCGCACGATGCCCGCCACCGCGGCCGGGCGATCGGGCTGCAGGGTCTCGACCAGCAGGCGCATGACGACGTCGTCCTGCAGCACGCAGCTGACCGTGACCTTCAGCGAGGAACCCGGGATCTCGGCGCGCAGGCGCAGCGTCGGCAGGCGATCGCCGACCCCCGGGCGCCGGTCGACGATCGCCTCGACCTGGAGGACCCGGCCGACGTAGCGGCGCATGTAGGCGGTGCCCTCGCGCTCGATCTCCGCGGCGAACCGCAGCGGCGCCACCTGGACGGCGCCGTCGGGAAGCTCGCGGTTGGCGAAGCCCGCGGGTGCCGCCGGGCGGGCCGGCGGCGGTGCGGGGCGAGCGGCGGGCGGCGCCGGCGCCAGGGGCGCCATCAGCGGGCCGGCCGCCGCCGGCGGCGTGGCCGGCAGCGGGGCCATGAGGATGCCGGGTGGCGGCGGCTGCGGCGACGTTCGGGCCGGCGGCGGCCCCGCCGGCAGCGGCGCCATCAGCGGCGCCGGAACCTGCGCCGCGGCGCCGGAGGCTGCGAGAAGGGCGCCCGCGACGGCCGCCCGGCGCGTCCGGCGTGCCATCCGTGCTACTCCGTCGGGCAGACCACGAGATAGAGCGTGCCGGTCTCGCTGCCGGCGGCGGCCGCGAAATACCA
>JADZBA010000341.1 GCA_020852355.1 Alphaproteobacteria bacterium
GCGCGTGTCGGCGTGGAGCCGAGCGGCGACGCCTTCAACGCCATCGTCTTCGACCCGCGGACCAACCGCCCCTTCAACCCGATGGTCAACGCCGGCGCGATCACCGTCTCCGCCATGATCCGCGAGGCGGCCGGCGAAGGCGCCTTCGCGCTGCTGCTCGATCGCTTCTCCGCCGCCGCGGGGCGGCGCCTGGCGGTCGACGAGGCGGTCCGCCGGTCGGAGGAGGCCACCGGCCACCGCAACCGCGCCATCGGACACCTGCTGCGCAGCACCGGCGCCATCGCCGAGCCGGTCGAGCCGGTCCTCGACCTCTATTTCCGCCAGTGCTCGATCGCCGTCACCGCGACCGACCTCGCCCGCATGGGTGCGACGCTGGCCAACATCGGGGAGTGCCCGTTCACCGGCCGCCAGGTTTTCGACGTGGCGGCCGTTCGCGACACGCTCGCGGTGATGTTCACCTGCGGCATGTACGACTATTCGGGCAACTGGGCATTCAATGTCGGCGTCCCGGCGAAGAGCGGCGTCGGCGGCGGAATCGTCGGCGTCGTCAACCGGCAGCTCGGCATCGGCAGCTACTCGCCCCGCCTCGATCCGCAGGGCAACTCGGCGCGCGGCATCGCCGCATTCGAGGATCTCGCCGGCGAGTTCGGCCTGCATGCCTTCGAATGCAGCAATTCCGGGTCGCAGTTCGTGGCGGCGCTGATGTCCAGCGACGGACGGCCGCAGGGCTAGCCGCCCGTACGGCGCTCGAACGACATCACGAGGCGGTTGATCCCGCCCCGCCGCTCATAGCGCAGCATCCGGGCGAAGCCGCGCATGAGGCGGATGCCGAGGCCGCCGACATGGGCGTCGTCGACGGACCCGGGAGTGGGCTTGTCGGCGTACCGGGTGGGGTCGAACGGGACGCCGTCATCCTCGAACGCCAGACGCACGTCGCCGTTCGCCTCCAGCCGGGCACGGAACGTCGGCGCGCCGGCCGCGCCGGGGAGGGCCCCGGGCGGAAAGGCGTGGCGAACGATGTTGGTCGCCGCCTCCTCGGCGCACACGCGCATGGCGTCGCGCACCTCGTCGGCGAGACCGAGCCGCCGCGCCTCGGCGTCGAGCCAGGCGCCGACCCGGGTCACGGAATCGGCCGTGACCGGCAGGCTGATGCAGGCGCCGCTCATCCGTCCGCCGGGTGACGGGTCACCCCGGGGCGCCGGCCTTGACCGCCGCCAGCGCGGCATCGCTCGAGGCGAACGACGGCAGCAGCCCGTCCATGCCGGCGACCGTCAGGATCTTGGCCACCGGCGGCGTGACCCCGCACAGCACCAGCTTGCCGCCGCGCCGGCTGATCGTGCGCGCCGTGCCGACCAGGAGGCGCAGGCCGATCGACGCGACGAAGTCGACGGCGGTGCAGTCGACCACCACCCGGCTGCTCTTGCCCGCGACGGTGGTGAACGGTACCTCGACCGCCGCGGCGCCCTTGATGTCGAGCGAACCCGCCAACACGATCCGCGTGACCTCGTCCGGCAACTTTTCGACCGACATGTCCATCGATGGCGTTCCTTCTTTTCAGCGAGCGCCGGAAACCGGCGGGAATGTAGTGCCGTCGGATGACGGTTCGACGACATCGGTGCGCCGACCGCGCGGCCGACGCGACCCTTCAGCCCGACACGAGGACCTTTCCCGACCGTCCTGCGCGCTCGGCATGGGTGACGGCGGCGTGGATGGCGTCGATCGGGTAGGTCGCGGCGACCGGCGGCGCCACCAGCCCCTGTCCCATGAGATCGCCGAGGCGCCCGACCAGGGCCTGCCGCCGCTCGGCGCCGGCATGGCGCATCCACCGGGTGAGCCAGAAGCCTTCGATCCTGAGGCCGCGGAACACGAGCAGGCCGGGATCGACCGGAATCGCCGCCCCCGACAGCATGCCATAGCTCACCATCGTCCCCCCCGGCGACAGCAGGCCGAGGACGGCCGCACCGGTTGCCCCGCCGACGGCGTCGATGGCACGTGCGAGCGGGGCGCCCGCCGTGGCGGCGGCGACGCGGGCGGCGAGATCGGGATCGTCGGCGGCCAGCACGAGATCGCCGCCCAGCGCCTCGATCTCCGGGATCTGCGCCGCCCGGCGGACCAGGTTGACGGTGCGGAATCCATCGACGCGGGCGAGCTGCAGCACGATCCGCCCCAGCGTCGAGCCGGCGGCGGTCTGCAGCAGCCAGTCGCCGCGCTCGGTCGCGAGCACCTCGCCGACCATGGCGAGCGCCGTCATCGGGTTGACGACGAACTGCGCCGCGGACTCGTCGGGCACGGAGTCGGGAACCGGCAGGAGGGCGGCGGCCTTCGCGAGGCAGACCTGCTGCCACGTGCCGTTGCTGCCGAGCGGGACGACCCGCGCCCCCGGCGCCGGCGCCGTCACGTCGGCGCCCACCGCCACGACGTGGCCGACGCCCTCGTAGCCGGGCACCGCGGGCAGCCGGGGCCGCGTGCCGTAGAGTCCGCGCACCGTCAGCAGGTCGGCAGGGTTGATCGGGCGCAGCTCCATGCGCACGGCGACCTCTCCCGGTCCCGGCGACGGCTCCGCCGCCTCTTCCACCCGCAGCACCTCCGCGGGCTCGCCGAACC
>JADZBA010000342.1 GCA_020852355.1 Alphaproteobacteria bacterium
ACGATCTCGACCTCCGCCTGCAGGATCTGCGTGCCGCCGTCGCCAAGGAGATCCCGGAGGGAGAAGGCTTCGTGGCGAACCCGCACCGGACCTGGCGCGAGGTCAACGCGAAGCTGCCGGCCGTGCCTATCCGGGTCGCCCTGCCGGCCGAGGACGCCGATTCCCGCACCTTCTTCGACGAGCGTTTCCTGGTCGCCGCGTGCCGACGCATCCCGAAGCTGCGGGCCATTTTCGATGCCAACGAGCGCGTGAAGAAGTGCATCACCCTTCGCGATGACGGCGTGATCGTCGACCTGCCGGAGCTGCACGGCCCGGCGGTGCGGGCGGCGCTCGAAGCCGCGCCGCGGGGCACGGTGGCGGTCCTGCCGATGGCCGTGGCCGACGAGCTGGCCTCCGTGGTCAAGCTGCTGCCGGTCGACGGGGTACCGCCCTCGCCGACGACGATCGCGGCGCGCTCCTATCCCTTCATCCAGCCGCTCTTCGTCTACGTCAAGCGGTTGCACATCAAGGACTATCTCGGCCGCGGCGCCGTCCACGGGCTGCGCGAGCTGATCACCGAGCTGACGCGCGAGGATACCATCGGGCCGGATGGCTACCTCGTCCCCGAGGGTCTGGTGCCGATGCTGGAAGCCCGCCGCACCGCCATCCGCGACCGGGCGCTGCGCCTGGAGAACATGGAACGATGAGGGACCCCGTCATGGCCCGTCCGGTGCCGACCCTCGCCGCGGCGATCGCCGCCTCGGGCCTGCTGATGGCGACCCTGGCTTCGGCCTTCGCGCAGGCCCAGGCGCCCGCGCCGATCGCCATTCCGAGCCCGGCTCAGGCGCGGGCCCAGGCCCGCATCGACCGGCCGCCCGATCTCGTGCGCGACCGCCCGGGCTCGTTCGATGTGGCCTGGCAGGCGACCACCGCGAAGGCCCTTTGGGTGCTGCAGTGGACCGCGACGATCCTCGGGGTCGTGCCCGCGCGCTTCGACGCCGTCGGGTCGCCCCAGGGCGAGGCGGCCGATCTGTTCCGCCTCCTCGCCATCGCCGGCTACCAGGTGAAGGAGATCCAGCAGGAGATC
This sequence comes from Alphaproteobacteria bacterium, assembly GCA_020852355.1. GTDB lineage: Bacteria > Pseudomonadota > Alphaproteobacteria > ATCC43930 > Allostellaceae > Allostella. Next base: position 1,067 of record JADZBA010000342.1, read on the forward strand.
GGCCTCTCACCCAAGAGCGTCTACTCGCTGGAGGTGGTCTACGAGCTGTCCGGCGCCGACCTCGACTATCTCGACGAGCAGCTCGAGCTGTCGGAGGCGGTGAGCCCGGGACTGTTCGGGCGCCTGCAGCGCGCGATCGTCACCTCGGTGGTCGCCGTCAACACCGGCGGCGGCATGCGGGTCTCCGACATCAAGGTGTCGCTGCTGCCGCTGCCCAAGGCGGAGTTCACCATCAAGCCGACGGAGAAGGCGGCCAGCGGCGAGGACGAGGACGTCTACGACCGCGCTCTCAAGATCGTCGACCGCCGTGTCCGCGAGCTCGCCGCCACGCGGCTGCGGCGCTGAGACGGACGGCGAGGCACCCCTTCCACGCCGCCGCGCCGCGCATGTAGGCTCTGAGCCGCTGCCCGGACCCGGCCGCGCACGCGGCCGGGGCATGCGCCCTCCGTCCGTTCCCCGGCATGCCGGCCGGAGATCGAGGACGGTCCCAAGTGAAGCAGACGGCGCACGGCAGCGTCACCTACACCGAGGTCGACGGCAGCTATTTCGCGGCCCGCGGCCTGCGCCGCCATGCCGGTGTCCTGGCGCTCTGGGCGCTCGGAGTCGGCGCGGTCATCTCCGGGCATTTCTCGGGATGGAACCTGGGACTGGCCACGGGCGGCTGGGGCGGGCTGTTCCTCGCGACGCTGGTGATCACGGTCATGTATCTCGGCCTCGCCTTCTCGATCGCCGAGATGAGCGCCGCGCTGCCGCACACCGGCGCCGCCTATTCCTTCGCGCGCTCGGCCATGGGTCCGTGGGGCGGCTTCGTCACCGGCCTGTGCGAGAACGTCGAGTACGTGCTGGCGCCGACCGTCATCGTCTCGTTCATCGGCGCCTATCTCGGCTCGATCTTCGGCTTCCCGACCGCCCACCAGCCGGTCTTCTGGATCGCGACGTACGTCGTCTTCGTCTGGCTCAACGTGCATGGCGTGGCGATGACGTTCCGCGTCACCGTCGCGGTGACCGTGGCCGCGCTGGCCTGCCTCGTCGCGTTCTGGCTGTCGGCGCTGCCCTCGGCGGATTTCTCGCGCTGGGCGCTCGACATCGGCGCCGGGCCGGACGGCGCGCCGGTCAGGCTGCAGGGCGGCGGCGGGCCGTTCTTGCCGTTCGGCATCGCGGGCGTGCTCGCCTCGCTGCCCTATGCGGTCTGGCTGTTCCTCGCCATCGAGGAGTTGCCGCTGGCCGCGGAGGAGTCGCTCGATCCGCGGCGCGACATGCCGAAGGGGCTGGTGCTCGGCATGGCGACGCTAATCCTCTCGGCCTTCCTGACGATGTGGCTGAACTCCAGCATACCGTCGGGCGCCTTCGCCCTCTCGACCTCGACCGAGCCGCGGCTCGACGGATTCAAGGCGATCTACGGCGAGGGCATCGCCAGGTTGCTGGCGCTGGTCGCGGTGGTCGGCCTGATCGCCAGCTTCCACACCATCATCTTTGCCAAGGGCCGGCAGATCTACTCGCTGTCGCGTGCCGGCTATTTCCCGCGCGCCCTGTCGCTGACGCACGGGGCGCGCAAGACTCCGCATGTCGCGATGGTGGTCGGCTCCCTCGTCGGCCTCGTCCTGATGGCGGTGGTGTGGGGCGTGCTGGGGCCGGAGCGGGGGACCGCGGTCATCTCGGGGATGCTGCTGAACATGGTGGTGTTCGCGGCGATGGTGTCCTACGTCATGCAGGCCGTGTCGTTCATCGTCCTGCGCCGCGTCCGCCCGCAGATGGAGCGGCCCTACCGCAGCCCGTTCGGCATTCCCGGCGCGGTGGCGACCATCGCGATCGCGCTGGTCACGCTCGGCTTTCAGCTCGCCGATCCGGTCTATCGCGCTGGCGTCATCGCTGTCGCCGTCTGGTTCGCCGTCTGCATCGCCTACTTCGCCTTGGTGGGCCGCCACCGTCTCGTGCTCTCGCCGGAGGAGAAGTTCGCGATGACCGGCGGGAGATCGGGCTACGAGAGCCACTGAAGCCGCAACCTCGTCGAGCCGATCCTCCGGGCGAGCGCTCGGTCCATGAATCAACCGGCGATAGTTGACCGTGGCGAAAGCGCGGGCGTACGCTCTATTTTGTGGTGCGGGTTCCGTCTCCTTGGCGACGTCCTCCAGGCTTGGAGCGTGCGCCGGACAAGCGCATCCCCCTGTGCAAGCCGTTCCTGCCGAAGCGCTCGCTGGCCTATCTCGCGGACACTCTCGAGAGCGGGGCCATGGGCGGGGACGGCCCGCACGGCGCGTGGTGCGAGGACTTCATCCGCGAGCGCATCGGCGCCGCGATGGCGCTGCTGACGAACAGCGCTTCCTCGGCGCTCGACATCGCGTGCGCGCTCGCCGGCCTGGCGCCGGGCGACGAGGTCGTCATGTCCTCGTTCACCTTCGCCTCGACCGCCAGCGCGGTGGTCAAGACCGGAGCGACACCGGTCTTCGTCGACATCGATCCGGCAACGCTGGACCTGGACGTCGATGCCTGTGAAGCGGCCATCACAGAGCGGACGCGCGCCATCATCGCGGTGCACTACGCGGGGCAGTCGCGGGACATCGAGGCGCTGGCGGCCCTGGCGGACGCCCGCTCGATCCGGCTCATCGAGGATGCGGCCCAGGCGTTCGATTCGCGCAAGTCCGGCCGCGCCCTCGGGACGTTCGGTGCGCTGGCCGCCTTCAGCTTCCAGCAGAGCAAGAACCTGGCGGTCGGCGAAGGCGGCGCCCTGATCGTCAACGACGCCCGGCTCGTCGAGCGCGCCCGGCACCTGCGCGACAAGGGCACGGACAGACACGAGATGCAGGTCGGCGCAAAGCCCTTCTACAGCTGGGTCGAGATCGGCGCCGGATGCCAGATGCCCGAACCCCTGGCGGCACTGCTGCGCGGGCAACTCGAGCAAGCCGACTTCATTACGGCGCAGCGTGGCCGCCTATGGCGACGATACCACCGGAATCTTCGCGCGATGAAGATTCCCTTGTCGCTCCGCCAAACGAAGATAGAGGAAGAGTCCGGCTCGAACTATCATCTCTTCCACGTGATTTGCGACGATGCGAGCACTCGGGCACCCTTGATGAACTATCTTTCGGAGCGTGGGATATCTTCTGCATTCCACTTCATCCCGCTGCATTCCTCACCGGCGGGGGCGAGATACGGGCGGACCGTCGGCGCGCTGCCGGTGACCGACTCCGTGTCGGCAGGGCTCCTCCGGCTCCCGCTGTTCGTGGGGCTGACCGAGGGCGATGTCGACCACATCTGCGAGACGATCGGTGACTTCTTCGCGACGTAGCTTCCCTCAGTCGTCGCGGGCGAGGAGCTTCTTGTAGGTGCGGTAGCTCAGGGGCGCGTTCACCACGCGGCCGTTCGTGACCGCGATCGGGACCGAACGTATCTTCAGGTCGTCGGTCTGGTGCATGACGAGGATCTTCTCGCGCGGATAGAACGGAGTCACGAAGGCTCTTCGCCGGCCGTCCCAGGCGGGAAGCGCAAGATGTGCCGTCCAGTTGCACACGGACGGCAGCGGATGGATGGGAATCGCGCGTCTCGCGTGCAGGTCGGTCAGCACGGCCTGGCCCGACGCGAACCAGTGGCCGCCGGCATCGAGCGCCCGCCGGTAGGCCTCTCGCCAGATCGCCCAGCCGGGCGAATCGGCATGCATCGCGAATACGCCGCTGTTCAGCGGCGGGTAGCGCATGAGTTCCTGCGCCCGTGCCGGACCGAATATCGATTCGTAGTTCCTCTGGGTCCAGGCGAGCTCCGACTCCTTGAACCTGTAGGCCCGGTCGAACTCGAACGCGATCGCGAGCGACCTCGACCCGGCTGCGGTGATCAGGATCGAGATGGCGCCGGCGTCCTGCAGCCAGACGTCCACGTCCATGTAGATGTAGATCTCGTACCCCGGAAACAGCTCGGGCAACGCCGTGCGATAGGAGACGACGACGTCGCGCCCCAGCGGATCGGCAGGGCTGAAGATGGTCGGCAGATCGGACGTCTTCCTCATGCGGACATCGAATTGCCGCAGCAGGGCGATCTGGGACTCCGTGAAGTCGATGTCGAATACGATGACGTCGCAGGCCTCGAGGGTCCCCGCGTCCCTGACGCTTTCCAGGAATCCCAGGAGGAGGGGCGTGTAGCGCTTGTCGCAGCCGGTGACGAGCGCGACCTTGCTGCTCACGGTGCGCCTTCGCGCGCCCGGCGCGGCTGCCGGTCGATGCTCAATGCCGCCCCACGAGCTGCGGCAGGAAGGTGCTCAGCTCCGGGATCAACGTGATCAGCAGCAGCACGGCGATCTGCAGGGCCAGCATCGGCAGCAGCTCGCGCGACAGCGCCGACATCGGCACCTTGGCGACCATGGCGGTGATGAACAGGAGGCCGCCGACCGGCGGCGTCACCAGGCCCAGGGTCAGGTTGACGATGACGACGATGGCGAAGTGCACGGGATCGATGCCGAGCGCCGCCGCCATCGGCGCCAGGATCGGTACCAGCACCATGACGCCGGGCAGCGGCTCGATGAAGATGCCGAAGAGCAGCAGCAGGATGTTGACGCCGATGAGGAACGCGACCGGCGACAGGTCGAGCGCACCGATCCATGCGGCCATCGCCTGCGGCACCTGCACGAAGGTCAGCACCCAGGCGAAGGCGGCGGACATGGCGACGATCAGCAGCACGGCCGCGGTCATCAGGGCGGAGCGGGCGAGGATGCCCGGCAGCATGTCCCAGGCGAGGGTGCCGTAGACGAAGCGGCCGACGAGCAGGGCGTAGAACACCGCTACCACCGAGGCCTCGGTCGGCGTGAAGGCGCCGCCATGGATGCCGCCCACGATCAGCACCGGCAGGAAGAGGGCGGGGAGCGCGCGCCAGGTGGTGACCAGCATGTCGCGCGGCGTCGGCGGGCCACCGGCGCCGCGGAAGTCGCGCCGCCGGCTGGCCCACGCGTTCCAGGCGAGGAGCGCGGCCGAGAGCATGAGGCCGGGCACGACGCCGGCCCAGAACAGGGCCAGCACGGACACGCGCTGGGCCTGCAGCGCGTAGATGATCATGATGATCGAGGGCGGGATGATCGGCCCGACGATCGAGGCCGACGCGGTGAGCGCCGCGGCATAGGCGGGCGGATAGCCCGAATCCCGCATCATGCGGATGAGGAGGGCGCCCGGCCCCGCGGCATCGGCCAGGGCCGAGCCGCTGATGCCCGAGAAGAAGGTGATGGTCAGCACGTTGGTGTGCCCGAGCCCGCCGCGGCGATGGCCGACGAACATCGCCGCGAAGCGCAGCAGGACGTGCGCCAGCGCCCCGCCGGTCATCAGCTCGGCCGCCAGCAGGAAGAACGGCATGGCCATCAGCGGGAAGCTGTCGATGCCGGTGAACAGCTTCTGAACCAGGCTGACGACCGGTAGCCCCTGCGCCAGCATGGCGGCCAGGGTCGCCATGCCGATGGCGAAGGCGACCGGGACGCCGAGCGCCAGGAGCAGGACGAGCGCCCCGAACAGGGTGGCGGTGATCACAGCGAGCCCGCGGCGTTCGGGTCGAGCGCCTCCTCGGTCTCGAAGCGCCGCTCGCGCACGTACCCGTGCGCGACGGCGAGGAGGTGCCACAGCGCCAGCGCGAAGCCCGCCGGCATCGCCAGGGCGATCAGGCCGAAGGGAATCTCGGTCACCGGCGTCGTCTGGATCCAGGTGCGGGCGGCGAAGTCGATGCCGATCCAGGCGAGGAAGCCGCAGAAGGCGACGACCAGCGCCAGCACCAGCACGCGCAGGGCGCGCGCGCCGGGTGCCGGCAGCCCATCCTGGAGGTTGTCGATGGCGATGTGGCCGCCGATGCGCGCGACCGGGCCGACGCCGAGGAAGGTCAGCCAGATCATCAGATATCGCGCCACCTCCTCCGCCCAGACGAGCGAATCGGAGGTGAGGTAGCGCAGCGCAACATTCACGAAGACGATCGCCGACATGGCGGCGAGAGCGGCCATCAGCAGCGCCCGGTTGGCGGCGACGACGGCCCGATCGATGCGGGTGAACATGGGGGACGGGGGTGGTGGAGGCGGGGGCGGGCCGAGGTCGCGGCCCGCCGGCCCTTACCGCCGGCCGCCGCTCACTGCCAGTTGCGGATGCGGTCGATGCGCTCCTGCCCGAAGCGCTTGGCGTACTCGGCATAGGCGGGGGCCAGCGCCGCCTGGAACTTCGCCGTGTCGACGGCGGCGACGACCTGCATGCCCTGGGCGCGCAGCGCCTCGACGCCCTTGGTCTCGACGTCGTCGACGAACCGGCGCATCGCGGCGGCGGCGGCCTTGCCGGCCGCCTTCAGCGCCGCCTTGCCGTCGTCGGGCTGGCCGTCGTAGAGGCGCCGGGAGACGATGATCAGCGCCGGCGAGAAGACGTGCCGGGTCAGCGTCAGGTGCTTCTGCACCTCGGCGAGCCTGGCGCTGACGATGACCGAGATGGGGTTCTCCTGGCCGTCGATGGTGCCCTGCTGCAGGCCGGGGATGACCTCCGGCCAGGCCATCGGCGTCGGAGCCGCGCCCAGCGTGCGGAAGGCCAGCATGTGCACCTGGTTCTCCATGGTGCGCAGCTTCAGCCCCTTCATGTCCTCGGGCGCGCCGACCGGGCGCTTGCCGTTGGTCAGGTGGCGAAAGCCCTGCTCGCCCCACGCCAGCGCCACCATGCCCTTGGCCGGGAAGCGTGCCAGCAGCTCCTCGCCGATCGGGCCGTCGAGCACGGCGCGGGCGTGCGCGGTGTCGCGGAAGAGGAACGGGATGTCGGTGATCGCGACCTCCGGCACGAAGTTGCCGACCGGGCCGCTCGAGGTGATGACCGCGTCGAGCGTGCCGAGCTGCACGCTCTCGATCATCTCGCGCTCGCCGCCGAGCGCGCTCGCCGGGAACTGCTCGACC
>JADZBA010000343.1 GCA_020852355.1 Alphaproteobacteria bacterium
CGAGGGCCCGCCGGGCGTGCAGACGCAGCGCGACGTCGACCATATCGTGCCGCCGCTCTGCCGCCTGATCGAGCGCGAGGGCAACCATACCGACGCGTTCGTCATCGCCTGCTTCTCCGATCCCGGCTTGCATTCGGCGCGCGAGACGACGGACCGGCCGGTCTTCGGCATCATGGAATCGGGGGTGACGGCGGCGCTGGCGCTCGGCAATGCGGTCGGGATCATCGCCATCCTGCCGTCCTCGGTCGCCCGCCACACGCGGCAGTTCCGCGCCATGGGCCTCAGCCAGCGCATCGCCGCCGAGCGGCCGGTCGGCCTCAACGTCGTCGACCTCCTCGACGAGGACAAGACCTACACGCGCCTCGTCGCCACCGGCAAGGCGCTGCGCGACGAGGACGGTGCCGACGTCGTCGTGATGGGATGCGCCGGCATGGCGCGCTATCGCGACCGCATGGAGCAGGTGTTGGGCATCCCGGTCGTCGAGCCGAGCCAGGCGGCGGCCGGCATGGCGATCACCGCGATTCGCCTGGGCTGGCGCACCGGCCGCCGCGCCGCCTGAACGAGGGGAACGGGAAGCAGCATGAACCAGATCGACCTGAAGGGCCGCCGCGCGGCGGTGACCGGCGGGGCGCGCGGCATCGGCCGGGCGATCGTCGAGCGCCTCCTGGCGAGCGGGGCGGCCGTCGCCGTGTGGGACCGCGACCGCGCCGCCGCCGACGAGGCGGCGGGAGCGCTCGCCGGCGCCGGCACGGCGATCGCCGTGGCCGTCGACCAGACCGACGACGCGGCCGTCGCCGATGCGACGGCGCGCACAGTCGCCGCGCTCGGCGGCATCGACATCCTCGTCAACAACGCCGGCATCACCGGCGGCAACCAGAAGCTCTGGGACTATCCCGTCGCCGAATGGCGGCAGGTGATCGACGTCAACCTGGTCGGCCCCTACATCTGCTGCCGCAACGTCGTGCCGGAGATGCTGAAGACCGGCTACGGCCGCATCGTCAACATCGCGTCGGTGGCGGGCAAGGAAGGCAACCCCAACGCCTCGCACTACAGTGCGTCCAAGGCGGCCCTCATCGCGCTCACCAAGTCGCTCGGCAAGGAGCTCGCGACGACGAACATCCGCGTCAACGCGGTGACGCCGGCGGCGGTCGCGACCGACATCTTCAAGCAGATGACGCAGCAGCATATCGACTTCATGCTCTCGAAGATCCCGGTCGGCCGCTTCGGCCTGACCACCGAGGTCGCCGCCCTGGTGGCATGGCTGGCCTCGGAGGACTGCTCGTTCTCGACCGGCGCGGTCTTCGACGTGTCGGGCGGTCGGGCGACGTATTGAGGAAGACGGCTCCCGTGCTCCAGCTCCGACCCGGTTGCGAATGCTGCGACCGCGACCTGCCGCCCGACAGCCGCGAGGCGCGCATCTGCTCCTTCGAGTGCACCTTCTGCAGCACCTGCGCCGACGGCGTGCTGGGCGGCCGCTGCCCGAACTGCGGCGGCGAGCTGGTGGCGCGGCCGGTGCGGCCGGCGGACAAGCTCGCGAAGTTCCCGCCCTCGACCGAGCGCATCCACCGGCCCGGGCGCTGCGGCCGCGCCGCCTGATTCTTCGATGACCGACCGCGAGGAGAAGGCGCGGGCCGCCGCCGCGTTCGCCCGCGCCCGCGCCGTGCTGATCGACGTCGACGGGGTACTGGTGGCGGGCGGCGTCGCCATTCCCGGCGCGGCCGAGTTCCTGGCCGCCCTCGGTGCGCGCGCCTTCATCGTCTCCAACAACTCGACCGACACGCCCGCCGCGATGACCGCGAAGTTCGCGCGCCAGGGCCTCGTCGTGGCGCCCGAGCGCCTGTCGCTGGCGGGAGCGGTAATGGTCGACACGCTCGCGGCCGAGGCGCCGGGGCAGAGGGTGTGCCTCGTCGCCGCGGAATCCCTGGCCGCCTATGCGCGCGCCGCCGGCCTCGATCTGCGCGACGACGCGCCGACGGTGGCGCTCGCCCGCGACACCGGACTGACCTATGCGCGGCTGCATCATGCCGCCCGGCTGGTGCACGGCGGCGCGCGGCTGGTCGTCGCCAACCCGGACCTGACCCATCCCGATGTCGACGGCGGCCCGGTGCCGGAGACGGGGGCGCTGCTGGCGGCGCTGCTGGCCTGCGCGCCGGCGGCCCGGCCCGAGATCGTCGGCAAGCCGGAGGCGCGCCTCTTCGCCGCCGCGATGGCGCGCGCCGGCGTCGGGCCCGAGGCGGCGCTGATGATCGGCGACAATCCCGCGACCGACGGTGCCGGCGCGCGGGCGCTCGGCATCGAGACGATCCTGGTGGGTCCGCGCGGCACCTTCGCCGGTGTCGCCGACCTGGTGGCGTTCGCCGCCTCGTCGCTGACGGTGGCGCGCGAGACGCCGGTCCAGGACGCCGTGCGTGCCCTCATCCGCGACGCCGACGCGTTCTCGCAGTCGCTCTACGAGGCCGATGCCAGCTATCTGATGGAGGTCGACGCCATGTGCGGGCCGGAGGTGCGCTTCCTCGTCGCGCGCTGGGACGGCCGGGCCGTCGGCTGCGGCGCCCTCCTGCTCGGTCCGGACGGGGACGCCGAGATCAAGCGCATCTACGTCGATCCGGCGTCGCGCGGCCGTGGCGTCGCCGGCGCGGTGATGCGCGGGCTGGAGGATGCGGCGCGTCGCGCCGGCGTCGCGCGGCTGCTGCTCGAGACCGGGCCCTACAGCACCGACGCGCTGGCGCTCTACCGCCGCTTCGGCTACCGGGAGCGCGGTCGCTTCGGCAGCTACCCCGACCACCCGCTCAGCGTGTTCATGGAAAAGGTGCTGTGATGTATCGGGAGAAGTTCCAGCTCCAGGGCAAGACGGCTCTGGTCACCGGCGGCGGCCGCGGCATCGGCCGGGCGATCGTCGAGGCATTCCAGGAGGCGGGCGCGCGGGTGATCGTCGGCGATCTCGACCCGCAGCCGGTGCCGGGGGCGGCATGCTTCCGCCTCGATGTCCGCGACCGTGCGGCGGTGGAGACGGCGGCCGCCGACATCCTGGGCCGGCACGGCGCCGTCGACGTCATGGTCGCCAACGCCGGCATCGCGCGCGGCTCGCCCGGCGAGCGGACTTCGGCGCAGGAATGGCGCGACGTGATGGACGTCAACCTCGACGGCGTCTACTGGTCGTCCCAGGCGTTCGGCCGGGCGATGGTCGAGCGCGGCCGGGGCAGCATCGTCATGCTCGGCTCGATGTCCGGCATCGTCGTCAACAAGCCGCAGCCGCAGGCCGCCTACAACGCGTCGAAGGCGGCGGTGCACATGCTGACGAAGTCGCTCGCCGCGGAATGGGCGGACCGGGGCGTGCGCGTCAACGCCGTGGCGCCGGGCTATATCGGCACGGAGATGACCCGCCAGGGCCTCGCCAACGAGGCGTGGAAGCGCACCTGGCTGGAGATGACGCCGATGGGCCGCGTCGGCCGGCCGGACGAGATCGCCGCCGCCGTGCTGTTCCTGGCGAGCGATGCCGCGAGCTTCGTCACCGGCAGCATCCTGTCGGTCGACGGCGGCTATACCGCCTGGTAGGTGCCGCCATGGATGCGCGACCGAGCGCCACGCTTCGCCGGCGGTTCGACGCGCCGCCGGCGCGCGTCTATTCCGCCTGGACCGACCCGGTCAAGCTCGGCAAGTGGTTCGGGCCGGCGCGGGTGGTGAGCGCCGAGGCGGAGGCCGACGTGCGCGTCGGCGGCCGCTTCCGCGTGCGCCTCACCACCAACGACGGCGAGCGCCACGAGGTCGGCGGCGAGTACCGCGAGATCGTGCCCGAGGAGAAGCTGGTCTTCACCTGGGCATGGCATTCCACGCCCGAGCGGGAGTCGCTGGTCACCGTCCGGCTGAAGCCCGACGGCGACGGCACGGTGCTGATCCTGACCCACGAACAGCTCTTCGACGAGGCCTCGCGCGACCGGCACGTCATGGGCTGGACGGGCTCGTTCGACAAGCTCGAGGCGTTCCTGGCGTAGCTGACGACGTGAGCGGCGTGGAGATCCTCCGCTCCCGCCGTTCGCGCAGCGTTACCAGATACGGCGAACGCCGAATCCGTCGAACAGGCGTTCGTTCGAGACGAGCGTCATATCGTCGATAAGTGCCTGGGCGATCAGCATGCGGTCGAACGGATCGCGGTGCGGGTGGTGCCGAGCTACCGGTCGGTCACCGCGAGTGATGACGATCTCCTCGCCCGCTTCCACCTCATTGATCAGGCGGGAGAGATTAGTCTTGGCTGCGTGAATCTTGAGGGTTCGCACCGCGCTCTCCTTAGCTATGTTGGATTTAGCTAAGGTGGGTGAGCATTCAAGGGGAAATGCTGCCGAGCCGCCTCTACAGGAAGAACGTCGCCGTCTCGTCGAGGAAGTCGTGGAAATGCACGACCGTCTGGTCGTGGTCGGCAAGGACCACGGCGTAGGCGGGCGGCTCGTGGCTGCCGGGAACGCGGCCCTCGACGACGAGGTCGAGGGCGACCTGATGGCAGGTGGCGCGCATCGTCGTCACCGGAATGCCCCGCCAGCTCCCGCCGATCGGCCGGTGGAGATGGCCGAAGAACATGTGGCGGATGTTGCGCCGGCCGGCGACCACCCTGGTGTAGGCCTCGGGCCGCAGCAGCGAGATCTCGTCCATCCGCTTGATGCCGACGGGGAAGGGCGGGTGGTGCTGAAAGAGGTAGACGGGCCGTTCCCCGGCCGCATCGAGGGTGCGCTGCAGCCAGCCGACGCGGGTCTCGCAGCAGGCGCCCCAGGCGACCTTCGGCTCGTTGGTGTCGAGGCAGACGAAGCGCCCGACCTCGGTGTCGAAGGCGAACTGCACGAAGCCCGCCTCGTCGACCGGCGAGGCCGGGAAGGCGGCGAGGAAGTTGGCGCGGTCGTCGTGGTTGCCGAGGAGCAGGTGACAGGGCAGCCGCAGCTCGGCCAGCCGCTCGCGCAGCACGCCGTAGGCGGCCGGCTCGCCGCGATGGGCGAGGTCGCCCGTGAAGATGGCGAAGGCGGCGTCGGGGTGGTTGCGGTTGATGTCGGCGATGCACAACCGCAGCCGCTCGGCCGGGTCGAGCCCGTAGAGCTTTTCGCCCGGCGGCACGATGTGGGTGTCGGTGACGTGGATGAACTTCATCGGGTTCCTGGGCGGAAGGGGGCGGAGGGACGGTGCGCCGTCCCTCCGCAAGCCACGCGGACTCTAGCAGGCGAGGGTCACTTCGGGACCAGGGCCTGCACGTCCTTGGTCATCGCGGCGAGCGCGGTGCGCGGCGCCGTCGAGCCGTCGACCACGCTCTGCAGGTGGTCCTTGATGACCGCGATGATCTTCAGCCCGTTGTCGCCGGGGAAGGCGTACCAGGGCGTCATGTATTTCTGCTGCTTCAGCGACGTCAGGTGGTTGGGCTTGGTCGCGTAGAAGGGCTTGAGGCGGGCGGGATCGTCGGCCGGCAGCGAGTTGGGCGGCATGTAGCCCGTGCCCTTGACCATCATCGTGGCGCCGTCGGCCCCCGACACGAACTTCATGAACGCCCAGGCGCCCTTCTGCCGCTCCGGCGTCGCGGCGAACATCAGTGCGGCGGCGCCGCCGGTCGGCAGCCTGCCGTCGGCGGCCGGCACCGGGAAGACCGCGGTGCGCCACTTGAACTTGCCGCCGACGCCTTCGTCGGCGACGCGCAGCAGCGAGGTCGATTCGGTCCAGATGCCGACCTTGCCCGCGAAGAAGCTCTGCCGCGCCGCCTCATGGGCGAGGTTCGGCATCTTCGCGTCCTTGATCATGGTGCCCATCAGGTCGATCGCCTTCTGGCCCGCGGGACCGTCGAAGGCCACCTTCTTCTCGTCCGCCGACATCATCGTACCGCCGTAGGACATGACGAGGGCCTGCCACATCCAGTTCCCGGTGATCGTCCAGGAGTGGTAGAGGCCGACATTGTCGCCGCCGAGCGCATGGATCTTCTTCGACAGCTCGAAGATGCCGTCCCAGGTGGCGGGGAAATTCTCGGGGTCGCCCCCGGCCTTCCGGACGAGGTCTTCGTTCAGGTAGATGATCGGCGTCGAGACGGCGAAGGCGAGGCCGTACGGCTTCCCGGCGAAGGTGCCGAGCGCCATCATCGAATCGGAATAGCCCTGGCCCTTCCAGTCCTTCTCCGCGGCGATGAAGGGGCCGAGGTCGACGGCGATGCCGCGGTCGACGAAGAGCCGCTGCAGGTTGATCGCCTGGAATGAGACGTCGGGAAGCTGCTTGGTGATCGCCTGGCGCAGCGCCGTCTGCGCGGCGTCCTCGTACTCCTTGTAGGCCGGGCGGTAGACGACCTCGTAGTCCGGGTTGCGCTTCTCGAACTCGACCTTGATGTCCTTGAACACGTTGTCGAAGATGAAGCCCAGGGGGTACTGGACCTCGACCTTGGTCTTCTGCGCGGCGGCGGGTGCCGCCAGCAGGGCGGCCGCCGCGGCCGCCATCAGCAATGTCCTCGAGAGCATGGGGTGCCTCCTCTCCTGCGCTGCGGGTCAGTTCTTCATACCCGTGAATGTTATCCCTTCGATGAACCTGCGCTGGGCGACGAGGAAGGCGGCGACCAGCGGCAGGATCACGATCGTCGCCGCCGCCATCAGCGGCCCGTACTCCGTCCCCTGGTCGTTGAGGCGGAAGAACGCGACGCCGAGCGGCGGCGTGTAGAGCTCCTCGCTGCCGACCACGATCAGCGGCCAGAAATAGTCGTTCCAGTGGGCCACCACCGAGAAGATGCCGAAGGCGGTGATCGCGGGGACGGCGGTCGGCAGCATGATGCGCCAGACGATGCCGAACTCGCCCAGCCCGTCGATCCGCGCGGCGTCGATCAGGTCGTTCGGCACGGTCATGAAGAACTGCCGCATCAGGAAGATGCCGAAGACCGAGATGGCGAAGGGCAGCACCAGCGCCGCGTAGCTGTCGAGCAGGCCGACCTGATGGAAGAGGATGTAGATCGGGATCGCCACGACGTGGTGCGGGATGAGCAGGCACAGGAGCACCACCGCGAACATCACGCCGCGGCCGCGGAAGCGCAGCTTCGCCAGCGCGTAGGCGCAGGGCAGGTTGACCAGCACCTGCAGCACGAAGATCGCCGCCGTCACCACCGCGCCGTTGACGAGGAAGCGCAGCATCGGGACGCGGGTCATCGCGGTCGCGTAGTTTTCCGCCGCTGCCCAGCGGGTCGGCAGGAGGCGCAGCTCCGCGACCAGGATCTCGGCCTGGGGCTTGAACGAGGTCAGCACCATCCAGACGAAGGGCGCCAGCATCACGGCCGCGCCGGCCATCAGCACCACGTGGCGCAGCACGGCGCCGACCGGGCCGAGGGGGCGCCTCATGCGTAGTGGACCCGGCGGTTGAGGACCCAGGTCTTGAGCAGCGACAGGGCCAGCACGAACACCAGGAAGACGACCGTCACCGCCGCGGCGTAGCCGGTGCGGAAGAACGAGAAGCCCTCGGAGTACATCGTGTAGAGCAGCACCTCGGTCGCCCGGTTGGGGCCGCCCTTGGTCATCACCTGGACCGTGTCGAAGACCTGGAACGAGCGGATCGCGGTGATCACCACGACGAAGAGGGTGACCGGCCCCAGCATCGGCCAGGTGACCGTGCGGAAGCGATCGAGCCCGGTGCGCGCGCCGTCCACCGCGGCGGCCTCGTAGAGCTCGCCCGGGATGGCGGTGAGCCCGGCCATGAACAGGACCATGTTGAAGCCGACGCTCTGCCACACGCCGATGCCGCACAACGTGAACAGGGCGGTGCGCCGGTCCTGCAGCCAGTTGTAGCCCTCGACGCCGATCTCCCGCAGGGCGAGGTTGATGAGGCCCAGCGTCGGATGGAGCATGAACTCCCAGACGATCGCCATGGCGATCAGGGTCGCCATCACCGGCAGGAAGTAGACCGCGCGGTAGAAGGCGCGCAGCGACGTTCCCGCCTCGATCAGCAGCGCGGCGCCGAGCCCGAGCGCGACCGACGCGGGCACCACGATGGCGACGTAGATGAGCGTATTCTCCAGCGACTTGCGGAACACCCGGTCGGCGAACATCTCCGCGTAGTTGGCGAGGCCGACATAGCTGAGCGACCTGGCGCCGAGCTGGTAGTCGGTCGCCGAGAGCAGCACGACCACGACCAGCGGACCCACCAGGAACAGCACCATCAGCGCCATCGCCGGCCCGGCCAGCGACAGCGCGGCCATCGCCTCGCCGAAGCCGCGCCGACGCATGGCGGCCGGGGCGGGAAGGGCGAGCGCGTCAGCCATGCCGGCGCATGGCGGCGGACGCGCGCGGCCGCAGGCGTGCGCCGGCCGCGTCGAAGACCAGCGCGTGCGCCGGCGGCACGCGGACGCTCACCGCCTCGCCGACGGGAAAGTCCGCGACGGCGGTCGGATCGACTCGCACGACGACCGGCGCCTCGATCCCGGGCAGCGCCACATGGAGGAAGAGGTCGGAGCCGAGATTCTCGCGGTGGCGCAGGACGCCGGCGAGGCCCGACGGATCGCTGCCGCGCACCGCCGTCGCCATGCCCGGGCGGAAGGCCGCCTGCACCGCCGTGCCCGCGGCGAGGTCGGCGTCGAACGGCAACTCCAGGCCGCGCATGTCGAGGCTGCCGCGGCCGGTGGCGGCGGCCGGCAGCACGTTGATGCGCGGGCTGCCGACGAAGCGCGCGACGCGGATGTCCTCGGGGTCGTCGTAGATGCGCGCGGGCGGGGCGACCTGCAGTGGCCTGCCGTCCATCATCACCACGACCCGGTCCGACATGGTCATCGCCTCGGCCTGGTCGTGGGTGACGTAGATGAAGGTGGTGGCGAGCGCGCGGTGCAGCTCGGCGATCTCCGCGCGCATGTGCACGCGCAGCTCGGCGTCGAGGTTGGAGAGCGGCTCGTCCATGAGAAAGACGCGCGGCTCGCGCACCATGGCGCGGCCGACGGCGACGCGCTGCTTCTGGCCGCCCGAGAGTTGGCCCGGCTTGCGGGCGAGCAGCGGCTCGATCTGGAGGACGGCGGCGACTCGCCGCACCGCCTCGTCGATGGCGCGCTCGGTCGGCCGCACGCCGGGAACCAGGCGACCGACGAGCGGCAGGCGCTGGGCGAAGGTCAGCCGGCGCATGCGCAGCGGCAGCGCGATGTTGTCGCGGACGGTGAGGTGCGGATAGAGCGCGTAGGACTGGAAGACCATGGCGATGTCGCGCTGGTCCGGGCGCAGCGCGTCGACGGCGCGGCCGCCGATCGCGACGCTGCCGCCGTCCTGCCGCTCGAGGCCGGCGATGATGCGCATCAGGGTGGACTTGCCGCAGCCCGACGGGCCGAGCACCGTGACGAACTCGCCATCGGCGATGTCGAGGTCGACGCCGCGCAGCACCCGGGTCGCCCCGAAGCTCTTGGTCAGGCCGCGGATCGTCACGCGCCCGCGCGCGCCCTCGGCGACGCGCGGCGCCAAGGCGACCGTGGTCACGGGCAACCCTTCGCGGTCACTGGCCGCCTTCCCCTCCCCGACATGCACGACAGCATCGTCTTGACCCGCCGTGTCATTCTTCCGTAACGATTAGCTAATCGTTTCGGAGGCCATGATCGTTTCAAATCCGGCGGCAAAAGACAAGGGCAACGGCGCCTCCGGGCACGCCACGATCCGCGACGTCGCGCGGGCGGCGGCGGTGTCCACGGCGACCGTGTCGGCAACCGTCAACGCCAGCGCCTATGTCAGCCCGGCGCTGCAGCAGCGCGTGTGGGCGGCGATCGAACGGGTCGGCTACCAGCCGGACGCGGTGGCGCGCAGCCTGCGCAAGGGCGTGACGCGCATGCTGGGCCTGCTGCTGGCGGACATCACCAATCCCTTCACCACCGCCGTCGTGCACAGCATGGAGGCGACGGCGCACGCGCGCGGTTACACCCTGATGCTGTGCAACAGCGACGAGGACGCGGCCAAGGAGGAGACCCATCTGCGCCTGCTGCGCACCCATCGCGCCGACGGCGTCGTGCTGATGCCGGTCGGGACGGGGGCCGACTATGCGGCGCGCATGGCACGGCTGCTGCGCATTCCGGCCGTGCTCGTCGACCGCCGCATCCGCGACCTCGCACTCGACCTGGTGACGACCGACGGGGCCGCCGGAACGCGCGCCGCGATCGCGCACATCCTGGCCCTCGGGCATCGCCGCATCGGCATCGTCACCGGGCCGCCCGGCGTGTCGGCCGGCGACGAGCGCCTCGCCGGCTACCGCGCCGCGCTGGACGGGCAGGGGATCCCGTTCGACCCGCGCCTGGCGCGCTCCGGCGACTTCCGCCACGGGCCCGCCTACGCCGCGACGCGCGCCATCCTGGAGGGCGAGGATCCGCCGACCGCACTGTTCGCCTGCAACAACCTGATGGCGATCGGCATGATGCGGGCGATCGCCGATCTCGGCCTGAGCTGCCCGGGCGATCTCTCGGTCGCCTGCTTCGACGACTTCGAGTGGGCGACGGCTTTCCAGCCGCGCCTCACCACCGTCGCCCAGCCGACCGACGCGATCGGTGCCACCGCCGTCGAGCTACTGCTCGACCGCCTGGCCGGCGCCGCCCCGGACGAGCCCCGCCAGGTGGTGCTGGCGCCGCGCCTGATCGTCCGCGATTCCTGCGCCGCTCCGTCGCGCTGACGGTCGGATCGGCAGAGTTGCGAGCGAAACGCACTTGCAATAGATTGGAGCGATACTCAACTCACGACGCGTGTGCGGACCGGAGGCGGGCATCGTCGCCTGCCGTCGCCCCGTTCCATGGCGAGGTACAGCCAATGCCAGATCTCGAAACCCTGCTCTCCCGCCGTTCGGTCTCCCCGGCGCTCCTCGGCGACCCGGCGCCGACCGATGCCGACCTCGAGCTGATGCTGTCGGCGGCGCTGCGCGCGCCCGACCACGGGCGGCTCGAGCCGTGGTCGTTCGCGATCGTGCGCGGCGCCGCCCGCGCGCGCCTGGGCGAGGTGTTCGCGGCGGCGCTCCTGGCGCGCGACCCGACGGCGACCGAGCCGCTGCTGGAACGCGAGCGCGGCCGGCCGCAGCGCGCGCCGCTGGTGATCGCCTTGGGCGCGCGCATCCGCACCGGCCACAAGATCCCCGAGGTCGAGCAGCTCCTCGCGGTGGGTGCGGCGGCGATGAACATCCTCAACGCCGCGCACGCCCTGGGCTACGGCGCGATGTGGACGACCGGCCCGAACACCTACGATCCCATGGTGGCCGAGGCGTTGGGCTTCGCGGCTCCGGACCGGCTGGCGGGCTTCATCCATGTCGGCACCCCGCGGATCGACAGCGTCGCGCCGCCGCGCCCGTCGCCGGCGGCTCACGCCGTCGAATGGACCGGCCCGATCGGCGCCCGCGTCGCCTCGGCGGCATGACGATGCGTGCCGTGCGGAGCCTGCTCGCGACGCTCGCGATCATCGTCGCCTGGGCCGCCGTCGCGCCGGCGGACGCGCAGGAGACCCGCTCCCGCCGTCACGGCCAGAAGAAGACGGAGGCGCCGGGCGTGGCGACGGAGCGCATCGACGACTGGATGCTGCGCTGCGAGCCGCAGGCGGCCGGGCAAGCCGCTCGGCAGTGCGAGATGGTGCAGCTCCTCAGCGCGAAGGACGGCAAGAGGGACCTGCTGCTGATGCGGCTCGCCTACCCGCCGGCCGAGAAGGGCGCGCTCGCCCTCATCGTGGTGCCGCTCGACGTGCTGCTGCCGGCCGGCCTCGGGCTGCGCATCGACCAGCGCGAGCCGGTCGCCGTGGCGATCCGCCACTGCGAGCCGTCCGGCTGCGTCGCGCCGTGGCGCCCGTCCTCGGAGGAAGTCGCGGCGCTCGCGGCGGGCAAGGAGCTGCTGGTCCTGCTGCGCAACCGTGAGGGCAAGCAGCTCGGCCTCCCGGTCTCCCTGAAGGGCTTCGCCGCCGCGCACGCGAAGCTTCATTGAGAGGCCGTCGTGCGATACTACGCCGGCGGCCGGGACCGGGATCGGCCCGCGGGGAGGGACGGTGAGCAACGGCGGGATGAAGGACGGCGATCGCAAGGACCATGTCGCGGCCAGCGCCCGGGCCTTTGCCGATCGGCGCATCGGCAAGCGCGAGTTTCTCCGGCGTCTCGCCGTCGCCGGGATCGGGCTCTCCGGTTTCGCGACCGCCATGCTGGGCGGCAGCCGGCCGTCTCCGGCGGCCGTGTCGAAGCAGGCGCTGGCCGATCACGGCCCTTCGGCGGCGATGACCAAGTGGCTCCGGGATGTCGGAGGCAAGTACCGGGGTACGAAGATCCGCTATGTCTCCGAGCCGACGCCGCCCAGCGTCGTCGCGAAGCTGCTGGCGAAGGACGAGTTCACTGCCAGCACCGGCATCGATGTGGACATCGAGATCGTGCCTCTGGAGCAGGTGCTGCACAGGGCGACAATGGACGTAAAGGGACAGCTCGGCGCCTATGACCTATACTATCTGGACCAGTCCTGGACGAGTCTCTTCATAGGCGACACGATCGATCCCCGCGAATATTTCGAGCGCAAACGGGATCTGGCGCTGCCTGATTTCGACTGGGACGATTTCTCCAAGACTCTGATGTTGGGAATCTCGACCTATGAGGACAAGGTCATCGGCATCCCTTTCGACATCCCGATCTTCATCTTGATGTACCGAAAGGATCTGTTCGACAAGCATGGCCTGCAGGTACCCACGACCATGGACGCGTACATGAAGGTCGTGAGGGCGCTCGACGAGGCAGAGCGCGGCAACGGCATCCATGGCACCACCGGCCAGCTGCGGGCCGGCCACTATTCCCTGACGTGCGACTGGACCGCCTGGCTATGGGCCAATGGCGGCTCGGTGTTCGGCAAGGACGGGTTCTTCTCCGGTGGTGACGAGGACGGCATGCGCGGCCTCGCCTACATGCTCGACCTCGTCCGGCATATGCCGGCGGCGGCCACCACCTGGACCTGGGATGGCGAGTATCAGTCGATCAGGCAGGGCGATGCCGCGATGGCGATCTCGTGGGCCGAGTTCTTCCCCGGCTTCGACGGCAGCGGCTCCAAGGTCGTCGGGCTGATGGAAGCCGCCCGTCCGCCGGCGGAAGCCCGACTGCGCTCCCCCGACGAGGCCGGTTTCCTGGAAGTCCCCCATATCGGCCACCAGGGCGGCTCCTCCATCTGTCTCTCGAGATATTCGAGGAATCCGGAAGCCGCCTGGATCTTCATGCAATGGGTCTGCTCCAAGGACGTTTCGGCGCGTTCCGCCATCCTCGGCAGCGGCGCCGCCGCGGTCCGCAACTCGACCTACAAGGACGCGCGGGTGCTCGCCGCCGCCAGAGTCGGGCAGGGCACCACGCGACACTTTCCGGCTACCGAGTGGACCATCAACAACGCCATGGGAACCGAGCCCAAGCTGCCCGCCTGGGTCGAGATCTCGAACGACATCATCCCGGTGGAGCTCGGCAGGCTCCTGTCCGGCCAATACGGAAGTCCCGACCAGTGCATGGCGGCCATCAAGGAGCGGGTAGACCGGTCGGCGGCGCCCTTCCGCAGGCGCTGAAGTCGTTTCATTCGGACCCCGAAGAGGACCGATCGGCCCGCCGCCCTGCAGGATGGCTCCCGGTTCCATCACGAAGGATGCGCCGCCTCGGCCGCCGCGAATCGCCGCGGCGGCCGAGGCCGGGCGCTACTTCGTGGCGACGCACTTCTGGCGCTGCGTCCCCAGGCCCTCGATCGACAGCTCCATGACGTCGCCCGCCTTGAGGAACACCGGGTTCGGCTTGATGCCCGAGCCGACGCCGGGCGGCGTGCCGGTCGAGATGAGGTCGCCCGGCAGCAGCGTCATGAACTCCGAGAGATGGCTGACCAGCGTCGCCACGTCGAAGATCATGGTGGCGGTCGAGCCGTTCTGCATGAGCTTGCCGTTGACGGCGAGCGTCATCTTCAGCTTCTGCGGGTCCTTGATCTCGTCGCGGGTGACCAGCCACGGTCCGACCGGAGCGAAGCCCGGGCTGCTCTTCCCCTTGCTCCACTGGCCGCCCGAGCGCTTGATCTGGTAGTTGCGTTCCGAGACGTCGTTGCAGATCGTGTAGCCCGCGACGTAGCGCAGCGCGTCCTGCTTCTTCACGTAGCGGGCGGTGCGGCCGATGACGACCGCCAGCTCGCACTCCCAGTCCGTGTGCATCGAGCCGCGCGGGATGGCGACCGTGTCGTTCGGGCCGGTCAGCGCGCTGCTGTGCTTGAAGAAGATGATCGGCTCCGCCGGGATCGGCTGGCCGGCCTCGGCTGCATGGTCGGCGTAGTTGAGGCCGATGCAGATGAGGTTGCCGAAGGACGGCAGCGGCGTGCCGATGCGCGGCCTGCCGCCGACCAGCGGCAGCTTCGCCATGCGCGCCTTCACCG
>JADZBA010000344.1 GCA_020852355.1 Alphaproteobacteria bacterium
CCCTCCTTCGGCAGCACGAACTCGACGTTCTTCACGCCGGCCTGCTTCATGCCCCAGACGCGGGTGACGTAGTAGGGGGCCGCCGCCACCTCGCCGCGGGTCAGCAGCGTGTTGAGATGGGCCATCGAGTTGTAGACGTTGAGGGCGTTCGCCCCGAGCGCCTTCAGGAGCGGCAGCCCCGGCTCGATGTTGCTCTCGTCGCCGCCCTTGATCTTGGCGAACAGCACGAGATCGTAGGTCGAGGCGTAGATCGGTCGCGTCACCGACAGCTTGCCCTTCCATTTCGGGTTCGCGAGGTCGTCCCACGACTGGAAGTCGGAGACCTTGGCGAGGTCGGTGTTCACGGCGATGCCGTAGTACTGGAAGTAGGCGGGGATGCCGATGAGGCGCCCGTCGGCCGCCTTCATCTTGTAGCGCTCGGGCACATGCGCGAGGGCGGGAAACTCCGCCGCATCGAAGGTCTCCAGCAGCCCGTCCCGATGCAGGTTGGCGGCGTTGAAGTAGGTCGCGACCGCCATGTTGTACTGCGGGGCGGCCGCCTGGGCGCGGATCTGCGGCTCGGGGTCCGGCCACTCGTTGATCTTGACGGGGATGCCCGTCGCCTTGGTGAAGGGCTCGGCGACGCCGGCGCGCCAGGTGGCGCTGGTGCCGCCGCCCCAGGCACCCATGACGATCTCGCCCTTGCCCTGGGCGAGGGCCGGCGCCGCGGCGAGCCCGAGCGAGAGGGCGATGGCGAGGCTGAGGAAGGAACGGCGATGCATCGGCTTCTCCATCACGGGACGTGGTTCGTCGGGGTGGCGTCGAGGACCATGGCGTCGTCGGCACGCCACGCGAGGTCGATGCGGGCACCCGGCGACAGCGGCGGCGTGCCCGGGCTCGCCGGCGCGGCGACGAGGAGGCGCGCGTCACCGGCCGCGACGGTATAGCGGTGGGCGGCGCCGGCATAGACGACCTCGACGACGCGCCCCTCCATCCGCCAGGGCAGCGACGGGTCGGCGGCGCGCACGTTCTCCGGCCGGATCGACAGCAGCACGTTGGCGCCCACCCGCATGCCCGCCGCGCCGGCGCCCGGCACGTCGCGGCCCAGCGTCGGCACCGACACCTGCGCGGCGCCGCCGTCGAGGCCGACGATGCGCCCGGTCAGGAGGTTGGTGTCGCCGACGAAGGTCGCGACGAAGGCGGTCGCCGGACGGTTGTAGACGGTATGCGCGCTGTCGAGCTGCTCGACGCGGCCGCCGTTCATGACGGCGATCCGGTCGGACATGGTGATCGCCTCCTCCTGGTCGTGCGTCACGAAGATGAAGGTCGTCCCGGTGCGCTGCTGGATGCTCTTCAGCTCGAGCTGGAGCTGGCGGCGCAGCTTGAGGTCGAGGGCACCGAGCGGCTCGTCGAGCAGCATCACCGCCGGCCGGATGACGAGCGCGCGGGCGAGCGCCACGCGCTGGCGCTGGCCGCCGGAGAGCTCATGGACGCGGCGGTCGGCGAAGCCGGCGAGCTCGACCAGCGCCAGCGCCTCCCCGACCTCGCGGGCGATCGCGTCGGCGGCCTGGCGGCGCACCCGGAGGCCGAAGGCGATGTTCTCGCCGACCGTCAGATGGGGAAAGAGCGCGAGGTTCTGGAAGACGAGGCCGATCGGCCGGCGGTAGGGGGGCACGCCGTTCATCGTCCTGCCATCGATCGCGATCGTGCCGGCATCGGGCTGCTCGAATCCGGCGATCATCCGGAGGATGGTCGTCTTGCCGCAGCCCGACGGGCCGAGCAGCGTCAGGAACTCGCCACGGCGCACGACGAGCGACACCCCGTCCACGGCCCGGTGGCGGCCGAAGGTCTTGACGACCCGGTCGATGGTCAGCAGCGCGGCGGGATCGGACACGAGTATGCTCTGAAAGTCTCAGGGATGAATTTCATCATGACGCGATCGTCGGACGCAATGCCAGCCTGATCGCCGCGATCTGCGCGCGACCCGTCGTCGCCCAGTTGTCGCGACGCCCGGGCCATGCCAACGTTGCGCCGCCCTCCCGACGTGAAGAGATCCCCACGATGTTCGAGCCCGGAACGGAAGCCTATCTCGCGCGCATCATCGAAGTCTGCGGCCCACCCGCCAAGGTGCACACGCCCGAGGAGCGGCGCGATGCCTTCGAGCGTCGCGGGCGGACTTGGTGGCGGCCGGCGCCCGACACGCTCGAGGTGCGGAACTGGCAGATCGGCATGGCGGGGCACGAGATCCCGATCCGTCTCTACCGCCGCAAGGACGCGGTGAAGCCGCCGGTGGTGCTGTATTTCCACGGCGGCGGCTTCGTCGCAGGGTCGATCGACACGCACGACGCCGTCACCTGGGGCCTCGCCGAGGAGAGCGGCGCGCTCGTCATCAGTGTGCAGTATCGCCGCCCGCCCGAGAGCCCCTTCCCCGCCGCCACCGACGACTGCTGGTCGGCCCTGCAGTGGGCGACTCGCAACGGCGGCTGGCTCGACGCCGACGCCGGCCGCATCGCGGTCGCCGGCGACAGTGCCGGCGGCTGCCTCGCCGCCGCGACGGCGATCCAGGCGCGCGACCGGCAGGGGCCGAAGCTGCGCCTGCAGATGCTGCTCTATCCGTGCATCGACCCCAACACCGGCCGCAAGATCTACGAGACCGCGAAGGATCCCTTCGTCAGCCGCCCGGGCATGAGCTTCTACTGGGACAAGTATCTCGAAGGCCGCCTCGACACGACCGACCCGATCGCCGCCCCCTACGTCGCGCAGGCGCTGGCCGGCCTCGCCCCGGCCTACGTCCAGACCGCCGAGCACGACCCGCTGGCCGAGGAAGCCGAGGAGTATGCCGCGCGGCTGCGGGCGGCCGGCGTGCCGACGACGCTCGACCGCGTGCCGGGCACCATCCACGGGCTGATGCGCGCGCGCTTCGCCAGCGAGGTCTGCCGCGCCGCCTTCGGCCGCGCCGCCGACGCCATCCGCACCGCGCTCGCGTGAGGGCCGGGACAATGACCGCAAGCGGACGGTTCGCCGGCAAGGCGGCCATCGTCACCGGGGCGGCGAGCGGCATCGGCCAGGCGACCGCGCGCCGGCTCGCCGCGGAGGGAGCCCGCGTCGTGGCCGTCGACGTCGACGGGACGAAGCTGTCGGCCGCTGCCGCGGCGATGGGCGGCGAGGTCGCCGCCCATGCCGCCGACGTCGCGGCCGACGCCGCGCCCGCCGCCATCGTGGCCTTCTGCCGCGAGCGCTTCGGGCGGCTCGACATCCTCGTCAACAATGCCGGCATCGGCGGCTCGCGGCCGATCGGCGACAGCGACGACGCGGCGATCGACCGCATGCTCGCGGTCAACCTGCGCAGCGTCCTGCGCCTGACGCGCGAGGCCCTGGCGGTGCTGCCGCGCCCGGGCGGCCGCATCGTCAACACCGGCTCCGTCTTCGGCCTCTCGGGCTTCCCCGGCAGCGCCGTCTACGGCGCGACCAAGGCCGGTGTCATGCAGCTCACCCGGCAGATGGCGGCCGACTATGCCCGCCACGGCATCCTGGTGAACGCCGTGGCGCCGGGCTGCATCGAGACGGGCATGACCGGCAGGCGCATCCGCGAGGACGCCTGGTACCGCAGGGCGATGATCGAGACGACGCCGATCGGCCGCGTCGGCGCCCCCGAGGAGATCGCCTCGGTGATCGCCTTCCTGTGCTCCGACGACGCCTCCTTCATGACCGGCGCAATCGTCCCGGTCGACGGCGGCTGGAGCGCGGTGCACTACACCCCGCAGTGATCGGGCACCGCCGCGACTGCTACCCCAGCCGTTCGAACAGTCCCGCCAGCAGCCGCGCGCGCGGCGCCAGGGACGAGACGAGGCAGTGCTCGTCGTGAGTGTGGGCGCCGTTGCCCATGACGCCGAGGCCATCCAGGGTCGGTATGCCCAGCGCGCCCGTGAAGTTGCCGTCGCTGCCGCCGCCGAACTGCCCGTGCTCCAGCGTGAAGCCGAGGTCGGCGGCGATCGCGCGCGCCTTCTCGAACAGCTCCAGCGTGCCGGGGTGGGGCCGGAACAGCGGTCGCACCGGGCCCGCCTCGACCTCGACGCGTACGCCGTCGGCCTCGCCGGCGAGCGAATCCATCCGCTCTCGTACCAGCGCCATGTCCTCGACCGTCGGTGCGACGCACAGCACCTCGGCGCGGCACTCGATCGGGACGACGTTGACGAAGGTACCGCCCTGCACGACGCCGACGCTGTAGGTCTGCCCGCGCGCGAGGTCCGACCAGCCCTCGATGCGCTCGATGAGGCCGGCCATGGCGCGGATGGCGCTGCGCCCGATGCGGTTGTCGGCGCCGGCATGGGCCGGCCGCCCATGGACGCGCAACCTATAGCGCAGGAAGGCGTGGCGGCCGGTGACGACGCGGCCGGTGTCGCCCTTGGCCGGCTCGGGCACCAGCACGAAGGCGTGGCGCCGCGCCTCCGCCTCGATGAGGGCGCGGGTCGACGGGCTGCCGACCTCCTCGTCGGGGATGAAAAGGAAGGTAACCGGCAGCGCCGGGCGGCCGCTGCGCTCGACCACGCGGCGCATGGCGTGGCATGCGAGATAGAGGCCGCCCTTCATGTCGTAGATGCCGGGCCCGTACATCCGGTCGCCGTCGCGGCGCAGGCGCAGCGGCCCGTCGATGGTGCCCCGGAGATGCACCGTGTCGAGATGGCCGAGCACGAGGATGCCGGGGCCGTTGCCGCGGCCGGCGATGCGGGCGCGCACCACGTCCCCGAAGCCGCCCTCGCCCGGCAGGCGCTCGACGTCGGCGCCCAGCGCCGCCATCGTCGCCGCCGCGAGGTCCATCATCCGGTCGACGCCGGCGACGTGCGTCGTCGGGCTCTCGACGCGGACCCAGTCGCAGATGCCGGCGAGGATCTCCTCGCCGTCGAAGCCGTCGCGTTCGCGTCCCGGCACCGGGCTCATGCCGCCTCCGTCACCGCGAGCGGGCCCACGACGGTGCGCGAGGCGGGGAAGCGCCGGTCGCCCTCGGGGTCGCCGATCGGGGTGCGGCGCAGCGTGCGGCGATGGCGCGTGTCGAACGGCTCGCGCGCATGCTGCAGCACGACGTTGTCCCACAGCAGCATGTCGCCCGCCCGCCAGCGATGGCGATAGCCGAAGCGCGGGTCGGAGATGCGGCCGCGCAGCTCGGCGATCAGCGCCTCGCCCTCGGCGACCGGCAGGCCCAGGATGCGCACGGTCGTATGCTCGCTGAGGAACACCGCGCGCCGGCCGGTGTCCGGGTCGGTCCAGACCAGCGGATGGACGGCGCGCGGCGCGTCGGCCGGCGTCCCCTCCTCCACCGACCGCCTGGCGTAGTCGCCGTCGTAGTCGAAGAGCTGGTAGGAGAAGAGGCCATCGAGCCGCGCCTTCAGCGCGGGCGGCAGCGCGTCGTACACGGCGACACAGTTGGCGAACAGCGTGTCGCCGCCCGTGGGCGGGATCTCGATGCCGTAGAGCCCGATCGCCTTCAGCGGATGGACGAAGAACGTGTTGTCGGAGTGGAAGAAGAGCTCGCCCTGGCCGAGGATGCCGTCGGGGCGGCTGTTCGAGACGTAGGCCGCCTTGGCCTTCTGCATCGCCGGGCTGCGGCGCGAGATCGGCCCGAACAGCTCGGCGAAGCGGAGCTGGTCGTCCTCGTCGATGCGCTGGTCGCGCAGCAGCAGCAGGTGATGACGGCGGTAGAGCTCGAGCAGCTCGGCCGCCGTCGCCGCCGCGATCGGCCGGGAGAGGTCGAGGTCCAGGATCTCGACGCCGAGGGCGGGGCTCACGGGACGGGTCTGGAGCATGGCCGTGCTTCCTCCGGGTCAGGGGGGCGTCAGGCGGCGAAGCCGAGCGCGTCGCGCAGCTTGTACCAGGCGATGGCGCCGGCGATGCCGGGCCCGCGCAGTGCGTGGAACGGCACCGGCGCGAGCGGCGTGACCGGGAAATCGGCGGCCGCGTCGTCCGCGCCGGCGATCTTGCCGGCGAGCACCGCGCCCATCGCGGTGGCAAGCGCCACGCCGCGCCCGTTGTAGCCGAGCGCGGTCCACATGCCCGCCGCCGGTCGGTGGACGCGCGGCATCTCGTCGAGCGTCATGTCGATGCGACCGCACCAGGCGTGGCGCCACTCGACGTCGCCCAGCATGGGGAAGCGGCGCCGGGCGGTGCGCGCGATCGTGCCGAGCGTCGAAGGCGTCGGCACGTCGCCGAGCGGTCCGCGGCCGCCGGTGATCAGTCGCCCGTCGCCGTCGACCCGGTAGTAGCTCGACAGCTTGCGGGTGTCGGACACCATGGCGCGCGACGGCACGATCGACGCCCGCAGGTTGGGCGACAGCGGTGCGCTGGCGATCTGCGCGCTCTGCACGCCGATGAAGGTGCGGCCGAGCCCGGGCCACAGCCGGTCGGTGTAGGCGCCGGTCGCGAGCACCACCTGCTCCGCCCGCACGGCGCCGTGCACCGTCCCGACGCGCCATCCCCCGGCGGCGGGCGCCAAGGCGGTGACGGGGCTGCCGGCATGCACCGCCACGCCCAGGCGCAGCGCGGCGCCGGCCAGGCCGCGTACGTAGCTCAGCGGCTGCAGGCCGCCGGCGCGCCGGTCGAGCATGCCGCCGACATAGTCGGCGGTACCGATCAGCCGCGCCGCCTCCTCGCGCCCGAGCAGGGCCACGTCGGCGCCGCGCGCCTCGAGGTCCCGGGCGGTCTTCTCAAGGTAGGCGAAGGCCATCGCGGAATGGGCAGCGCGGATCCAACCGTTGCGCTCCAGCCCGCACCGGATGCCGTGGCGAGCGACGAGGTCGTAGACGCGCTGCGCCGCGCCGTCGCCGAGCGCCACCACGCGATCAGCCATGGCGTCGCCGAAGCGGGAGGCCAGCTCGGCGCGGCCGCGCTTGACGCCGGGAATGATCTGGCCGCCGTTCAGCCCCGACGCGCCCTCGCCGATCCCGCGCGCCTCCAGCACCGCCACGCGCACCCCGCGCTCTGCGAGGTGGACGGCGGTGGAGAGGCCGGTGAAGCCGGCGCCGACCACGGCGACGTCGGCCCGGGTCTCGCCGTCCAGCGGCGGGCAGTCCGGGCCGGACGCGGCGGTCGCCGCCCACAGCGAGCCGCGTTGCAGCAGGGCGGTGCCGTCCATGGGCGGGGCCCTACTCCGCGGCCTCGCGGCGCGGATACCAGCGGCCGGCGGTCGCCGGCAGCAGCAGCCCGTCGGCGACGTCGCGATCGACGTCCACGGGATTGCGCAGCTCCGGCCGCCCGTAGCCACCGCCGCCGCCCAGCAGCACCTCGACGATGTCGCCCTTGCGCACCGCGGTCGCCGACTTCGAGGCGATCGGGATGACCTCCTTGCCGCGCAGGATGCGGGCATGCCCGAGCACGCCGGGCGAGCCGCCGGCAAACCCTTCGGCGGGGTGGCGGAAATGGTCGGAGTACATCGAGAAGGTGACCTTGTCGGCGAGAATCTCGTAGCGGCGGTAGAAACCGGCGCCGCCGCGATGGGCGCCCTGGCCGAAGGAGTCGGGCGCCAGCTCGTAGCTGTGGATGCGGAAGAACCGATAGCCCGCGTCCAGCGCCTCGACCGGAGTGTTGGCGCAGTTCGACAGGCCGTTGTCGACCCCATCGCAGCCGTCGACGCCGCGCGAGCCGCCGAAGCCGCCGCCCATCGGCTCCAGGTGCACCGCATAGCCGTTCTCGCCGAGATGGGCGAGGCAGGTGACCGTCGTCGTGTTGAAGCCGAGTGCGGGCACCAGCTCGGGCACCGCCTGGGCGAGCGCCTTCATCACCGCGTCGTAGGCGCGGTAGGCCGAGAGCATGCGGGCGCGCACCGGGGCCGGCGGCTTCGGGTTGACGATGGACCCGTAGGGCGCGGTCACCGTGATCGGCCGCTTCAGGCCCTCGTTGAAGGGGATGTCGGCGCTGGTCAGCACCGACTTCACCGCCGAGAGCGCCGCCGACACGGTGGAGGAGAACGGGCAGTTGATGTTGCGGCCGACCTGCGGCGCGCTGCCGGCGAAGTCGATCGCCACGCTCTCGCCGGCGATGGTCAGGGTGGCGCGGATCGGGATCGCCTCCTCGCCGATGCCGTCGTCGTCGAGCACCGCCTCGCCGACATAGACGCCGTCGGGCACCTTGGCGATGGCGGCGCGCACGCGGCGCTCGGAATAGTCCTGCAGCTCGCGCATCGTCTCCATCAGCGCGGGGACGCCGTACTTCTCGCAGAGCTGACGGACGCGCGCGGCACCCATGGCGTTGGCGGCGAACTGGGCGTTGAAGTCGCCGATCGTCTGGTCGGGGACGCGGATGTTGTGCGCGACGAGGCGCTCCAGCCGGCCGCCGTTCCAGTCGCGGTCCATGTTCCAGCACGACGGCGGGATGCGCAGCCCCTCGGCGATGACGTCGGTCGCCTCCGCCGTCAGGCCGGCGCTGCCGCCGCCGACGTCGAGATGGTGGGCGACGCTCGCGCTGAAGCCGACGACCTCGCCCGCCACCCAGATCGGCGTGAAGATGAACACGTCCTGGAGATGCTGCCCGCCGGCGAACGGGTCGTTGTTGATGAAGAAGTCGCCTTCCTGCAGCGTCTCCACGGGGTGCAGCTCCAGGCACGGCTTGATGGTCGCGCCGATCGGGCCGAGCTGCATCGGGATCAGCTCGGCCTGGGCGATGACGTCGCCGTTGCGGTCGAGCAGCGCCGCCGAGCCGTCGCGCGCCTCGCGCAGGATGGTCGAATAGGCCGAGCGGATCAGCTTCACGCCCATCTCGCGGGCGGCCGCCTGGAGGCTCTGGCTGATGACGGCGTAGTCGATGGGGTCGAGCGTCATGCCTCAGCCCTTTCGCATGATGATGTTGTCGGCCGCGTCGCGCGTCGCCGACCATCCCGTCGGAAGATATGTGGTGGCGGTCGCCCCGGAAAGGATCGCCGGCCCGTGCACCGGCGTGCCGACCGGCAGGCTGCCGGCGGGAATGTGACGGCAGGAGATCCAGCGTCCGCCCTCGTAGAGATCGTGGCGCGCCTCCGCCGTGTCGTCGGGCGGCGTCGACAGCGCCTGGCCGTGCTCGACCGGGACCGACGCACCGGCGCGGAACGAGACGATCTCGACCTTCTTGTTGGCTCCGAGGCCGTGGAAGAAGACGCGATAGTGCGCCTCCTCGAAGGCCTTCAGCAGCGCCTCGGCGGTCATCGCCGCCAGTCCCGCCTCGTCGAAGTCGACGGAGATCTCGAAGGCCTGACCGACGAAGCGCATCTCCGCGGTGAAGGTGAAGCCGAGCGGGCCGGTGAAGCCCATGGCACGGAACTCGTCCGTCAGCTCCCGCTGCAGCCGGCGGAACACCGCGACGCCCTCGACCGGCCCGCGCTCCAGCGGCATCTGGCTGGTCAGCGTCGCGTACTTGGTGAAATCCGACGCGATGAGCCCGTAGGCGGAGATGACGCCGGGGTTGGGCGGCACCAGGATGGTGCGCGCGCCGAGCTCGTCGGCGATGGGGGCGGCGTGCAGCGGCCCGGCGCCGCCGAAGGGCAGCAGCGCGTAGTCGCGCGGGTCCTTGCCGCGTTCGGTCGAGACGAGCTGGATGGCGCGGACGATGTTGGCGTTGACCAGCTTGATCGCGCTCTCCGCCATCGCCTCGATCGACAGGCCGAAGCGCTCGGCGAGCGGCGCGAAGGCCCGGCGCGCGAGCGCCGGGTCGATCGCCATGCGGCCGCCGAGGAAGGCCTCGGGCCGCACCGCGCCGAGGATCACTTGCGCATCGGTGACGGTCGCCTCGGTGCCGCCGCGCATGTAGCAGGCGGGGCCGGGCTCGGCGCCCGCGCTGCGCGGGCCGACGCGCAGCATGCCGCCATCGTCGACCCAGACGATCGAGCCGCCGCCGCCGCCCACCGTCACGATGTCGAGCACGGGCGTCTGGATCGGCAGCCCGTCGATCTCCGTCTCGTTCGCCAGCGTCGCCTTGCCGCCCTGGGCGAGGCAGACGTCGGTGCTGGTGCCGCCCATGTCGAAGGTGATGACGTCGCCGAAGCCCGAGCGCATGGACTGGCGCACCGCGCCGACGACGCCGGCCGCCG
>JADZBA010000345.1 GCA_020852355.1 Alphaproteobacteria bacterium
CCGTCGCCGAGGCGGCCCAGGCCGACGGGGCGGAGGCGATCCTCTTCGGCGGCGCCGTGTTCGCCGGCATCCACCGCGAGATCGGCCACCGGCTGCAGGTGCCGCTGTTCGACGGGATCGGGGCGGCGACGGAGGCGGCGCTGGCGGCACCGTCGGTCGCCGTGTCCGCGGCCCCGGACGAGCCCACGAAATCCTATACCGGCGTGTCGTCGTCGCTGGCGGGCCTCATCGCGCGCAAGCTGCGGTCGCCCGCCCCGATCTGAAGGGCGGGCCGCCGGTCAGGCAGCACCCTTGGCGCGCTCCCGCGCCTCCTGCCAGCCGCGCGCGCTCGGAAACTTGCCCGACGTCACCTCGGTCGGCAGCACCGTCCCCTCGTTGACGCGGCGCTGCTGCGTTGCCGTCAGCTCCGCCAGGTAGCGCGACGGCAGCTCCATGAAGGGGCGCCGGTTGGTCGCCTGCCAGTGGGCGCAGTCGACCTCGTTCATGAAGATCTGGTTGGGCTCGCGCGCCGGCCATTCCGGCACGCGCAGCCACAGGCGCAGCAGGTGCCGGCGGCGGGCGACCTCGGGGAAGTCCTCGTAGTCGTTGCGCGCGTGCATGATGCTGCGGTTGTTGAGGAACTGGATGTCGCCCTCCTCGAAATTCATGTCGAGGAAGAATTCCTCCGACCGGGCGAGGCGCTGCCACTCGTCGTAGGCCTCGACCTCCAGCGGTGACATGGTGACGTCGCCGTACTGGACGGCATAGCGGATGCAGCCCGAGGCGAGGCAGGTCACCCGCCCGTCGCGCTGAGTCAGGAAGGGCAGGCGATGGTCGCTCTGCTCCGGGAACAGTGAGTGCCTGGCGTCCATCTCGTGGTTGCGGTGGTAGTAGCCGCGGTAGAGCACCTCCAGCAGGTCGGGCCGCGTCTCCAGCATCGCGTTGTGCAGGGCGGCGACGCTGACGATGCGGCTGGCGCCGCCCGACTTGGCGCTGCGCAGGCACATCAGGGCGACGATGTCGCAGGCCGAGCCGTCGATGTGGAAGTTCTGCCCGCCGCCGGCGTTGTAGCCGCGCACCTTCTCGACCACGTCGCTGATGTCGATGACGCTGCCCAGGAGCTGGCCCTGCCAGGACTGCGCCACCGGCTGGCCGAAATGGGCGCCGAGGCCGACATAGATGCGCGCCATCTCGTCGGCGGTGTAGCGCTCGCGCGGGAAGCCGCGCATCAGCACCACGCCGCGCCCGTCCAGCAGCTCGTCGCGCAGGCGCAGCATCTCCGGTCCGAGGCCGGGCAGCGGGAAGGTCTCGCGGGTGATCTCGGGGATGTCGCGCTCGCCGCAATGGCGCAGCGCCGCATCGATCTCCGCCACCTCGTCGGCGGTGAAGGCGTGCATCATCTCCGCCCGGTAATCGACTTCCGGACCGCGCCACACCGCCTTGCCGACAATCTTCTCCATCGGTCGCTCCGCCGTCATCGCCATCGTCCGTCCCGGATGGATGCACCCTGTCCCCGGGCGCGCGCAACGGCCATATGGCGCAGTGCCGCACCGGCGCAACCGGCCGTCCCCGATCAATTCCTCGACGAGAATCGGGTGTCGCCATCGTAGCGGCTTTGCCTTCCCGTCCGCTCTCGCTAAGTTCCAGGGCCTCGGCGGGCGGCCGTCTCCGCCCATTCCCGAACCCTGAGGAGCACGCGTGCAGGCTGGGCAGGCGGGACCGCGGCTGGCGGTCGATATCGGCGGCACCTTCACAGACGTCGTGCTGGAGGCGGACGGGCGGCGCTGGACGCGCAAGGTCCTGACGACGCCGGCCGCACCCGAACGGGGCGTCATGGACGGCGTCGCCGCGACGGTGGCCGACGCCGGCTTCGCGCTGGCCGACGTCGACATGCTGATCCACGGCACGACGCTGGCGACCAACGCCATCATCGAGCGCAAGGGTGCCTTGACGGCGCTGGTGGCGACCGAGGGCTTCCGCGACACCATCGATATCGCCTACGAGAGCCGCTACGACCAGTACGACGTATTCATCGACAAGCCCGCCGCCCTGGTGCCGCGCTGGCGGCGCCTGACGGTGCCCGAGCGGGTCGACGTCAAGGGCGCCGTGCGCCTGCCGCTCGACATGGCGGCGGTCGACGCGGTCGCCGACCGGCTGGCCGGGATGGGCGTGGAGAGCGTCGCGGTCGCCCTGATGCACAGCTACGCCAACACCGACCATGAGCGGCGCATCCGCGACGTGCTGGCGCGCCGGCTGCCCGGCGTCGGCGTGACCCTGTCCTGCGAGGTCTGCCCGGAGATCCGCGAGTACGAGCGCACCTCGACCGCCATCGCCAACGCCTATGTCCAGCCGCTGATGGCCGGCTACCTCGCCCGGCTGGAGGCCGCACTCGCGGCCGGCGGCTTCGCCGGCGCGGTCTACCTGATGACCTCGGGCGGCGGGCTCACCACCATCGCCACGGCCCGGCGCTTCCCCATCCGCCTCGTCGAATCGGGGCCGGCCGGCGGCGCTATCCTGGCGAGCCACATCGCCGCGGCCGCGGGCGAGGAGAAGGTGCTGTCCTACGACATGGGCGGCACCACGGCGAAGATCTGCCTCATCGAGAAGTACCGCCCCTCGGCCGCGCGGAGCTTCGAGGTCGACCGCGCCGCGCGCTTCCTCAAGGGCTCGGGGCTGCCGCTGCGCATTCCCGTGATCGAGATGGTCGAGATCGGGGCGGGCGGCGGCTCGATCGCCCGGGTCGATTCCCTGAAGCGCATCACCGTCGGCCCCGACAGCGCCGGGTCGGAGCCGGGGCCCGCCTGCTACGGCCGCGGCGGCACCCTGCCGACAGTGACCGACGCCGACGTGGTGCTCGGCAAGATCGACCCGGCGCGCTTCGCCGGCGGCAAGATCGCCCTCTATCCCGACCGCGCCGCCGCCGCGCTGGAGGCGACGGTGGGCGGCCCGCTCGGCCTGGGGGCGGAGATGGCGGCGCTGGGCGTCGCCGAGATCGTCGACGAGAACATGGCGAACGCCGCCCGCGTCCATGCGGTCGAGCGCGGCGAGGCGGCCGACGGCCACACCATCGTCGCCTTCGGCGGGGCGGCGCCGCTGCATGCCGCGCGCCTGGCCGAGAAGCTGGGGATCGACCGGGTCATCGTGCCGGTCAATGCCGGCGTCGGCTCGGCGGTGGGCTTCCTGCTGGCGCCGATCGCCTACGAGGTGGTGCACAGCCGCTACATGCGGCTGGATGGCTTCGATGCCGACGCCGCCAACGCGCTCCTCCGGGAGATGAGCCGCGAGGCGCGCGACGTGGTCGCGGCCGGCGCCCGGGGGCGGACGCTGACCGAGCGGCGCTACGCCTTCATGCGCTATGTCGGCCAGGGCCACGAGATCGTCGTGCCGCTGCCCGACCGGGCGCTGACCGCCGCCGACCGCGACGCCCTCCAGGCGGCCTACGACGCGGAGTACCGCACCCTCTTCGCCCGCATCGTGCCGACGGCCGCCGTCGAGGTGCTGAGCTGGGGCGTGGTGGTGTCGACCGAGGCGCCCCTGCCGGCCCCGGTCGCCGACCCCGGCGCGCGCCTCCCGGCCGCCCCTGCGGGCCGCGTCGCGGTGTTCGACGCGGAGACCGGCGAGCGGGCGGAGATCCCGCTCTATGTCCGCGGCGACCTGCCGCCCGGCTCGGCCCTCGCGGGCCCGGCGGTGATCGCCGAGGACGAGACCTCGACCTACGTACCCGCCCGCTTCGACGCGCGCATCGCCGCGACGGGCAGCATCGTGCTGGAGCGGCGGGCCTGAAACGGCTGCGGAAATAGCTTATGCTTCCTCGACCTCGACGCCGCGACGCAGAACGCAAAGGAGCCGCCCCGATGAGCCGCTCGAACACGCTCTCCCAGATCCACACGCAGATCATGTGGAACCGCCTGATCGCGGTCGTCGAGGAGCAGGCGCAGACGCTGATCCGCACGGCCTTCAGCCCGATCGTGCGCGAATGCGGCGACCTCTCGGCCGGCGTCTTCGACCTCAAGGGCCGCATGCTGGCCCAGGCGGTCACCGGCACGCCCGGCCACGTCAACTCCATGGCGGAGTCGGTGAAGCACTTCATCCGCCACTTCCCGCTGGCGAAGATGGCCGAAGGCGACATCTACATCACCAACGACCCGTGGATGGGCACGGGGCACCTCAACGACTTCGTGCTGACGACGCCGTGCTTCCACAAGGGGCGGCTGGTGGCGCTGCTGTCGTGCACCAGCCACCTCATGGACATCGGCGGCATCGGCTTCGGGCCCGACGGCAGCGACGTCTTCATGGAGGGACTCTACATCCCCATGCTGAAGTTGGCCGAGGGCGGCCGGATGAACGAGACGCTGCTCGCCATGATCCGCGCCAACACGCGGCTGCCGATCGACACCGAGGGCGACGTCTACTCGCTCGCCGCCTGCAACGACGTGGGCTGCAGGCGGCTCTGCGAGATGATGGACGAGTTCGGGCTGACCGGCCTCGACGACCTGGCCGAGCACATCATCCACCACTCGCGCGAGGCGGTGCTGGCGGAGATCGCGCGTCTGCCCAAGGGCGCGTGGAGCTTCCGCATGACGGTCGACGGCTTCGACCAGCCGATCGACCTGGCGGCCACGGTGACGGTGTCGGAGAAGGGCATCCATGTCGACTACACCGGCACCTCGCCGGCGTCTGCCAAGGGCATCAACGTGCCGATCGCCTACACCACCGCGTACACCTGCTTCGGCCTGGGCTGCATCGTCGCCGCCCGCATCCCCAACAACGCCGGCTCGCTGGAGCCGCTGACGGTGTCGGCGCCGCCCGGCACCATCCTGAACGCGCCCTATCCGCTGCCGGTCTCCTCGCGCCACATCACCGGGCAGATGCTGCCGGACATGGTCTTCGGCTGCCTGCGCCAGGCGATCCCCGACCGGGTGCCGGCGGAGGGCACGTCGTGCCTCTACAACATGACCTTCCGCGGCCCCAGCGCCGACAAGCCCGGGAGCAAGTACGGCTTCGCGGTGACGATCACGTCGAACGGCGGCACCGGTGCGCGCCCGGCCAAGGACGGCCTCTCGGCCACCGCCTATCCGAGCGGCGTCAAGGGCACCCCGGTGGAGATCGCCGAATCGGTGACGCCGCTGATCTTCTGGAAGAAGGAGCTGCGCCCGGATTCCGCCGGCGCCGGCCATACCCGCGGCGGCTTCGGCCAGCGCATCGAGATCGAGAGCGCCGACGGCCTGCCGGTCGAGCTGCTGGCGGCCTTCGACCGCATCGACCACCCACCGCGCGGCCGCGACGGCGGCGGCGACGGCGCGCCCGGCTATGTCGGTCTCGCGTCCGGCCTGCGCATGCAGGGCAAGGGCTCGCAGCCGGTGCCGCCCGGCGAGCGCCTGGTCATCATGACGCCGGGCGGCGGCGGCATGGGCGACCCGCGGCGCCGCGCGCCCGCCGCGGTCGCCGAGGACGTGCGCGACGGGCTGGTGGCCGAGGAGACGGCGCACCGCCTCTACGGGCTCGGGGCGGCGGCGGAGTAGGGGCGCCATGCCGCCGGACGATCTCTTCCCCACCACCGCCACCCACTGGGGTACCTACCGCGCCGAGGCGCGCGACGGGCGCCTCGTGGCGCTGCATCCCTTCGAGCGCGACGACGATCCCTCGCCGATCGGCCGTTCGATGCCGGGCGCCATCGACGGGCCGCTGCGCATCCGCCGGCCGATGGTCCGCCGCTCCTGGCTGGCGAAGCGCGAGGGTGCGGGCGGCGCGGGACGGGGGAGCGAGCCGTTCGTCGCGGTCGGCTGGGACACCGCCCTCGACCTCGTCGCCGGCGAGATCGCCCGCGTGCGCGAGACCCACGGCAACCGGGCGATCTATGCCGGCTCCTACGGCTGGGCCAGCGCCGGGCGCTTCCACCACGCCCAGAGCCAGCTGCGGCGCTTCCTCACCATGGCGGGCGGCTTCACGCGCTCGGTCAACGCCTACAGCTATGCCGCGGCGCAGGTGATCGTGCCGCGCGTGCTCGGCGATGCGCGCGGCCTCCTGGGCGAGCACACGCCGTGGCCGGCGATCGCCGCGGCCAAGGGCCTGGTCGTGATGTTCGGCGGCATGCCGCTGAAGAACGCCCAGGTCCATGCCGGCGGCGTCGGCCGCCACACCGTGCGCGAGGGGCTGCAGCGCTGCAAGGACGCGGGCGTCGAGTTCGTGCTGGTCGGGCCGATCCGCAACGACGCCGCCGACTTCCTCCAGGCGGAGTGGCTGGCGCCGATCCCCGGCACCGACACCGCGCTGATGCTGGGCCTCGCCCATACACTGGTCGCCGAGGGCCTGCACGACCGCGCCTTCCTCGACCGCTATACCCACGGCTTCGAGCGGTTCCTGCCCTATCTGATGGGCACCGCCGACGGGCAGGCGAAGGACGCCGCCTGGGCGTCGGGCATCTGCGGCCTCGAGGCGGAGACGATCCGGGCCCTGGCACGGCGCATGGCGGCCAGGCGCACGCTCGTCTCCGTCGGCTGGTCGGTGCAGCGCGGCGACCATGGCGAGCAGCCCTACTGGATGGCGATCACGCTGGCGGCGATGCTGGGCGGGATCGGCCTGCCCGGCGGCGGCTTCGGATTCGGCTATGCCGACATCAACGGCGTCGGCAATGCCGAGCGCTCGTTCCCGTGGCCCGCCCTGGCGCAGGGCACCAACCGCGTGCGCGACTTCATCCCCGTCGCCCGCATCTCCGACATGCTGCTGAACCCCGGAACGGAGTTCGACTTCGACGGCGGCCGCTACCGCTATCCCGACATCCGCATGATCTACTGGGCGGGCGGCAACCCGTTCCACCACCACCAGGACCTCAACCGGCTGGTGGCGGCGTGGCGCCGGCCGGATACGGTGGTCGTCCACGAGCAGTTCTGGAACGCGCTCGCCCGCCATGCCGACATCGTGCTGCCGGCCACCACGCCGTTCGAGCGCAATGATCTCGGCTGCACCTACAGCGACGCCTTCCTCGTCGCCATGCACCGCGCCGTCGACCCGGTCGGCCAGGCGCGCTGCGACCACGACATCTTCGCCGACATGGCCGACCGCTTCGGCCTGCGCGACGCCTTCACCGAGGGCCGCGACGAGATGGGCTGGCTGCGCCACCTCTACACGGTCGCCCGCCAGCGCGGCGCCCAGCTCGATATCGCCTTCCCGGACTTCGACGCGTTCTGGGAGAAGGGCTGGTTCGAGCTGCCGCCGCCGGACCGGTCGACGGTGCTGCTGGAGGACTACCGCGAGGATCCGGTGGCCAACCGCCTGGCGACGCCGACGGGCCGCATCGAGATCTTCTCGCCCACCATCGCCGGCTTCGCCTACGACGACTGCCCCGGCCACCCGGTCTGGCTGGAGCCGGCCGAGCGGCTGGGCGGGGCGGGCGCCGACCGCCATCCGCTGCACCTCGTCTCCAACCAGCCCGACCGCAAGCTGCACAGCCAGTACGACCATGGCCGGTTCTGCCGCGACGGCAAGGTCGCCGGACGCGAGGCCCTGTGGATCCATCCCCGCGACGCCGCGGCGCGCGGCATCGCCACGGGCGACGTGGTGCGGGTCTTCAATGACCGCGGCCAGTGTCTCGCCGGTGCCGTCGTCACCGACCAGGTGATGCCGCGCGTCGTGCAGCTTCCGACCGGCTCCTGGTACGACCCGGCCGTGCCGGGCGGCCTCGACCGCCACGGCAACCCCAACGTGCTGACCCTCGACAAGGGCACCTCGCAGCTGGCCCAGGCGCCGGTCGCCATGACCTGCCTCGTCGAGGTCGCGCGCTGGGAGGACGAGGCCCCGACGGTCGGCATCTTCGACCCGCCCGCGATCATCGCGGGCTGAGGAACGCCCGCGCCGGCTGCAATGCGTCCCTCGACTTCGCTCGCGATGTGTTGCCGCCGCGGGAAGCGACCCGCCGGGGATGAAACGAGCGGCATCGGCGCACTCGTGCCCTC
>JADZBA010000346.1 GCA_020852355.1 Alphaproteobacteria bacterium
CCGGTCTCCTCGGGCAGGCGGCCGCGCTGGCCGCGCATCTTGTCGGCGGTCTGCCAGGTGCGGATGATCACCTCGCCGACGCGGCCCATCGCCTGGCTGTCGGACGACATCATCGAGAAGGCGCCGAGGTCGTGCAGGATGTCCTCCGCCGCGATCGTCTCGCGCCGGATGCGGCTCTCGGCGAAGGCCACGTCCTCCAGCAGGCGCGGATCGAGATGGTGGCACACCATCAGCATGTCGAGATGCTCGTCGACGGTGTTGACCGTGTAGGGCCTGGTCGGGTTGGTCGACGACGGCAGCACGTTCGGCTCGCCGCACACCTTGATGATGTCCGGCGCGTGGCCGCCGCCCGCCCCCTCGGTGTGGAAGGCGTGAATGGTGCGCCCCTTGAAGGCCGCCACCGTCGCCTCGACGAAGCCCGATTCGTTCAGCGTGTCGGTGTGGATCGCGACCTGGACGTCGTGCGCGTCGGCGACCGTCAGCGCCGTGTCGATCGCGGCCGGAGTCGTGCCCCAGTCCTCGTGCAGCTTGAGGCCGCAGGCGCCGGCCGCGATCTGCTCCTCCAGCGCCGCGGGCCGGCTGGCGTTGCCCTTGCCCACGAAGCCGAGATTCATGGGGAAGGCCTCGGCCGCCTGCAGGATCCGCATCATGTGCCAGGGACCGGGCGTGCAGGTGGTGGCGCTGGTCCCGGCCGCCGGGCCGGTGCCGCCGCCGAGCATCGTCGTGATGCCCGACATCAGCGCCTCCTCGATCTGCTGCGGGCAGATGAAGTGGATGTGCGAATCGAAGCCGCCGGGGGTGACGATCTTGCCCTCGCCGGCGATCACCTCGGTGCCCGGGCCGATGACGATGTCGACGCCCGGCTGGGTGTCTGGATTGCCGGCCTTGCCGATGGCGGCGATGCGCCCGTCCTTGATGCCGATGTCGGCCTTGACGATGCCGCGATAGTCGAAGACGACGGCGTTGGTGATCACCGTGTCGACGACGCCCTCGGCGTTGGTGCGCTGGCTCTGGCCCATGCCGTCGCGGATGACCTTGCCGCCGCCGAACTTCACCTCCTCACCGTAGATCGTGCGATCCGCCTCGACCTCGATCCACAGCGTGGTGTCGGCGAGGCGGATGCGATCGCCGACGGTCGGGCCGAACATCGCGGCATAGCCGCGGCGCGTGCGACGGACGGCCATCAGAGCGGCCCGTCGACCAGGCCGCGGAAGCCGATCGCCACGCGGTCCCCGGCATAGGGGACGAGCGTGACGGTGCGGGTCTGTCCCGGCTCGAAGCGCACCGCCGTGCCGGCCGGGATGTCGAGCCGCCAGCCGCGCGCCTTGTCGCGGTCGAAGGCCAGCGCCCCGTTGGTCTCGAAGAAATGGTAGTGGCTGCCGACCTGGATCGGCCGGTCGCCGGTGTTGGCAACGTCGATGGTCACGGTCGGCCGCCCCGCGTTCATGACGATGTCGCCGTCCGGCGTGACGATCTCGCCCGGCACCGCGGCGCCGTCGCCGAGCCGGATCGGCTGGTGCACCGTCACCAGCTTGGTGCCGTCGGGAAAGGTCGCCTCGACCTGGATCTCGTGGATCATCTCGGGCACCCCTTCCATCACCTGGTCGGGCTTGAGGACGCCGGCGCCGGCCGCCATCAGGTCGGCGACCGAGCGGCCGTCACGCGCCCCCTCGACGACGAAGTCGGTGATCAGCGCCACGGCCTCGGGATAGTTCAGCTTCACGCCCCGCTCCAGCCGGCGGCGGGCGACCATCGCCGCCATGGCGACCAGCAGCTTCTCGCGCTCGCGCGGCGTCAGGTTCATCGCCGGACCATTCCTCCCGTTCGCCCCGCGACGGCGGCTGCATCATCCGTACCATAGTTCCGGCAGGCGTTCCGGCAGACCGGCCAGCCGCGACCGGACGGCCCCGACCGCGCGCAGGACGGCTCTGCGCAAGATCTGGGCATCGCCGCCCAGGAATCGGGCAACCATCACGGGACCGATCGCCGACGCGCCGACGCGCACCCCGTCGTCGCCGTCGGCGGCGTCGCGCACCGCCTCGCGCGCGGCGGCCGCTGCGGGCCCGACATGGACCAGGGTGGCCAGCGCCCGTGCCCCGGCCAGCCCCGCCGTGGCGGCGAACAGCGGTGCCAGCGGCTCGACCAGGCGCAGGGCATCGGCCCATGCCGGCCTGCCGTCGACCCGCACGCGCCAGTCTTCGCGCAGCGCCCCGCGGGTGAAGGCCTCGCCGCGGGCGATGCGCCCGAACACCACCATCTCCAGCGCCAGCACCCGCCCGCCGGCGGCGACGTCGAGGTCGGTCCTGCGGCGCAGCCGGGCCCCGTCGAAGAGGATCGTCTCCTGCGGCAGCCATTCGAGCCAGCCGCCGTCCCCGACGCTCACCGATGCCGCGAGATGCGCGTCGGGGCCGAGCGAGCGGTAGACCTTCTCCGCGGCCTGCGTCGTCACCGTCGCGACCACGCCGGCATCGGCCGCCATCGCCAGCGCGATGCGGTCGCCGCCGGCGATGCCGCCCGACGTGGTGACCACGACGGCGGTGGTCGGCTCGCCCGGCGCGGGACGGGGAAAGAGGAAGCGGACCGGATCGGACTGGTAGAGGTCGCACAGGCGCGCGCCGGCCGGCCCGGCGGCGAACCCGAGGCGGCCGACGCCGTCGCTGCGCTGCAGGCGGGCGGGCGAAGGCGGGACGGGAGGTTCGAACGGCACCATCGCCATGAGGCTAGCATCATGCCAGCCCGACGGGGCTCGCGCGGGAGCGCGAAGCCGGCGCGCCGACCAACATCGCCGGGCGAGGGAACTTCCGTGTCGCCGGCCTCGTTGAAGGCATCAGTTCCGCATCTTGCGATCCGATCCCAGTGGATGCCGATGTCGACGAAGACCAATCGTAGTGGAAGTCGCGGCGATGTCGACCATCTGCTTCGCTGGACCGGCCGGGATGCGCGATCCCTTCTCGGACGACGCCGGAGATCGAGAGGAGATGAGCACGTTCGTGCCCCATTTCCGCCCAGATCGGAACGTTGTCTTCAGTGAACGAACGCGAATCATGGAGGTTTCGATGACCAAGATCACCACGGCCGGTGTCCTCATCGCCGGTGCCCTCGCCCTCTCCGCCTGCGGCTACTCGCAGGGCGATCGTGCCCTCAGCGGCGGCGCCCTCGGCGCGGCCGGCGGTGCGGCGATCGGTGGCCTGACGGGCGGCAGCGTCCTGGGCGGCGCGCTCATCGGTGGCGCGGCCGGTGCCGCGACGGGTGCCCTGACCTCCCCGCGCGACATCAACCTCGGCCGGCCGGCCTGGCGCTGACCGGCGCCTGACCGAGGCCGAGGCACCGGGCCGGCGCCAGCCGGCCCGGTCGGCGTTCGCGGACGGGATCGAGCGGCGGCGGGCGGTATCGCCCGCCGCCGTATCCGTGTGTTAGGCTTTTCCTCGCAAACCGCATGCTGGCGAATCAACGCCGGATGGCCTCGGGAGGGAAGGCATGACGACCAAGTGCTCCGGCATCAGCCGGCGTCGGCTGCTACGCTCGACCGCGATGGCGGCGGCGTTGGGCGGCGGCGCCACGCTCTTCGGTCCGTGGACTCATGTCCGCGTCTACGCCCAGGGCCAGAAGAAGCCCATCAAGCTCGGCCTGACCTGTGACGCCAGCGGCCAGTATGGCGATTCCGGACAGGACGACATGCGCGGCATCGTCATGGCGATCCGCGAGGCGAACGACCGGGGTGGCGTGCTCGGCCGCAAAGTCGAGTTCGTGACCACCGACACCGAGACCAACCCGGCGACCGGCAGCCGCATCGCCGAGCGCTTCATCACCCGCGAGGAATGCGGCTTCCTCATCGGCGCGCTCCATTCGGGTGTCGCCAACGCCATCACCCAGGTCGCCGCGAAGTACGGCACGATCTACCTCAACACCAACTCGAGCGCGCCGTCGGAAGCCGGCGAGAACTGCGCGCGCGTCAAGTTCGTGTGGGACGGCAATGGCGCCAACTTCGCCAAGGCGGCGGTCGCGAACGCCATCAAGGGCATCGGCCGCAACTGGATGCTGCTGACCAACGACTATGTCTGGGGCCATTCGACGTCGGACGCGACGCGCAGGCTGGTCGAGGCGGCGGGCGGCCGCATCATGGACAACCTGCTGGTGCCGCAGAACACCCGCGACTTCACCGCCTACCTGCTGAAGATCCAGCAGGCCAAGCCCGACGTGGTGGCCGCCGCCATCGGCGGTGA
Source organism: Alphaproteobacteria bacterium (assembly GCA_020852355.1). GTDB lineage: Bacteria > Pseudomonadota > Alphaproteobacteria > ATCC43930 > Allostellaceae > Allostella. Next base: position 4,224 of record JADZBA010000346.1, read on the forward strand.
CGACATCAAGGCGCTGCGGACCCAGGTGGCGCAGCTCAAGCTCGACCGCCGGCCGGCGTGGATCAACAACCAGCAGGACTGGCCCGACGTCTGGGGCCAGGGTGCCGACAGCCTGTTCGGCGTGTTCGGCACGACCTGGTACCACAAGCTGCCGCTGCCCGGCGTCGACGACTTCGTGAAGCGCTGGAAGGCGGCGTGGCCGCAGAGCCCGATCCCGATTCCGGGCAACGTCTCCTACAACGGCTACATGGCGACCCGCGAACTGCTGCGCGCCATCGAGCGCGCCGGCGGCACCAACAATATCGCGGTGATCAAGGCTCTCGAGGGCCACAAGATGCCGGCTGCGGAACGCATGCAGCACTTCGACGCCTGGATCGACCCGGCCACCCACCAGGTGCAGCAGACGATCTACCTGGCCGAGCGCAACCCGAGCCCGGCCGACCCGACCGACCTCTTCAAGATCCTGAGCTGGACCGATGCGGAGGCCGCCAAGGACGATGGCGCACCCGCCAAATGCAAGCTCGCGGACTACGACAAGGTGCCGACCTACGAGCTGTAGCGGAGGCGGCGGGCTCGCGCCGCCGCGGGCCCGCCGATCCGGCCATGGACTTTCTCGTCGCCCTGCTGCCGCATCTCGTCAACGGGATCAGCCTCGGCCTGCTGTTCGCGCTGGTAGCGCTCGGCTTCATGCTGATCGTCGGCGTGATGGAGCAGATCAATCTCGCCCACGGCTCCCTGTTCGCGCTCGGCGCCTATCTCGCCTTCGTGGTCGTGTCGAGCCGGGTGCCGCTGCCGCCCGACCTGCTGGCGGCGTGGCGCGCCGTGCCGATCGGCTGGCGCTACGCCGCCTCGCTGGTGCTGGCGCCCATCGGCGTCGCCCTCGTCGGCATGGTGCTGGAGCTCGGCCTGAGGCGGACGTACGGCAAGGACCCGCTCTACGGGTTGCTGTTCACCTTCGGCGCGGCCCTGGTGATCGAGGAGGCGATCCGCATCCTCTTCGGCACCCGCGACTACGTGCTGCCGGTGCCGGGCACGATCGGCGGCGGGTTCATCTTCCTCGACCTCATCTACTCGACCTACCGCCTCTACGCGGCGGTCTTCGCCTGCTCGATGATCGCGCTGCTCTGGCTCTTCGTCGAGCGCACGCCCTATGGCGCGATCATCAAGGCGGGCGCCCACGACAGCGAGATCGTGCGGGCACTCGGCATCAACCTCTCCCGTCTGCGCCTGCTGGTCTTCGGCTTCGGCGCGGCGCTTGCCGGCGTCGCCGGCATCGTCATGGCGCCGATCTGGGGCATCCGCCCGCACATGGGCGTGGACGCGGTGGTACCAGCCTTCCTGATCATCGTGCTGGGTGGCGTCGGCAGCTTCTGGGGGGCGGTGCTGGCCGGGCTGATGGTCGGGCTCGTCGTCGGACTGGCCGGCGCCTACGCCTCGGAATGGTCGCTGCTGTCGATGTATCTCCTGCTGATCGCCGTGGTCACGGTCCGGGCCCGCGGCCTGCTCGGCAAGAAGAGCATCCTGGAAGCCTGAGATGGTGCCGCGCCCCGTCCCGCTCGTGACGCCGGGCATGCTGGCGCTCTTCGCCGTGCTGGCGACGGTGCCCTTCTGGATCGCACGCGTCGGGTTGTACCCCTATCTCGGCGTCGAGATCGTCATCTGGGCGACCTACGCGCTCGCCTACAACCTGACGCTCGGCCGGACCGGGCTGCCGTCCTTCGGCCACGGCGCCTATTTCGGCATCGGCGCCTACGCCTTCGGGCTGGCGCAGCTGCATCTCTGGCCGAGCCTGTGGTTCTGCCTGGCGGCCGCCCTGCTGGCCGCGACGGTGGCGGGTGCCGCCGTCGGCCTCTTCATCTCGCACCGCCGCGGCATCTACTACGCGTTCATGACGATCGCCTTCGGGCAGGTGTTCTGGTTCGTCGCGGTCAAGAGCCACGCCCTGACCGGCGGCGAGGACGGGCTGCTGAAGATCCGCCGGCTGCCGGTCGAGCTCGGCTTCGCCACCGTGCCGCTGGACGGCAACGACGCGCTCTACTGGTTCGCGCTCGTCGCCTTCGCGCTGGTCGCGGTGCTGCTGTGGCGGCTCGTCCACTCGCCCTTCGGGCGGGTGCTCAACGCGATCCGCCAGAACGAGCTGCGCGCCGCCTTCGTCGGTTACCATGTCTGGGCCTACAAGCTGCTGGCCTTCGCCGTCTCGGCCGGCCTTTCCGGCCTCGCCGGCGCCCTCTTCGCCATGGCCCAGACCTCCGCGTTTCCCGACGTCATGAGCCTGCACTGGTCGGGCATCGTCGTGATGATGACGCTCGTCGGCGGCGGCCTCGTCAGCTTCTGGGGACCGGTCGTGGGCGTCGTCCTGTTCTTCGTCGCCCGCGACGTGCTGGGCGCGGTCACCGCGAGCTGGATGCTGTGGTTCGGCCTGATGTTCATGGCGGTCGTGATGTTCCGCCCCGAGGGCGTGGCCGGCGCCTGGCAGGCGTGGCGCGCGCGCCGCGCCGCGGCGAGCAGGGCCGCGCTCGCCTCGGCGGCGGGCGACTGAGACGATGGCCGCCCTGTTCGAGGCGGAGCGGCTGCACAAGCGCTTCGGCGACCGCGTCGTGCTGGAGGACGTATCGCTGTCGTTTCCCGAGGGCGGCCTGACCGGCATCATGGGCCCGAACGGGGCGGGCAAGACCACCTGCTTCAACGTGCTGACCGGCCGCTTCGCCCCCGACCGCGGCCGCGTGCGGCTGGCCGGACGCGACGTCACGGGCCTGCCGCCGCGGCGCATGGCGCGGCTCGGCGTCGCGCGCTCGTTCCAGACGATGAACCTGTTCGACCAGGTGTCGGCGCGCGAGAACGTCATGCTGGCGCTGCCGGCAATGCGGGCGCGCGGCTTCCGCTGGTGGCGCGACGCGACCGGCGACCCGGCGCTGGTCGCCGAGGCCGACGCGGTGCTCGACCGCGTCGGTCTGCTGGCCAGGGCCGGCATCGTCGCGCGCGACCTGTCCTACGGTGAGCGTCGCGCGCTGGAGATCGCGGTGGCGCTGGCGGCCCGTCCCCGCATCCTCTTCCTCGACGAGCCGACATCGGGACTGGGGGCGGACGGCATGGCGCGGCTCGCCGCCCTCGTCGCCCGCCTCAAGGGCGAGATCACCATGGTGGTCATCGAGCACGACATGCGTTTCCTCTTCGCGCTCGCCGACCGCATCGCGGTCATTCACTGGGGCCAGGTGATCGCCGAGGGCACGCCGGACGCGCTGCGCGCCGATCCCTGGGTCGCCCGTTCGGCGCTGGGGCGCGAGCCATGATGCTCGACGTCGAGCGCATCGACGGATTCTACGGCGAGACGCAGGTGCTGTTCGGCGTCTCCCTCGCCGTCGCGGCCGGCGAGGTCGTGGCGCTGCTGGGGGCCAACGGTGCGGGCAAGACGACGACCCTGCGCGCCATCCTGGGGCTGACGCCGGCGCGGCGCGGCCGCATCACCTTCCTCGACAGCGACGTGACGCGGCGTGCGACGCACCTCATCGCCCGCATGGGCATCGGCTGGGTCCCCGACGACCGCCGCCTCTGCCCGACGCTGACGGTCGCGCGCAACCTGGCGCTCGGCATCAAGCGCACGCGCTTCCGCGCCTGGACCATGAAGGAGGTCTGCGAGATCTTCTCGCCGCTCGCCTACCTGATGGACCGCGAGGCGGAGAACCTGTCGGGCGGCGAGATGCAGATGGTGGCGATCGGCCGCGCGCTTCTGGGCTCGCCCGGCCTGGTGCTGATGGACGAGCCGAGCCAGGGGCTGGCGCCGCGCATCGTCCAGGACGTGCTGGCCGTCGTGCGCCGCCTGCGCGACGAGGGCGTGGCGGTGCTGATGGTCGAGCAGAACGTCGACACCGCACTCGCCGTGGCCGACCGCGCCGTCGTGCTCGACCTCGGCCGCGTCGTCCACTCTGGCCCCGCCGGCCCGCTGCGCGACGACCGGGCGCTGCGGCAGCGGCTGCTGGGGACGGCGGCATGACCGCCCCCATCCTCGCCCTGGAGCGGCTGGAGAAGCGCTACCGCCAGGGCTGGCCGCGCCGCCGCGAGACCTTCCGGCTCGCCGCCGACATCGCCTTCGCGCAGCCGCAGATCGTCGGCGTCATGGGTCCCAACGGTGCCGGCAAGACCACGCTGTTCGAGATGATCGCCGGCGGCAGCCGGCCGAGTTCGGGCCGGGTGTTGGTCGCCGGGCGGGACATCCACCGCGTCAAGTATCGCGAGCGCGACCGGCTCGCCATCCACTACCATCAGTCCTACCAGGTCCGCCGCTTCCGCAAGCTGGTGCCCGCGGCCTTCCTGGAACGGGCAGGCAACGACTATCCCCTCGTGCATCTCTTCGACGAGCCGCAGTTCAGCACCCAGGACGGCTATATCGGCTTCATGCTCGCCTTCTTCCGCCGCCTGCGCGCGGAAGGGCGGCTGGTCGTCGTCTGCCTGCACCCGACCGCGGCCTGGCAGCTCGAGCTGCTGGCCGAAATCTGCGAGCGTTTCGTCTTCGTCGGTGACGGCCGCCTCGTCGAGGCGCCGGACCTGACCTCGCTCGCGACGGACGCGCGCGTGCGCCGCTATCTGGGAGAACTGGCGCCGGCGTAGGCGAGCGGCGTCACCGGCCCGAGCCGCGCGCCCGCCGAGCGAGCCGATCCTGCACGGGTTCCCGCCCCTTCACGACGCAGCCATCGTCCATTGGCCGATTCTCCCAGCTCCCCTTGAGCACGTCCCGCTCGCTCGCGTCGTAGCGCACGTCGGCCCAGAACTCGCTGCCCGGACAGCGCTCGGCGACGACCTTCTCGTAGCGGACGAGGACGCGCGCCACGAGCGCGCGGCCCTCGACCCGACCCCTCATCACCGTCATGCCTTCGGCGAATCCCCGTTCCCGCGCGGTGGCCGAAGGCACCTCGATCGTGCCCTCGATCTCGTCGCCCCGGCGCGCCAGCCGCAGCACGGTATCGCCGCGGCGCCACAGGCCGGCGTAGGGATCGGCCAGCTTGATCCGGTGCGAGCGGTCGGGGCCGGGGTCGTAGCCCGCCCAGATCTCGCGCTGCGAGCGGCCCTTCGTCTCGAGGTCGGCGCGCATGTCGATATGGGCGTGGGTCTCGGGGTCGCCGTCGAGATGCTCGAAGGCGTCCTGTGCAGCCGCCAGATCCACCTCCAGCGTCACCTCCGACTCTCCCGCCGGAAGCCTGTCCGTCGCCACCCGCCCCCGCCAGGTTTCCGCCCCCCCGGGCGTCGCGTCGACCGCGGCCATGGCGACCGCGACCCCGCCCAGCGTCACCTTCGGCGCCACCTCGAGGGCAGTCGCGAAGCCGAGCTGCAGCTCCAGCTCGCCGTCGCCTTCTTCCGGGCGGTCGTCGGCAAGGATCCGCTTCTCCCGCGGACCCGTGACGGCGTTGATGAAGCCCAGCAGCTCCGCACGGCGGCGCTGGTTCTCCTGCCAGATGCGCAGCAGGCCGCGGTCGGCCTCGAGCTGGCGGAGATAGATCTCGTAGCGCCCGTCCAGTTCCGCCATGGTCTCCCAGAATGCGGCGTCGGCGGCCCATTCCTGTGCGCTGAAATAGGCCGTGACGGCGGCCTTGGCCGCGGTCGTTCCCAGCGCCAGGAGATTGCCCTTGGCACTGCCCAGCGCCTCCTTGAGATGCGGCAGCTTGGTCGGCGCTCCGGCGAAGGCGGCGGCCCCCGTCCTCACCGCCTGCCAGCCCTTGACGCCCTCCTCGGCGATGCGCAGCGCCGCGGCGCCGCTGCGCGACACGCCCTCCTTCAGGACGAACACGCCCCCCCGAGCGAAGCCGGCCTCGATCAGGTCGCTGACGACGACACCCGCCGTGTCCTTCACGACTTCATTCTTCACGATCGAGGAGACTTGCTTGTAGGTCTCGGTGTTGGTCAGTACGTCTGCCCCCTTCTTGGAGCCGAGGGCCACCTCGATCTTGCGCAGTGGCGCCTCGAGCCCCTGGGCGAGCAGGGACGCGCGGGCGTCCCATCGCCCCTGGAGCGCAGCCAGTTCCGCCATGCGGTTCTGCCCGGCGGCGAACTGCGCGAGCGCGGCACGCGCCGCCAACTCCGGGTTGGCGCCCTCGCGCAGCGCCCGCTCGCGCGCCCGCTGCGCCAGCGCCTGACGCAGGGCGGCCCACGGCGACTCGAGGCGACGCGCGACGGCGGCGGCCTCGCGCTCGACGACTTCCTTACCGACGAGTTGCAGCTCCATCCGGGCGAGCTGCGCCCCACGCGCGCCTGCCGCACGCCGCGCGGCCTGCCGTTGGAACGTGTTGATGGCGGCCTCCTGCGCCATCTCCTGCGCCTTGCGCGCCGCCGTGGCGGCCCCGCCCGTCAGCGCGGTCTCGACGATAACGCCCACCATCTCGACGAGCGCGGCGGCGATCACCTTCTTCTGGCCCATCTCCAGGATCGTCGCCGCGTACTCATCGAGGCGCAGGTTGAGGGGCCGCATCTCGTAGGCGAGCTGAAGCCGCTTCTCCGCCTGCTCGCGCCGCTCCTGCTCGATGTCTGCGATGACGCGGCCGAGATCCTCGACCGGCTCGCGCACCATGGCGCGGCGCAGTCGCTCCACCGGATCGTCGTCGCCGTCCCGGCGCACCCGCCAGGAGGCCCGATAGGTCTCGCGGCCGCCGGCGGTGACCACGACCCGGCGCAGCCAGGCGGGAGGGTCGGGTCGGACCGCGAGCGCATAGGCGTCGAAGGCGACGGTCGTTGCGACCTCGGCGGCGCGCGCCTTCTCCAATGCATCCGCGAGGTCCGCAGCGGCCCTCGCCCAGCGGTCGAAGGCGGGGCCGCCCGAGGGCACCTGGATCGCCTGCTCCAGCCGGCCGAGCAGAGCGGCGCGGCGCGCCTCCAGCGGCGGGATCTCGCGCCCGATCTCCGCGGCGCGCGCCGCCCCCCTGGCCTGCGCGTCGCCGACCTCGCGGCTCAGTCGGACGATATGATCCTGGATCGCGCGCCATTCCGGCAGATCGGAGATGAGCTGCGAGCGCGCGATGATCTCGAAGACCGGCCGCGCCTCGTCATAGCGTCGTCTCGCTTCGAGATACTCGTCCTTCAGCCCCGCCGGAACCGCCTCGGCCGAGATCTGCTCCACCAGCTTCGTCTTGATCGCCTCGTTCGCGTCGGCGATCTCGGCCAGCAGCCGATCGTAGCTCTCGGTGTTGGCGTCGAGCAGCCGGCCGATCTGCTCGGCCGCCCCCTGCGCGTCGCGGGCGACCCGCTCCAGCGCCCGCTTCACCGCACCCTCCCCGTCGCGCGCCGCGAGGTACGCCTCGCGCGCGGCGACGATCTCGTCGGTTTGGTCGGCCTGAGCCGTCGGTACGCCGAAGGCCGCGGACAGGAACATCAGCGCTTGCAGGCCGGACCGGACCGCGGACCTCGCCATGGCTGCTCTCCGTCTCCACCCCACCCGTCAGGGCAACGCGGCGCGATGCAGTACGCTGCGCGTCAGCACGAGCCGTCGCTCAAACGGATCATGGATTCGCGAAACCTCCAGCGTCACCCCCGAGTAGGTGACGTGCTGTGACGACCACACACCGTCGAGGCGCGTCGCCGCGGCGTCGGCGACGAGCGTGAGGCCGAAGGCGACCCGTCCGACGAGTTGCTCGCGCACACGCAGAGGCAGGTCGTCGTCCATGTCGCCGACGGCCGTGACCTTGCTTTCCCCGGCGATACGCCCCAGCCGGAAGGCCGCGACGTAGCGGCGCGGGGCCGCAGCCGCCCGCTCCTCGTCCAGCGTCATGGTCTCGCCGGTGCCGGCGATCTCCCACACCTGGCCGTCCTGGTCCGTCCAGCGCCCGTTGAGGCCGGCGCGCAGCGCCGCGGCACCGGCCTCGGACAGCGCGATCGGCCTGGGATCGGGCCGCCCGGCCGTCTCGAGTGCGCGGCCCGACGGATCGGGTCGGGTGACGATGTCGCCGGAGAACTGCGCGCGCGCCGGCCGACCGCCGGGTCCGTCGCGCATCGTGACGTCGGCGCTGACCCGTCCCGCAGCACGGGCAGTCTCGACGAGGATCGTGTAGTCGGGCCGGACGATCTCCACCCGCTCGGTCGGGGCGGGCTCCCGCCCGTGGGCCTCGCGGAGCTGCTCGTACATCCGATCGAGCGCCGCGCCCTCGGGCGGCGCGCGGCCGATCCTCGCGTAGACCGAACGGATCCCGTCGCGCACCGAGCCCGCATCGCCCCGCATGAGAGACTCGTGCAAGGCGGCCAGCTCGCGGGTGACCTGGGTCGCGCGCGACCCCAGCATGAGCGCCGTGCCGTATCGCTCGACATGGCCGGTAACCGTGGTCGGCGGGCGCGCGGCGTCGAGCAGCCTTTCCCGGCGCAGCGCCTCGAGCGCCCTGCCCAACACCTCCTGGTCCACCGCCGGATGCGGTGTCGCGCCCGTCCGGTACGGGGCGAGGGTGTCGGTGAGGAGCGCCATGGTCTCTGCCGAGAGATCGCGGCCTGCCGGCGCCTGCGCCGACGCCGCGCCGAACGCCAGCGAGAGGGCGAGCGAGGCGACGATGACAGTCGTGCGCACGGGAGGAATGCCCGTCAGCGCGCCGCAGGGGCGCCGAAGACCTGGAACTCGCGCAACGCCACCCAGCCACCGCTGCGTCCGTGGTTGGAGACGAGCTTGACCTTGAGATACTTGGCGGTCACCGGAGCGAAGGTGAATTCCTGGTAGGGCGTGCGGTGGAGCCGCAGATTCTGGGCGGCGAACGCGCCGATCGACCGAAACGGCCCGGCGGGGCTCTCGTCGGCGACGAGAAGCTCGAACTCCCGCAGGTTGGCCGCATCGCTCTCGACGACCAGGGTCGCGAAGGTATGGAAGGTGTGCGGCCGCTCGTCACGGAAGGCGAATACCCCCTCCTGGCCGACCCGGAAGTTGCTGTCCGATTCGTCCTTGCCGTCGTTCACCTTGGCCCAGACCGGTGCCGGGGCAGCCAGCAGTTCGCCGCCGTTTGCCTGACCCAGGATGTTGATCCGTGTCGCCGTCGCGGGGCGCGCCGTCGCCGGGGCGGCGGCGACGGCGCCCGCCGCCGGTTGCCCGAAGACCTGCATCTCGCGCAGGACCACCCAGTCGCCGCCGCGTCCATGATTGGAGACGAGGCGGACCTTCAGGTATCGCGCGGTCACCGGAGCGAACGTGAACTCCTGGTAGGGCGTGCGCGCGAGCCTGACGTTCTGCACCGCGAACACGCCGATCGACCGGAACGCGCCGGTCGGGCCGTCGTCTCCCACCAGCAGCTCGAATTCGCGCAGGTTCGCCGAATCGGTCTCGGTCACCAGTGTGGCGAAGGTATCGAAGGCGTGCGGCTGCTCGCCGCGAAAGGCGAATACCGCCTCCTGGCCGACCCGAAAGTTGCTGTTACCTTCTTCCTTGCCGTCGTTCATCTGGGCCCAGATCGCCGAAGGTGCGGCCAGCAGCTCGCCGCCGGCGGCCTGGGCGAGGATGTTCGTGCGGGCCGGAGCGGGCGGACGCACGGGCACGGCGGTCGGCGCGGCCACGCCGTCGGCCAGCCGGCCGAACAGCCGGAACTCACGCAGCGCAATCCAGTTGCCGCTGCGGCCATGGTTGGAGACGAGCTTCACCTTGAGATAGCGGGCGGTCACCGGGGCGAAGCGGAATTCCTGGTACGGCGTGCGCAGCAGTTGCAGGTTCTGGACGGAGAACACGCCGATCGAGCGGAAGGCGCCCGCCGGACCCTCGTCTCCCGCCAGCAACTCGAACTCGCGCAGGTTGGCCGGATCGGTCTCCGTAACCAGGATGGTGAAGGTGTCGAAGGTATGCGGCTGCTCGCCGCGGAAGGCGAACACCGCCTCCTGGCCGACCTGGAAGTTGCTATCCTGGTCCTCCTTGCCGTCATGCAACTTTCCCCAGATCACCGAAGGTGCAGCCAACAGCTCGCCGCCGGCGGCCTGGGCGAGGATGTCGCTCCGCGCCGGTGGCGCGCGGCGGATCTCCGCCGTTGCCGCCGCGGGCCCGACAGCCGGCTCCCCGAAGAGCTGCATCTCGCGCAACGCCACCCAGTTGCCGGCGCGGCCATGGTTTGAGACGAGCCTGACCTTGAGATAGCGGGCGGTGACCGGAGGGAACCTGAACTCCTGGTACGGGGTGCGCAGGAGCTGCAGGTTCTGCGCGGTGAATACCCCGATCGAACGGAAGGTGCCGGTCGGGCCGTCGTCGCCCGCCAAGAGTTCGAACTCGCGCAGGTTGATCGGATCGGTCGCGGTGACCAGCGTCGTAAAGGTGTCGAATGTATACGGCTGCTCGCCGCGGAAGGCGAACACCGCCTCCTGCCCGACCTGGAAGTTGCTGTCCTGGTCCTCCTTGCCGTCGTGCACGACGGCCCAGATGATGGACGGCGCGGCCAGCAGTTCGCCACCGTTCGCCCGGGCGAGGATGTTGACGCGCGCGGGCGGCTGCGGCACGGGCATCGCGGCCGGAGCCGGGGGCGCCTGGGTCACCTGCTGGCGCACCTGGGTCAGCGCATTGGTGAGCGCCTGGGCATCGGCCGCGTCGTAGTAGGCGCCCCCTGTCTCGCGGGCGACGCATTCGATCGCCTGGCGCTCGCGGGCGCCCAGGGTGAAACCGACGATGGAGACCTTGAGGTCGAGCCCCGCCGCCCGGACCGCGCGCGCCGCTGCGCACGGATCGCCCTTGCACTCCTCTACGCCGTCGGTGACCAGGACGATCGAATTCTGCTGGCCGCGGAGGGGTGCGAAGGACCGCGCCGCCTGCTCGATGGCGGCGGCGATCGGCGTCTCGCCCCTGGGCTGCAGGCCGCGGATCTGGGCGGCGAGCCGCCCGGCATCGTCCGCGCCGATGGGCGACACCAGCTCGATGTCGCGGCAGTCGCGGGCGCGGCGATGGCCGTAGACGAGCAGGCCCAGGCGCGCGTCGGAAGGCATCGCACGGAGTGC
>JADZBA010000347.1 GCA_020852355.1 Alphaproteobacteria bacterium
ACGCGGCCGCCACGCCGATCACCCACAGCACGCTGCTGACGATGGTGACCAGAGCCATCACCAGCAGGGCCGCGACCAGGGCGGCGACGAGCAGGGACAGGGCTTGGCGCATGGCGTGAGGTCCGATCCTCGGGCTGTCGAGGCCTTTCAGATGGGCCCGGCACGCCGCCACGCAAGGTGGGCGTCCCAGGGGAGTGCCCTGCGGGGGCGGAACATCAGAGCCAGCCGCGGCGCTTGAAGTAGAGGTACGGCATGATGGCGGAGACGACCATGAGGCCGATCGCCCAGGGATAGCCCAGGGCCCATTTCAGCTCGGGCATCGCCTCGAAGTTCATGCCGTAGATGGACGCGACCAGGGTCGGCGGCAGAAAGACCACCGCGGCGACCGAGAAGATCTTGATGATCTGGTTCTGCTCCAGGTTGATCAGGCCCAGCGTGGCGTCCAGCAGGAAGTTGATCTTGCCCGACAGGAAGCCGGCGTGATCGCCGAGCGAGACGGTGTCGCGCAGCAGCACCTTCGCCTTCTGGCGGGCGTCCTTCCCCGCCTTGCGGTCGCCGGCGTCGACGGCGGCGTGGTAGGTCAGGAGGCGGTTGACGCTGACCAGGCTCTCGCGCGCCATGGTCAGCAGCTCGCCGCGCCGGCCGATCTGCTCGATGACCGACTGCAGGTCGGCCGACTTGCGCTTGGCGGTGCCGCCCTTGCTGCGGAAGATCGCGTGCGACAGCCCGTCGACCTCGTTGCCGACCCGTTCCAGCGCGTCGGCGATGCGGTCGATCATCGCCTCGATCAGCCCCAGCATCGCCAGCTCGCCGGTGCCGCAGGGCGTCGCCCCCGGGCGCTGGGCGCGGGCGGCGAAGATGACGAACGGGCGCGGCTCGGCATAGCGCACGGTGACCAGGGTCGATCCCTTCAGGATGAAGGTGACCGGGGTCTTCATCGGCTCGTCGGTGTCGATGTTCGTCACTGCGGTGACGGTCATGAACTCGGCACCGTCCTCGGAATAGAGGCGGGCCGAAGGCTCGATCTCCTCCATCTCCTCGCGCGTCGGGATGGCGACGCCGAGGCGGCGCGCCACGAAGCGGCCCTCCTCGGGTGTCGGCTCGACCAGGTCGAACCAGGCGACGGCGGCCAGCCGCTCGGCCGGCAGGGACATCGGCGCGGCGTCGCCCAGGGTGGCGAGCCGGTTGTCGTCGCGGGCGTAGAGGCGGATCATCTCCGGAGGCTCCTCTCGGCGGCGGGCAGGCGCCGCCGCGGAACCTCGATGCGGCTCAGGCGGCGGTGACGGACCCCGACTTCGACGGTCTACTTGGGCTGTCTTCGTTCATGTCCTGGCTGTCCGCTCCCCTGCCGGGCACGCCCGCGAGTACGTGCGGCGCGGCGACGGGCGGTCGCCGCCCTTTTGATCGCGCCCGCGCCGACCGTCAAGCGCCGAAGCGGCCCTGCCACGCCGCGTCATGGATCGTGCGGCCCGGATGATCCCGCGGCCCCGGACAGGGCCCGGGACAGCACCACGACGTCGCTCGTCTCGTATCCGATGCGGCGGTAGAAATCCCGTACGGCGGTGTTGTCGTCGCGCACGAGGAGATTGAGCTTCGGCACGCCGCGGTCGGCGAGCCAGCGCTCCGCCGCGCGCATGAGCATCTTCCCGAGGCCACGCCCGCGGGCATCGGCGCGCACGCCGACATAGTAGACCCAGCCGCGGTGGCCATCGTCGCCGACCATCGCCGTCCCGACGACGGCGCCGGCGAGGCGTACCGCCAGGATCGTCGAGCTCGGCCCCGCCAGCGCCCGATGCGCGTCGGCCCTCGGGTCGTTCCACGGTCTCGTCAGTCCGGCGTCCCGCCAGAGCGCGACCGCCGCCTCGATCTCGTCGTCCCGCAGCACGTCGATCTCGATCGCTGCGACCATCGGACCAACCCTTCGCCCACTAGCGGTGGATGCGCGCCGGCGGGCGCTGATGGACGTCCTCGCCGCGCAGCACGGCGGCGGCGACGCGCCAGAGCATCGGAAAGTCGACCGGCTTCACCACCACCGCGTTCATGCCGGCGGCGAGGCACTCCTCGCGCTGGTGGACCGTCGCGTCGGCGGTGAGGCCGATGATCGGCACGGCCGCGGCCGGGCCGTCGAGCAGGCGGATGCGCCGGGTCGCCTCCACGCCATCCATGCCGGGCATCCACACGTCCATCAGGATGAGATCGTGGTTGCCGGTCGCCGCCTGCCGGAAAGCCTGTTCCCCGTCACCGGCGATGGCGACGCGATGACCGGCCGTCTCCAGAACGGCCCGCATGACCTCCTGGTTCACCGGCGAGTCCTCCGCGACGAGAATAGCCAGCGGCGCCAGCACCGGACCCTCCTCGTCGCGGCGGATGGGCGCGCCGTCGGCGGCCACGACCAGAGGAAGGTGGACACGGAAGCGGCTGCCGCGGCCCTCGTCGCTCTCCAGCGTGATGTCCCCGCCCATCATCCTCGCCAGGCGCCGCGAGATCGCCAGGCCGAGGCCGGTGCCGCCGAAGCGACGGGTCGTCGACGCATCTCCCTGCTCGAAGGGCTCGAACAGGCGGTCGCGGCGATCGCTGGCGATGCCCGTTCCCGTGTCCTTCACCTCCATGATCAGTTCGGCCGGTCGCCCGGGCGGATCGGCGCGCGTCGCGCCGGACACGGTCAC
>JADZBA010000348.1 GCA_020852355.1 Alphaproteobacteria bacterium
AGGGCACGCTGGAGGCCCATTCCGAGCATCGCGGGCGGGTCACCTACCTGCAGATCGCGCCGATCTCGCGCGGCGAGGTCGAGCAGTACCGCACGCTGCGCCGCGAGCTCGAAGGTCGCGTGGGGCGCATCAACGGCCGTTTTGGCGAGTTCGACTGGTCGCCGGTGCGCTACCTCAACAAGGCGTTCCCGCGGCCGGCGCTGGCGGGCTTCTATCGGGCGGCCGCGGTCGGGCTGGTGACGCCGCTGCGCGACGGCATGAACCTCGTGGCCAAGGAGTATGTCGCCGCGCAGGAGCCGGCCGACCCCGGCGTCCTCGTGCTCTCGCGCTTCGCCGGGGCCGCGCGGTCGCTGCCGCAGGCGCTGACCGTCAATCCATACGACGTCGAGGAGATCGCCGATGCCCTGCATCTGGCGTTGACCATGCCGCTCGTGGAACGCCGCGAGCGCTGGTCGGGGATGATGGAAGAGCTGCGGTGCAACACCATCCAGCGGTGGTACATGGGCTTCGTCGATCGGCTGGCTGCCGTGCGCGCGCTCCCCGCGATCGCGTAGGCGCCCGTCAATCGTCCTCGGCCGGACGTTCCGACGGCAGCTTGCGGCCGCCCCCGACGCGGCGGAAGAAGGGCGGAGCGACGCTGACCACCATCAGGATGCGGCAGATGTGATGGGTCGCCACGAAGGCGGCGTCGGCCCCCAGCGCCAGTGCGACGAGGCTCATCTCGGCAAGGCCGCCGGGAGCGTATGCCAGCAGCAGCGACGGGACGGGCAGGCCGGTCGCGGCGTGCAGCGCCCAGGCGCACCCGACGGCCGCGGCCAGCATGATCACCGTCGCGGCGAGGGCGTGCACGGTGGTCATGGCGATGGTCGAGACCTTGACGCCGGCGAAGCGCGAGCCGACCGCGCTGCCCATCGCGATCTGGGCGATCGCCACCAGCTCGAACGGCGGCCGGCCCTCGGTGATGCCGAGCAGATGGATGATCCCGCTCAGCATCATCGCGCCGAGCAGCGGTGCCGACGGCCAGCGCAACGCGACCGCGATGAGGGCGCCGACGGTGCCGCAGGCGACGAGGATCGCCATCTCCAGCGGCGGCTGGGTGAGGATGCTGGTGCCGCCCCCGACCTCGCCGGTCGGATGATAGCCGCCGAAGATGCGAAAGCCGAACACCAGGAGGAAGACGACGAGCATGATCCGGGCGCCGTGCGTCAGGGCGATGAGGCGCGGGTCGCCGCCCATCGCGCCACCGACGAGCACCATCTCGTTGAGGCCGCCCGGCATGGCGGTGAAGAAGGAGGTGATCGGCCCGTAGCCGGCGACGCGCCGCAGGTAGAGGTAGGTGGCGCCACCGGCGAGCAGCACGTAGCCGGCGAGGCCGGCCAGGGTCAGCGACCACTGGGCGACGCGACCGAAGATGTCGGGCGTGAAGGAGCTGCCGAGCATGACGCCCAGCACCACGATCAGCGACGAGCGCAGCCAGCGGGGCACCCCCATGCGCAGGCCCATCACCGATGCGGCGATGCAGCCGGTCATCGAACCCAGCATCCATGGTAGTGGCAGGCGCAGCAGCCAGAACAGGGTGCCCCCCAGAGCCCCGATGCCGAGCGCCAGCGCGGTCTCGCGCAGTGATGTCGGCGCTGCGCGCCTGCGCCTGCCGGGTCCGCCGCGCGCCGTGCCGGGAGCCACGCTGCGCTTCAGCCGACGAAGCGGCCGAGGCGCACTGCGGTGTTGCCCTTGGTCAGGCGCCGCGACGGCATGATGAGGATGCAGCGGTCATAGGGCGTCACCACCGGGCGGTCGCCATCGGTGCCGATCCGGGTCCCGGCCTTCTCGATGACCTCCAGCCCGATGTACGGCTCCGCGAAGGAGAAATGGTCGGTCTCGATCGTGACGGCTTCCGTCACCCGCACGATCTGCTGCGGCGGCGCGGTGTCCGGGCCCTGATGCTCATGGAAGAACGCCTCGTCGACGATGTCGAAGAGGCGGAGGAACCGCAGCGTCGCGGCCATCGCGACGTCGGCCGAGGCCTTCTCCCAGTGCTGGCCGCATTCGACGAGGGCGGCGGCGCGGCGGTGGCCTTCGATGCCGAAGTCGCCATAGTCGCGCAGCCGGCGGCCGGCGCGGTGGCCCTCGTCGCACACGACCATGGCCGGAACGCCGATCGCCTTCGCCAGTGCGAGCCCCTGGGTGGTCAGTCCGGCGAGGGAGAGGGGGGCGGTCGCGTGCTGCATCGAGTGGATGTCGAGAAGCTGATCCACGGTGTCGACCAGCGGCCGCAGGGCGCGTGCGCGTTCCAGCTCGATGCTCTGCCGCGCGCCGCCCAGGACCTCGGGGCTCCAGATGCGGTTCATGTCCTCGTCGACGTAGCGCGAGACGGTGGGCCGCGTCGGGTCGAAGGAGAGGTAGGCCGCGACGTTGCAGAAGACGAGGCTGAGCTTGCCCACCTTCGGCCGCACCTCCCGGCGCAGCAGGAAATCGACGGCGATGGCGCCGCACAGCTCATTGCCGTGGATCACCGAGTTGACCATGACGTGCGGCCCCGGCCGGCCGCTGTCGAAGGTCCAGGCATAATCGATGCCGGTGTTGCCCTGGCGGTAAGGCGAGATGTCGACGGGGTGGATCTCGATCGGGTAGTCGACGGTGATGGAGGTCATGGCGGGCGGTTCCGTTCTCGATGTCAGGCGCCGAGGCGCTCGATCAGCCGGCCGAGGAATGCCTCGCAGGCAGCGACCTGGTCGAGGGCGACGAACTCGTCGGGCTTGTGGGCCTGGTCGATGCTGCCCGGACCGCACACGACGGTGGGGATGCCGGCAGCCTCGAACAGGCCCGCCTCGGTGCCGAAGGCCACCTTGCCGGTGCGGTTGGCGCCCGAGAGCGCGCGGGCGAGCTCGACCACCGGGGCGTCTTCCGGGGTGCCGAGGCCGGGGAAGGAGGACATCTCCGTCCAGGTGAATCCCGTGTCGGCCCGGACGGCACGCATCTCCGGCAGCAGCACCGTCTCGGCGTAGTCGCGGACCTCGGCGAGCAATGCTCGCGGGTCGGCACCCGGCAGGTGGCGGAACTCGAACTCGACGAAGCAGTCCTTGGGCACGATGTTGAGAGCGGTCCCGCCGGCCACGACGCCGGTATGCACGGTCGTGTAGGGGGGGTCGAAGGCGGGATCGTGCGGCCCTTCCTCGCGCAGCCGGCGGCCGATCCGCTTCAGGCGGACGACGACCTCGGCGGCGGCCTCCACGGCGTTGACGCCGGTGTGGCAGATCGAGGAGTGGCATTCGAAGCCGCGCACGTCGCAGCGGTAGCTGAGCTTGCCTTTGTGGGCGACGACCACCTGCATTCCGGTCGGCTCGCCGACGATGCACGCGGTCGGCCGGATCGGCCGCGCAGCGACCGCGTCGATCATGCGGCGGACCCCCAGGCAGCCGACCTCCTCGTCGTAGGAGAAGGCGAGGTGGACCGGAGTGGCGAGGCGGGCCGCGGCGAAGCGCGGCACCATGGCGAGCGCCACCGCGACGAAGCTCTTCATGTCGGTCGTGCCGCGACCGTAGAGGCGGCCATCCTTCTCGGTCACGCGGAAGGCGTCGGTCGACCATTCCTGGCCGTCGATCGGCACGACGTCGGTGTGCCCCGACAACATCACGCCGCCGCGGTCCGCGGGCCCGATGGTCGCGAACAGGTTCGCCTTGCGCCCGTCGTCGTCGAAGAACAGCTCCGCGGCGATCCCATGGTCGGCGAGATAGCCGCGAATCCACTCGATCAGCGCCAGGTTGGAATTGCGGCTGGTCGTGTCGAACGCGACGAGCCGCTCGATCATCTGCAGCGCGGCCGAAGAGGGGCGAGTCATTGCGTCACACCTCGCGATGCGGGAGGCGTACTATGCCGGCCGCGCCGCCGGGCGCCAATCGCCAAGGGCGCCGCCGGCCCGCCACGTTGATTCGGCGAGCGATTTCGGCGATGGTGACCGGAAGACCCGTCCGCCCGAACGCGGCGGGCGAAACAGGGGAGTCTTCGGGATGATGATGCTGCGCCCGGGATGGTTGCTGGCCGCTACCTTGACCGTCGCCGCGGGGACGGCGTCGGGCGCCGACCTGACGATCGGTCTCGGCGGGGCGGTGTCGGCGATGGATCCGCACTACCACAACGTCGCCACCAACAACATGGTGACGCGCCACATTTTCGGCCGGCTGGTCGACCAGGACGCCAGGCAGAAGCTGATCCCGGACCTCGCGGAATCCTGGAAGGCCGTGGACGACACGACCTGGGAATTCAAGCTGCGCAAGGGCGTCAAGTTCCACGACGGCTCGGACTTCGATGCCAAGGACGTTGTCGCGACGCTGAGCCGGGTCCCCTGGGTCCCGAACAGCCCGTCCTCGTTCGCCATCTTCACCGGCCAGATCACCGAGACCAAGGTGATCGACCCCTACACGATCCAGATGAAGACCGCCCAGCCTTTCCCGCTGATGCCGGTCTTCATGAGCGGGTTCGCGATCATCTCCGACGCGTTCGAGCGGGCGCC
The DNA here is from genome assembly GCA_020852355.1 of Alphaproteobacteria bacterium. Taxonomy (GTDB): domain Bacteria; phylum Pseudomonadota; class Alphaproteobacteria; order ATCC43930; family Allostellaceae; genus Allostella. The sequence goes on from JADZBA010000348.1 coordinate 4,511, forward strand.
GACCGAGGATTTCAACTCGGGCAAGGCGGCCATCGGAACCGGCCCCTACAAGCTGAAGCAGTTCGTCCGCGGCGACCGCATCGAGCTTGAGAAGTTCGACGGCTACTGGGGCGGCAAGCAGGACTGGGACAAGGTCTCGGTGCGCCAGATCACCAACTCCGCGGCGCGCGTCGCAGCCCTGCTCTCGGGCGACGTGCAGATCATCGACCAGGTGCCGACCGCGGACTTTGCCCGGCTCAAGAAGGACCCGAACACGGTGGTGTCGAGCGTCGTCTCGAACCGCCTGATCTACCTCGCCATGGACTCCAATCGCGACCAGACCCCATTCGTCACGGGCAAGGACGGTCAGCCGCTCGCCAAGAACCCGCTCAAGGACGTGCGCGTCCGCAAGGCGATGTCGATGGCGATCAACCGGCCCGCGATCGTCGATCGCGTCATGGAAGGGCAGGCGATCGCCGCCGGTCAGCTCCTGCCGGAAGGCTTCTTCGGCACCAGCCCCAATCTCAAGGTCGAGAAGTTCAACGCCGACGGTGCCAAGAAGCTGCTGGCCGAGGCGGGCTACCCCAGCGGCTTCGCGATCACGCTCCACACGCCCAACGACCGCTATCTCAACGACGAGAAGGTCGCCCAGGCGGTCGCCCAGATGCTGACCCGGGTCGGCATCCAGACCAAGGTCGAGGCGCTCCCGTTCGCGACTTACGCGCCACGATCGAGCAAGCTCGAGTTCAGCTTCATGCTGTTCGGCTGGGGCTCGGGTACCGGCGAGGTCTCCTCGCCGCTGCGCTCGCTGCTCGCGACCTACGATTCGAAGAAGGGCAACGGCCCATCCAATCGCGGCCGCTATAGCAATCCCAAGGTCGACGAGGCGCTCGAGGCGGCCCTGCGCACGGTCGACGACGCGGCGCGGCAGAAGCTGCTGCAGCAGGCCAGCGAGGCGGCGATCAACGATGTCGGCCTGATCCCGCTGCACTACAACATCAACAACTGGGCGACCCGCAAGGGTTACAGCTACGAGCCGCGCTCCGACGAGTCGACCCTGGCGATGGGCGTCAAGCGGACGTCCCGCTGAGCCGGGGATAGAGCGGCGTAGGGCCGGTCGCGTCCCGCGGGCGCGACCGGTCTTCGCCATTCCCATGGTGCGCCGATGACCGTGTTCCTGATCCGCCGACTGATGCAGTCGGTCGTCGTGCTGTTCGTCATGTCGCTGATCGTCTTCGTCGGCGTCTATGCGATCGGCAACCCGATCGACATCCTGATCAGCCCGGAGGCCGACCAGATGGAGCGCGAGCGCGCGATCCGCGCGCTCGGCCTCGACCTGCCGCTGTGGGAGCAGTACGCGGTCTTCCTGCAGCGGGCCGTGCTGGGCGACCTCGGCCGCTCCTTTGCCTTCAGCACGCCGGCGCTGCAGCTCATCGTCGAGCGCATGCCGGCGACGCTGGAGCTGGCGATTGCGGCGATGGGCATCTCGATCGCCATCGGCATCCCGCTCGGCATGTGGGCCGGCTTCCGCCCGGAGTCCGTGGCCGGCCGGGCGATCATGGCGGGGTCGATCCTCGGGTTCAGCCTGCCCACCTTCTGGGTCGGCCTGATGCTGATCATGGTCTTCGCCGTCCATCTCGGCTGGCTGCCGTCGACGGGACGCGGCGAGACGGTCGAGGTGTTCGGCATACGTCTCAGCATCCTGACCCGCGACGGCATTGCGCACATGATTCTGCCGGCCTTCAACCTCGCGCTCTTCAAGATGGCGCTGGTGATCCGCCTGACCCGCGCCGGGATGCGCGAGAACCTGCTCATGGACTACGTCAAGTTCGCCCGCGCCAAGGGCCTTTCGACCGGCCGGGTGATCTTCGTCCACGTGATGAAGAACATCATGATCCCGGTCGTCACCATCCTCGGGCTGGAGCTGGGCTCGGTCATCGCCTTCGCGGTGGTCACCGAGACGATCTTCGCCTGGCCAGGCATGGGCAAGCTGATCATCGATTCGATCAACCAGCTCGACCGGCCGGTGATCGTCGCCTACCTGCTGGTCACCGTGTCGATGTTCATCATCATCAACCTCGTCGTCGACATCCTCTACTCCGTGCTCGACCCACGGGTTCGGCTGAAGGAGATGAAGTCGTGACCGTCACCACGCCCGATCGCGTCGCGGCCGAGCCGGTCGAGGCGACGGCGGCCGTCGTCTCGCCGCTGCGCCGGTTCTGGATCGAGTTCCGTGAGAACCGCGTCGCCGTCGCCGGCCTCGCCGGCTGCCTCCTGGTGGTGGCGTTGGCCCTGCTGGCGCCCCTCATCGCCCCGCAGAACCCGTACGACCTGACCCAGCTCGACATCATGGACGGGCGGCTGGAGCCGGGCTCGAAGAGCATGGACGGCATGACGTTCTGGCTCGGCACCGACGACCAGGGCCGCGACATGCTGAGCGGCATCCTCTACGGCATCCGCATCAGCCTCGCCGTCGGCGTCGCAAGCGGCGTGCTGGCCATGCTGTTCGGCGCCTCGATGGGGCTGCTGGCCGCCTATTTCGGCGGTCGCGTCGACACGCTCATCATGCGGGTCGTCGACCTGCAGCTCTCGTTCCCGGCCATCCTGCTGGCGCTGATCCTGGTGGCCGTGCTGGGCCAGGGCATCGACAAGATCATCATCGCCCTGGTGGCGGTGCAGTGGGCCTACTATGCCCGCACCATTCGCGGCACCGCGCTCGTCGAGCGCCGCAAGGAGTACATCGAGGCCGCCCAGTGCCTGGCGCTCGGCCACCGGCGCGTCGTCTTCCGCCATCTCCTGCCGAACTGCCTGCCGCCGCTGATCGTCGTGGGCACCGTGCAGGTCGCCCACGCCATCGCCCTGGAGGCGACGCTGTCCTTCCTCGGCATCGGCCTGCCGATCACCGAGCCGTCGCTCGGGCTGCTGATCGCCAACGGATTCGAGTACATGCTGAGCGGCAAGTACTGGATCAGCTTCTTCCCCGGCGTGGCGCTGCTGCTGACCATCGTCAGCATCAACCTCGTCGGCGACCAGCTCCGCGACGTCCTCAATCCGCGGCTGCGCAAGTGACCGGCTCCGCCACGCTGGTCGTCGAGAACCTCCAGACCCACTTCCACACGCGGGCGGGGGTGCTGAAGGCGGTCGACGGCGTATCGTTCGCCGTCGACAAGGGGCGCATCCTCGGCTTGGTCGGCGAATCCGGCTCCGGCAAGTCGGTCACCGGCTTCTCGCTCCTCGGCCTCGTCGACCCGCCGGGGCGGATCGCGGGGGGGCGCATCCTGTTCAAGGGCGAGGACCTGGCGACGGCGTCGGAGGAGCGCCTCAGGGCGCTGCGCGGCGACCGCATCGCCATGATCTTCCAGGACCCGATGATGACGCTCAATCCGGTCCTGCGGATCGACACCCAGATGATCGAGGCCCTCCAGGCCCACCGCAAGATGGACCACCGGACGGCCTTCGCGCGCGCCCGCGACGCGCTCGGGCAGGTCGGCATCCCCTCGCCCGAGGAGCGGCTGCGGTCGTACCCGCACCAGTTCTCGGGCGGCATGCGCCAGCGCGTGGCGATCGCCATCGCGCTGCTGAACGAGCCCGACCTGATCATCGCCGACGAGCCGACGACGGCGCTCGACGTGACCATCCAGGGCCAGATCCTCTTCGAGGCGCAGAAGCTCTGCCGTGAGGTCGGCACCGCGCTCATCTGGATCACCCACGACCTGTCGGTCGTCGCCGGCCTCGCTGACGACATCTGCGTCATGTACGCCGGTCGCGTGGTGGAATCCGGGCCGGTCGACGAGGTGCTGGAGACGCCGCTGCATCCCTACACCCGCGGGCTGATCGGCTCGGTGCCGAGCCGCAACCGCCGGGGCCGGCCTCTCGCCCAGATCCCGGGCATGGCGCCGTCGCCCCTCAATCTGCCGCGGGGATGCAGCTTCCGCACGCGCTGCCCGAGGGCCGATGCGGCCTGCCTGGAGCCGCCGCCGATGGTCGAGCTGGTGCCGGGCCGTTTCGCGCGCTGCGTCCATCCCCATCTCGAGACCGTCGCCGCATGACCGAGGCCGCTCCGATCATCGCGCTCGAAGGCGTCTCCAAGCGCTTCAGCAAGCCGCTCGACGCCGCCGCCAAGCTCGCCAACATGCTGGGGGCGAGGATGCGCGAAGAGGTCGTGCGCGCCGTCGATTCCGTCGACCTCCAGGTGCGCGAAGGCGAGGTCGTCGGACTGGTCGGCGAGTCCGGCTGCGGCAAGTCGACCCTGGGCCGCATCGTCGCCGGGATCCACGCGCCGAGCGACGGCCGCGTGCTCTATCGCGGCCAGGACACGACGACGCTGCACGGCGGGGCCGCCAGGCGGGCCGCGCTCGCGGTGCAGATGATCTTCCAGGACCCCTTCGCCTCGCTCAACCCGCGGCTCCGGGTGTCGGAGATCATCGGCGAGGCGCCGCGCGTCCACGGCATCGTCAAGCGGTCGGAGACCGACGCCTATGTCGACGACATGATGCGCCGCGTCGGCCTCGACCCGTCCTACCGGCGGCGCTACCCGCATCAGTTCTCCGGCGGCCAGCGCCAGCGCATCGGCATCGCCCGCGCGCTCGCCGTGAAGCCGGAGTTCATCGTCTGCGACGAGGCGGTGGCGGCGCTCGACGTGTCGATCCAGGCGCAGGTCCTGAACCTGTTCATGCGCCTGCGGGAGGAGTTCGGCCTCACCTACCTCTTCATCAGCCACGATCTCGGCGTCGTCGAGCATCTCTCCGACCGGGTCGTGATCATGTATCTCGGCCGCGTCGTCGAGAGCTGCACGACGGAGGAGCTGTTCCTCCGTCCCAACCACCCCTACACCCGGGCGCTGCTGTCGGAGGTGCCGCGCATCGAGGCGCGCCACAAGCAGTTCGAGCCGGTGAAGGGCGAGATCCCGTCGCCGCTCGACCCGCCGCCGGGGTGCCATTTCCATCCCCGCTGTCCGCATGCGATGCCGCGCTGCCGGGTCGAGGCGCCGGCGCTGCGCGAGATCGCGGCCGGCCACCACTCGGCCTGCCATCTCAACGACATGGCGTGAGCGCGCGCCGCTACGGCTTGATCGCGGTCGCGCGCATGTCGCCCATCCCGTCCGGGGTGGGGCGGATCGCCTCGACCTTGATCTGACGCAGGCCGGCGCCGGCCAGGAGCGCGGCCAGGGAGTGCGGCGTGTAGCCCCACAGCCGTGGGCCGCCGGTGCACGACGGGTCGCCGTGACCGAAGATGGTCGCCAGCGCCCGCTGGTCGGCCCCCTCGGGCACCGCCTGCGGCGGGGCGGCCAGCAGGGCGCCGGCGGCGGCGAGGTTGGGCGTCTCGACGGCGAGGCGGCCGCCCGGGCGCAGGACCCGCACCCAGTTCACCACCGCGCCCCTGGCCCGCTCCGGGGGAAGCCGGTCCACGAGATTGGCGGCGAAGATCTCCTCGGCGCTGCCGTCGGCGAACGGCGACAGCTCCGCGGGATCGCAGGCCACGTCGAGCGGCCTGCTCTCGACCGCCCCGGAATCGACATTCAGATA
>JADZBA010000349.1 GCA_020852355.1 Alphaproteobacteria bacterium
CGCGTCGCGCTGGAGTTCGACCTGGATCCCGGACGCACGCGCGTCGCGGCGCGACTGGAGGTGCGGCGCACCGGGCCCGCCGGGTCGCCGCTGGTGCTCGACGGCGAGGGGCTGGAGCTGCTGGCGATCCGCCTCGACGGCCGCGCGCTGGCGCCGGCGGAGTACGCGCTGGACGAGGCGCGGCTGACGCTGCGCGACACGCCCGCCGCCTTCGTCCTGGAGACCGAGGCGGCAATCAACCCGGCCGCCAACACCGCGCTCGAGGGCCTCTACGTCTCGCAGGGCGTGTTCTGCACGCAGTGCGAGGCCGAGGGCTTCCGCCGCATCACCTGGTTCCTCGACCGGCCCGACGCGCTGGCCGTGTTCCGCACGACGATCCGCGCCGAACGCGCCCGCTTTCCGATCCTGCTGTCCAACGGCAATCTCGCCGCCACGCGCGACCTCGGCGACGGCCGCCACGAGGCGGTATGGGACGACCCGTTCCCCAAGCCTTCCTATCTGTTCGCCCTGGTGGCCGGCGACCTCGCGGTGCTGGAGGACCACTTCGTCACGCGCTCGGGCCGGCGCGTCACGCTCAAGATCCTGGTCGAGCACGGCAAGGAGGGACGCGCCGGCTGGGCCATGGATTCGCTCAAGCGAGCGATGCGCTGGGACGAGGAGACGTACGGGTTGGAGTACGACCTCGACGTCTTCCACATCGTCGCCGTCTCCGACTACAACATGGGCGCGATGGAGAATAAAAGTCTCAACGTCTTCAACGACAAGTACATTCTGGCCGACCCGGCGACCGCCACCGACGCCGACTACGCCGCCATCGAATCGATCGTGGCGCACGAGTACTTCCACAACTGGACCGGCGACCGCATCACCTGCCGCGACTGGTTCCAGCTCAGCCTCAAGGAGGGGCTGACCGTCTATCGCGACCAGGAGTTCAGCGCCGACCAACGCTCGCGCGCCGTCCAGCGCATCAAGGACGTGCGCGCGCTGCGCGCCCGCCAGTTCCCGGAGGACGCGAGCCCGCTCGCCCACCCCGTGCGCCCCGACCAGTATGTCGAGATCAACAACTTCTACACGGCCACCGTCTACGAGAAGGGAGCCGAGGTCATCCGCATGCTCGAGGGCCTGCTGGGGCGCGCGGGTTTCCGCAAGGGCATGGATCTCTACGTCGCCCGCCACGACGGCGAGGCCGCGACCTGCGACCAGTTCGTCGCCGCCATGGCCGACGCCAACGGCCGCGACCTCGGACAGTTCATGCGCTGGTATTCCCAGGCCGGCACCCCACGGCTGACGGTCCGCGCCGAGCACGACCCGGCGACGGCGACGCTGACGCTGGAGGTCGCCCAGCGCACGCCGCCGACGCCGGGCCAGCCGGAGAAGCTGCCGCTGCACCTGCCGGTGCGCCTCGGCCTGCTGCGGCCGGACGGCACCCCGATCGCGCTGCAGCGCGAGGGCGAGAACGAAGCGCACGGCACCGAGCGCGTGCTGGAGCTGACCGAGGCGAAGACGACCTGGCGCTTCCTCGGCGTCGACGCGGCGCCGGTCGTCTCGATCAACCGCGGCTTCGCGGCACCGGTCATCGTCGAGGCGGACGAGCCCGAGAGCGCGCAGGCGCTGCGCATGGCGGCCGACCCCGACCCGTTCAATCGCTGGGAGGCGGCCCAGACCTTCGCGACGCGCCTGCTGCTGGCCGGCGTCGCCGCCATCCGGGACGGCGGCGCGCCGCCCGCCGCCGATGCCTTCGTCGCGGCGCTCGCCGCCGGGGTCGACGCGGCGACCGGCGACCCCGCGTTCGCCGCCGAGCTGCTGGCGCTGCCGGGCGAGGGCTATGTCGGCGAGCAGATGGCGACCATCGACCCCGACGCGATCCACGCCGCGCGCGAGGCGCTGCGCCGCGCCGTCGCGACCTGCCTGCGCGGGCGGCTCGAGGCGGTGCGCGCCGGGCCCCCCGGCCGCTTCGGCCCCGACGCCGCGTCGGCCGGGCGGCGCACGCTCGCCAACACCGCACTCGCATATCTCGCGACGCTGGACGAGCCGGCGACGCGCGCCGCCGTGGTGCGCCAGTACGAGACCGCCGACAACATGACCGACCGCTTCGCCGCACTCGCCGTCCTCGCCGACATGGACGTGCCGGAGCGCGCCGCGGCGCTGGCGGACTTCCACGACCGCCACCGGGACGATCCGCTGGTGCTGAACAAGTGGCTGGGGCTGCAGGCGTCGTCGTCCCTGCCGGACACGCTGGCGACGGTGCGCCGGCTGCTCGGCCACCCCGCCTTCTCCTACGCCAACCCGAACAAGATCTACGCCCTGGTCGGCGGCTTCACCGGCAATGCGCTGCGCTTCCACGCCGCCGACGGCGCGGGCTACGCCTTCCTCGCCGACCAGATCCTGCGCCTCGACCCGCAGAACCCGCTGGTCGCCGCCCGCCTGCTGAAGCCGCTCGGCCGCTGGCGGCGCTACGACGCCGGCCGGCAGGAGATGATGCGCGCCGCCCTCGCCCGCGTCGGTGCCCTGCCGGGCCTGTCGCCCGACTGCCGCGAGATCGTCGACCTCAGCCTCGCCGGGTGATCGCGGCCGCGGCTACACCGCCCGGCTGAAGCTCCGGCCGGGGACGGCGAGATGGGCGTCGAAGGCCGCCGCCGCGGTGCGCACGAGCAGCCGCGCCTCGGCGGCCATGCTGACCCGCGAGCCGTCCAGCCGGACGATCCCCTCGGCGGCGAGCGCCCGCAGCCGCGGCAGCGCCGTGGCGAGCGCCGCCGGCGTCGTCCCGTGCCGGGCGCAGAGCTCGGCCATGTCGACCTGGAGATCGCACATCAGCCGCTCGATCGCCTCGGCGCGCAGCCGGTCGTCGGCCGTCAGCCGGTATCCCCTGGCCGTCGCCGGCTCGCCCCGCGACACCCGCCGCGCATAGTCGCCGATGACCACCTCGTTCTGCACGTAGCCCTGCGGCAGGCGGCCGATCGCCGAGGCGCCGAGGCCGATCAGCGTGTCGCACGGGTCGGTGGTGTAGCCCTGGAAGTTGCGGCGCAGCGTGCCGTCGGCCAGCGCCCGGGCCAGCGCATCGCCGGGCAGCGCGAAATGGTCGAGGCCGACGCGGACATAGCCCGCGGCCAGCGCCGCATCGGCGATCGCGTCCGCCTGCGCGCGGCGCGCGGCCGCATCGGGCAGGGCCGCCTCGTCGATGCGGCGCTGATGCTTCTTGAAGCCGGGCACGTGGGCATAGCCGAAGACCGAGAAGCGGTCGGGCCGCATCTCCGCGCAGCGCCGCAGGGTCTCGACGCAGGAGGCGACGGTCTGGTGCGGCAGGCCGTAGATCAGGTCGACGTTGATGCCGGCGACGCCGGCCGCGCGCAGGGCGGCGACGGCGGCCGCGGTCTGCTCGACCCCCTGCACCCGGTTGACGGCCCGCTGCACCGCCGGGTCGAAGCTCTGCACGCCGACGCTGGCCCGGGTCACCCCGGCGGCCGCCAGCGCGGCGACCATCTCGGCGGTCAGCGTCCGCGGGTCGATCTCCACGGCGATCTCGGCAGCGGGGGAGACGTCGAAGCGGGCGCGCAGCAGGCCGATCAGGCCGCGGAAGTCGTCGGGCGCCAGGATCGTCGGCGTGCCGCCGCCCAGATGCACGTGGCGGACGGCGAGCCGGCGGCCGAGGCGATCCGCGACCAGGGCGATCTCGGCGCGCAGCGCCGCCAGGTAGTCGGCGATCGGCCCATCGCGCCGCGCGACCGTGGTGTGGCAGCCGCAGTACCAGCACATCGCGCGGCAGAACGGGACGTGCAGATAGAGCGAGGCCGCCGCCGCGGCCGGCACCGCCGCCAGCCATTCGCCATAGTCGGCCGCGGTCACCGCCGGCCCGAAGTGCGGCGCCGTCGGATAGCTGGTGTAGCGCGGCAGGCGTTCGTCGCCATGGCGGATCCACGCCGTCTCGGTCACTCTGGCCCCCTGTCGGTACGCTCTCTTTCATGTGGCTGACTCCTGCGCCGGGCGCACTGCGGCCGAGTGAAGCATTCCCCGCCCGCATGCCCGCAGGAATCCGTGCGACCGGCCGTGGGAGCGCGCGGACGAAGGAGAACGACGTCATGATCCTGCTGCGCGCGATCATCGCCCTGGTCATGCTGACGCCGCTGCCGGCCCGCGCGGCGCCGCTCGCCGATCTGCGGGACGGCCGGGCCGGGCCGATCGAGTTCACCTCGCGTACGCCGTCCGGCCCGTCGGCGCTGATGGCGGGCGAGGGCGCGGCGACGGCGATCGCCGGCATGCTGCGCCTGCCGCCGGGGGCCGGGCGCGTGCCCGCCATGGTGATCTCGCACGGCAGCGGCGGCATCCTGGAGGGCCGCGAGGGGGCGTGGGCCGACCGCCTGCTCGCCCAGGGCGTCGCCGCCTTCGTCGTCGACAGCTTCGGGCCGCGCGGCA
>JADZBA010000350.1 GCA_020852355.1 Alphaproteobacteria bacterium
CACTCGCAATCGCGGCCAGACGGGTCCGGTCGGCCGCGCTGACGATCACGCAGACATCCTGTGCCATCACCGGAGATTCGCACGGCTACGCCCGCCTGTGAATCATCCGAATGTGTCTATGCACTAGTTCTACTGGTTCTAGTTCTACTGGTTCTAGTTCGTGTGCAGCCGCAGTGCACATCGCACTGTCGTCAAATTGCACATCGCACTGCTGCGAGACTGCACACCGCGATGTGCATTGCGGCTGCACATCGTCGGCCGCTCGCGATGTGCATTGCGGCTGCACATCGTCGGCCGCTCGCGATGTGCATTGCGGCTGCACATCGTCGGGCGGCATCGCTGAGACCTTCGACCGCAGGCGTCGCCTGGCACCAGGCGTCCGCCGGGTCGGAGGGCGACGGACCTCCGCGGGCACGGGGAGACAGACGAGCTCGTAGACGTTGGTGCCGCGTCCCCCGCGCGTCCTGCTCTGGGCGATGATTCGGATGTGCCCGCACGCAGCCAGCTTGTGGATGTGATCAAACACGACGCGCCGCTGAACCCCGATGCGGCGGGCGATCGTCTCCATCGACGGAAAGCATCTCCCGTCCCGGTCGGCGTAGTGGGCCAAGACAGTGAGCACGCGGACCGCGGAGGCCGATAGCCGTAGATCGTAGCTCGCCGCCGCGGCCACTTTCCCCCAGGGACCCGCCGGCTCTGCTTGGGGCAGGGTCGAGATCGCCTCACCGTTCATGGACCACGCCCATCGTCGTCGCGATCGAGGGCCCGTCCCGCCCAGTCGAGCAGCGCCGCCACGGCGGCCGCACGGTCCGGAAAGGTCCCCAGCGCCCCGCCTGCTGCCGTCGTCGCGCTGACCGTCCGGCCGGCGCCGGTGATGATGCTGCCGAGCCGCCGCGTACCAGCGTACACGGCGAGCTCGCGCGGCGCTGTTGCGTCGCTCACGGCAGCATCCCCCGCGACCGCGCCTCGTCGCGCGCCTTCACCAGCAGCGCGATCAGGTCGTCGAGGAGCGCGACGCGGACATTGAGGCCGGCCTTCGTCGGCACCCGCTTGCCGGCGCCGTCCTCGGCGAAGACGCGCAGGCCCACGAGGTCATGGCCGCGGAAATGCTGGAGGCCGACGACCAGCACCTCCCGCGCGTTCTTCCTCACCGAGCCGATGACGACGTCGTTCGTGGCGTCGGTCATCGCGGCACCTTCCCGTCGCCCATGCCGCTCGGCCATGCCGCGCTCTGCGGCGCGTCGCCGGCGCGCAGCGGGCGAGGCTGTTCCGGCACCCGGTCGGGCGCGCCCTGCCGCCGCCGTTGCCGTCGCGCGGGACGGCCGCTACGATGCGCCGAGGAAGCCTCCAGCTTCGCCTCGGCACCCGCCCCGTGGTCGCTCGCCAGCGGCCGGGGGCGGTTTCTCTTCGCCACTCAGGCCGCCTTCGACTTGGCCGGGGCGAGCGACGCGAGGAAAGCGGCCGGCGGCGTTGTGATGATGCGCGCGCGGCCGAGGCGCACCGTCGTGATCTCCTGCCGGACCATCAAGTGATGGGCCGTGGTGCGCCGGATCCCGACCGCCGCGCACCACTCGTTCACTCGCCATCCGACTTTTCCGGTCGGCTGCTGCTCGCTCATGTTCGTATCCCTTCGCGATGTTGTTCTCGGGGGAGACGAACAGAAAATCCTCAGACTTTCATGGGGTATGATTGGCCCTTATTTTCCCCTTCCGAAGGGGGATTATTTGGGCCGAGCTTTCCCCTTGATCTCCCACGCAGTCGTCGTGGGGATTCCGCATCGGCCCCCTCGCCAGGGCATGTAGGCGTCGGGAAAGAGCCGCGAGACTGTCATGGCTCGGGCGGCTAGATCGCTCTGCGAGGTAGAGCCATGCCGAACTTCCAGACCGCGCCATGATCTCCATGGTCCGGTAGATCGCTGATACTTGGGCGGCGCCCAGCTTGCCGCTGACCCTGCGGCCACGAGGGTCGGCCTTGGACGCAGCCTCGTCCATCTCCCGTTGCGCAGCTGCGACATCCGCGCCGAACGTCCGCGCGCCGGCGATTGATGCGGCGACGAACTCCCGACCCAGCTGGGTCGGCAGCACCTTCTGCCACTCCTTCAACTCCTGGGCACCCACACCGAGCTCGGCCGCGACCTGTCGCCTGGCTTCCTCCAAGGTGATGCCGCTACCGTGCCGGTAGTTCACGATCTCGATCGCCTCGAGGCGTGCACGGTAAAGGCTGAACGCGGCCCCGCGCTGGCGCCCGCGAGCTGGTCGCAGCAGCGGCATAACTTCGCCGAGCTTCAGTGCCTTGATCGCCACGCTCAGGTCGGATTCCAATCGCGGCGGGAGCGGGCACGCGCGCAAGAGAGCCAGCAAGGCCTCTCGCGCCACGTCCGGGTCGTCGAAGCAGTCGCCGCTCTTGGATCCGTTGTAGGCGCCATTCATCTCGTGGGCGTGGGCGCTCGGATCCGTCTCATCTCCTTTCACCGAGGCCATCGCGCGCCCGACTTCATGGTTGACCGCCCAACCCACTGTCGCCTCGACCAGGTATGCGACGGCACCGAGCGCCCACGTCGCAGCGTCGGCCTTCGATGTCGGATCGGTGATGCGACGTGCCGTGCCAGCGCGGCTAGCCGACACCTCCGGCATCGCCTCGTCCGCGGGCAGGCTGACGGGCCCGGCAGGCTGGGTGAAGCGCGCCAGGTCTTCGCCTACCTCTGCGAGCGCCGGGGGCTTGGTGGCATCTCGGAGAGCGAGCAGACGATCGAGCAGGCCGTGAAGCCATTCCCGGTCTACCGGGTCACGTGCGCCCCTGATGTCCATCGCGGCCCCCCTACGCCCGCCGGAGCTGCGTGACGGTCGTCCGGCCGCCGCCGGTCACGAAGCCCGCCCAGGCGTCCATCAGGCGCCGACGCTTCGCGAGCAGGTCGCCACGCTGGTAGGCATCGAGCAGCTTGCTGCCCTGCGAGTGCGCCAGCGCCGCCTCTGCCACGTCGGCCGGGAACGACGTCGCCTCCGCGGCCCAGGATCGAAACGATGCTCTGAAACCGTGCGGCACCGCCGCGACCTTCATCCGCCTCGTGGTCTGCAGCATCACCATGTTCGAGAGGCGGCGGGGCCCCGGGCCGGCGAACACGAGGTCTCCGGTGCGCACGGTCGCGAGCTTCCGCAGCAACACGACCGCCGCGTCGGAGAGCGGCACGCGATGCTCGTTGCCCGCCTTCATCCGACCGGCCGGGATCGTCCACAGCTTCGCATCGAGGTCTATCTCGGGCCACGCTGCGCCGAGCACCTCCGAAGTCCGACAAGCGGTCAGAATGGTCAGCTCGAGGGCGCGAGCGCCCAGCCCATCGGCGAGTTGCAGCCGCGGCCAGAAGCTCGGCACGTCGGCCCAGGCGAGGCTGGCGTGATGCTCGACCCTGGAAACGGCGAGACGGGCTGGCAGGATCTCAGCCAAGTGGCCGCGCCACCTGCCAGGGTTTTCCCCCGAGCGGTACCCTCGCACCGTGGCATAGGTCAGCACCGCCTCGATGCGGCCCCGCAGGCGGCTCGCCGTCTCGGGCTTCTCGGACCAGATCGGCTCCAGCACCTTGCAGACGAGCCCGGTGTCCACCTCGGCGACCGGAAGGGCGCCGAGGGTCGGATAGGCGTAGGTCTCCAGGGTCGCCGCCCACTGCGCTTGGTGCTTCGCGTTCTTCCAGCCGGCCCGCTTCGATGCGATGAGGCTCTCCGCGCACTCCTTGAAGGTCGTGGCGCGAGCCGCTGCGACGGCAGCGGCGGCCTCTTCCTGTTTGCGCGCCTCGATGGGGTCGATGCCGGCGGCGACCAGGCGCCGGGCGGCGGCGGCCTTCTCTCGCGCTTCGGCGAGCGAGCAGACCGACGCCGACCCGAGGCCCATGTCGCGGCGCCGTCCCCGGAGCATGAAGCGGAAGATCCACTTCTTCGCGCCGGCGGCCGCCACGCTGAGGTAGAGGCCGCCGCCATCGGCGAACATGCCCGGTGCGGTCAACGCCACAACGCCGCGCGCGGTCAAGCCGGCCGCCTTCTTCGGCATGTTCGCCCTCCCGTCGGGTGGCCCGGCCGCCGCCATCTCGATGATGGGCTGGCCGGCCCATCACCCAGCCTCGGCGCGCACCGTCACCTCAGCCCAACAGTCGGCCCATCATCCGGCAGCCGCACGGCCGCGGTCAACTGCGAACAAGCGTGAACGCGAAAATGCAAAAGGCCCAGGATTCCCGGGCCTTTCTGCGACTTCCACGAACATCGGCGAACTACGTTCTGGCGGAGAGGGTGGGATTCGAACCCACGGTACGCTTGCACGCACAACGGTTTTCGAGACCGTCCCGATCGACCACTCCGGCACCTCTCCGCGCCACCCGAACGGGGAGCGCCGTGCTTAAGGGGTCGGGGCACGGAATGCAAGCGTCGCGGCGCCCGTGCCGTTGCCGGCGTCCCGGCGGCGGGATAGGGTCCGGGGCCCCGATGGACCTGTGGATCCCGATCACCCTCGGCGCGGCGCTGATGCAGTGCCTGCGCACCGCCCAGCAGAAACGGCTGAAGGGGCAGCTCTCGACCAACGGGGCCAACTTCGCGCGCTACGTCTACGGCGCGCCGTTCGCCGTCGCCGCCTTCGCCCTCTACATGGCGGCATGGGGTCCGGCCCTGCCCGCCCCCGGCCTCGCGTTCGTCGTCCACTGCATGGTCGGCGGCGTCGCCCAGATCGTCGCGACCAGCTTCCTCATCCTCGCCTTCACCATGCGCAACTTCGCGGCCGGCACCACCTACTCGAAGACCGAGACGGTGCAGACCGCGCTGCTGGCGACCGTGTTCCTGGCCGAGCCGCTGACGGCGGGCGCCTGGATCGCCATCGTGATCGGGCTGGCCGGCGTGCTGGTGCTGTCGGTGCCGGCGGCGGCCGGCGGCTGGCGCACCGCCCTGCTCGGCGTCACCGACAAGGCCGCCCTGTTCGGCCTGGCCTCGGGCGGCCTCTTCGGCGTCTCGGCGATCGGCATCCGCGGCGCCTCGCTGTCGCTGGGCAGCGAGGTCGACTTCCTGGCGCGCTCGCTGATGACGCTGGCCGCGGTCACGACCCTGCAGACGACGCTGATGATCGCCTACCTCGCCGCCGCCGAGCGGGGCGAGATCACCCGCGTGCTGCGGGCATGGCGGCAGGCCGCCCCCGTCGGCGTCATGAGCGTCATCGGCTCGGCCGGCTGGTTCACGGCGATGACGCTGCAGAACGTGGCCTATGTCCGCGCGCTCGGCCAGGTCGAGCTGCTCTTCACCGTCGCGGTCTCCCGCTTCGGCTTCCGCGAGGCGCCCACCCGGCGCGAGCTGGTCGGCGTGGCGCTGGTGGCCGGCGGCGTCGTCGCCCTCCTGCTCCAGCGCTGACCGCGCTCAGGGCGCCCTCGCCGCCACTACCGCGATCTCCACCAGCAGGGCCGGGCTCGCCAGCGCGCCGACGACGACGACCGTCGAGGCGGGCGGAGCCGTGCCGACATGGCGATCGCGCACGTCGCGGAAGGCCGGGATGTCGCCCGCCCGCACGAGATGGCCGTTGACGCGCACCACGTCGGCCATGGTCATGCCGGCCCCCGCCAGGATCGCCGCGATGTTCTCGAAGACGCGCTCGGCCTGCTCGGCGAAGCCGGGCGGGACGGTGCCGTCGGGGCCGGCGCCGATCTGCCCCGCGACATGGAGCAGGCGAGAGCCGGGCGGCGCCGCGACGCCGTGGCTGTAGGCCCCGGTCGGTGGGGCGATCCCGGACGGATCGAAGGCGCGGTTCATGCTGGGGCTCTCCCTGGCACTGCCGGCCGCTCGGCCGGGGGGCGCGCGGCGCCCGCCCGGCGCGAGCCGGTCGGCGTGGCCCCGGCGGCGGTCAGGCCGACTTCGCCGCCACCACCTCGACCTCGACCAGGAAGGCCGGGCTGGCGAGCGCGCTGATCACCGCCAGCGTCGAGGCCGGGCGCGCCGCGCCGAGATGGCGGTTGCGCGCGTCGCGGAAGGCGGGGATGTCGCCCGGCTTCACGAGATAGGCGTTGAGCTTCACGACGTCGGCCATGGTCATCCCGGCGCCCGCCAGGATGGCCTTGATGTTCTCGAAGACGCGGTCGGTCTGCGCCCCGACGTCGGGCGGCACGCTGCCGTCCGGGTTGGTGCCGATCTGCCCCGCGACGTAGAGCAGGCGGGAATTGGGCGGCACCTCGACGCCGTGGCTGTAGGTCCCGGCCGGGGGGGCGACCCCGGGTGGATTGAAGGCGCGGTTCATGCTCGGGCTCTCCCTGCGACGGCCGGCCCGGGGGACGGGGCGGCGGCCGGAGTATGCACCGAACCCGGCGTCCCCCGGAACCGTCCGCGAATCCGCCTACGCCCGTGCGCGGCGCGGCGCCGCCGCCGGCTCCTTCTCGGCGGCCAGCAGCGCCCGCTTGCGCTCGGCCCCCCAGCGGTAGGCGCCCGCCTCGCCGTCGCCGCGCACCACGCGGTGGCAGGGCACGACAAGCGCGGCGGGATTGGTGGCGCACGCCCGGCCGACGGCGCGCGCGGCGGACGGCGCGCCGATGCGCCGCGCGATCTCGCCGTAGGTCGCGGTGGCGCCGGGCGGGATGCGCTGCAGCTCCTGCCAGACGCGGCGCTGGAAGGCGGTGCCGCGCAGGTCGAGCGGCAGGTCGGGATGGGGCATCCGCCCCTCCAGGTAGCGCACCACGGTCGCGAGCGCGCCGCCCAGCCCGCCCGCGTCGCGCTCGAGGACCGCACCCGGGAACTCCGCGGCGAGGCCGGCCGCGAGCGGCCCCTCCTCGGCGCCCAGCGCCACGAAGCACACGCCGCGGTCGGTCGCCGCCACCAGCACCCGGCCGAGCGGGCTGGGTCCGGCGGCATAGGCGATGCGCTCGCCCGTCGCGCCCTTGCGGAAACGGCCGGGCGTCATGCCGAGCTCGCGGGCCGCGCGCTCGTAGACGCGGCTGGACGAGCCGAAGCCAGCGCCGAAGGTGGCCCCCGCGATGCCCTCGCCCGCCTTCAGGTCCGCGCGGAAGCGGCGCATGCGCAGCGCGTCGGCATATTCGCGCGGCGACAGGCCGAGGAGCTGGCGCATCAGCCGCTGCAGGTGGAACGGGCTGGCGCCGACCGCCGCACCCAGCTCGGCCAGGCCGGGCGGCGCCTCCTCGGCGGCCTCGATCAGGCGGCAGGCGCGCTGCACCAGCAGCACCCGCTCGTCGACGGCCGCCGCCGCCTCCGGCCGGCAGCGCCGGCATGGCCGGAAGCCGGCGGCGCGCGCCGCCTCGGGCATGGCGTAGAAGGCGACGTTCTCGCGCCGCGGGCGGCGGCTGGCGCAGCCCGGGCGGCAGAACACGCCGGTGGTGCGCACGGCATAGACGAAGCGCCCGTCGGCCGCGGCGTCGCGCGCCTCGACCGCCGACCAGCACGCCGCCGGATCCATCATCGTCGCTCGCATGGCAGGGCTCCCGTTGGTTCGCCCCACAGCTAGGGCCGCCGCCGCCCCGTCTCTATCCGCGCCTTGCGCGGGCAATCAGTCGCGGCGGAAGCGCACCAGGCTCCAATAGCCGAAGAGGTTCACCGGCTCCTCCGAAACGAAGGCGAGCGGCGTCACCGAGATCAGCTCGTCCAGCGACATCGGGCGAAAGCCGATGGTGTTGGAGGCGGGCGCCAGCGCCCGCTCGACCAGGCTCATCGGGCCGCGCCCGGTCCAGAAATGGTTCAGCACGATCGCCTCGCCGCCCGGCCGCAGCACGCGACGGACCTCGGCCATCAGCCGGTCGGGATGGGGCACCACCGACGCGACGTGCATCAGGACCATGGCGTCGAAGGCGTGCGAAGGAAACGCCATCTGCTCGGCGTCCATGACCCGCAGGTCCTCGACATGGGTCAGGCCGAGCCGCGCCACCCGGCGCCGCGCCCGCTCCAGCATCTTGTCCGAGACGTCGATGCCGACGACGCGCGAGGACTTGTAGAGCGGCAGCGACAGGCCGGTGCCGACGCCGACCTCCAGGATCCGCCGCCCAGGCAGCCGCTCGGCCGCCGCCACCGCGCGCCGCCGCCCGGGGTTGAGCACCGGCCCGAAGATGCCGTCGTAGACGCGCGCATAGCGATCGTAAGTGCGCCGGATCGCCTCGGGCTCGAGGTGACGCCGGGCGATCTCTTCTGCCCAGACCTTGATCTTCATCGTCGGACGGCTCGTTCCCCCCGCGTCGCGCACGCCATCGGGCGATGGCCGGCGCGTCGATTCGGCAGTTTAGACCGGAAGCGGCCGCCCCCGCATCCCGGGCGGCGGCCGATCATGATGCTTGCCTCACTCAACCCAGGCGATGCGCAGGATGTTGGTGGCGCCCGGCGTGCCGAACGGCACGCCGGCCGTGATGACCAGCCGGTCCCCGGCACGCGCCATGCCCTCCTGCGACGCCACCTTGCAGGCCCGCTCGACCATGTCGGCGAAGCTGCGGACGTCGCGCGTCGGGACCCAGTGCACGCCCCACAGCACCGCCAGCCGGCGCGCCGTGGCCAGGTTCGCCGTCAGGCCGAGGATCGGAGAGGTGGGGCGCTCGCGCGCCGCGCGCAAGGTGGTCGAGCCCGATGTCGTGTAGGTGCAGATCGCCGCGGCGCCGATCGTCTGCGCCACCTGCGCCGCGGCCGCCGTGATGGCGTCGGCGGCGGTGTGCTCGGGCGCGGAATGCTCGGCGTCCATGATCGGCCGGTAGAGCGGGTCGTGCTCCACCTTGACGATGATGCGGTCCATGATGCGCACGGCTTCCAGCGGGTAGGCGCCGGCCGCGGTCTCCGCCGACAGCATCACCGCGTCGGCGCCGTCATAGACCGCGGTCGCGACGTCGGACGCCTCGGCGCGGGTCGGTGCCGGCGACTGCACCATCGATTCCAGCATCTGCGTCGCCACGACCACCGGCTTGCCCAGCACGCGGCAGGCCCGCACGATGCGCTTCTGCAGGCCCGGCACGTCCTCCGGCGGCAGCTCGACGCCGAGATCGCCGCGCGCCACCATCACGGCGTCGGTCAGGTCGAGGATCTCCGTCAGGCGCTCGATCGCCTGCGGCTTCTCCAGCTTCACCATGATCGCCGCGCGGCCGCCGATCAGCCGGCGCGCCTCGGCGACGTCGTCGGGCCGCTGGACGAACGACAGCGCCACCCAGTCGACCCCGAGGTCGAGCCCGAAGCGCAGGTCGGCGCGGTCCTTGGTCGTCAGCGCCGAGAGCGGCAGCACCACGCCCGGGACGTTGACGCCCTTGCGGTTGCTCAGCACGCCGCCGGTGACCACCACCGTCTCGGCCGCCTTGGGACGCACCTTCTCGACGTGGAGGCGGATCCGGCCGTCGTCGAGCAGCAGGTCGGTTCCGGCCTCGATCGCCTCGAAGATCTCGGGATGGGGCAAGGGGGCGCGGTCCTGGTCGCCCGGCCGGTCGGTGAGGTCGAGGCGGAAGGCCTGGCCCGCCTTCAGCGTCACCTTGCCGTCGACGAAGGTGCCGACGCGGAGCTTCGGCCCCTGCAGGTCCATCAGGATGCCGATCGGCCGCTTGCGCTCGCGCTCGATGGCGCGGATCACGTCGTAGCGCGCCTTGTGCTCGGCGTGGGTCCCGTGACTGAAGTTGAGGCGGAAGACGTCGACGCCGGCGTCGAACAGCGCGCCGATCATCTCGACGGTGCCGCTGGCCGGTCCGAGGGTCGCCACGATCTTGGTGCTGCGCGCGCGCCGCATCGTCCCTCCCTCGGCCGGTGGCGCCGACGATACACGCCGGCGCACCGTCGCGCGACCGCTCACGCGCGCTCCACCAGGATGGCGCGGAAGTCGTTGACGTTGGTCAGCGTCGGGCCGGTGCGGATGAGGTCATCGAGGCCGGCGAAGAAGCCGTAGCCGTCATTGTCGGCCAGCAGCCGGCGCGGCTCGACGCCCGCCGCCCGCGCGCGGGCGACGCTGGAGGGCGTCAACAGGGCACCGGCATTGTCTGCGGTGCCGTCGATGCCGTCGGTGTCGACGGCGAGCGCGTGGATGCCGGGCGCGCCGTCCAGCGCCACCGCCAGCGCCAGCAGGAACTCCGCGTTGCGGCCGCCGCGGCCCTTGCCGCGCACGGTGACCGTGGTCTCGCCGCCCGACAGCAGCACGGCGGGAGCGGGCAGCGGCTGGCCGCGGCGCTGCACCTGCCTGGCGATACCGGCATGCACCAGCGCCACGTCGCGCGCCTCGCCCTCGATCGAGTCGCCGAGGATCACCGGCGCGACGCCGGCCGCGCGCGCCACCTCGGCCGCCGCGTCGAGCGCCATCTGCGGCGTCGCGACCAGGGTGAAGGTCGCCCGCGCGAAGGCCGGGTCGCCCTCCTTCGGCGTCTCGTCGGCCGCCGCCGCGAGGCGTCGGGCGATGGCGTCGGGCGGCACGATCGCGTACTTCTCCAGGACCGCGCGGGCATCGCCGTAGGTGCTCGGATCGGGCACGGTCGGCCCCGATGCGATCACCGCGGGATCGTCGTTGGGCACGTCGGAGATGGCCAGCGTCACGACGGCGGCCGGCCGCGCCGCGGCGGCGAGGCGACCGCCCTTGATCGCCGACATGTGCTTGCGCAGCGTGTTGATCTCGCCGATCGTCGCGCCCGAGCGCAGCAGCTCGCGCGTGACGGCGCGCTTGTCGTCCAGCGTGATGCCCGGGGCCGGCAGCGCCAGCAGCGCCGAGCCGCCGCCCGAGGCCAGGAACAGCACGAGGTCGTCCGCTGTCAGCCCCTGCACGCTGCGCAGGATGGCGGCCGCCGCGTCCTCGCCCGCCCGGTCCGGCACCGGGTGGGACGCCTCGACGACGCGGATGCGCGCGCACGGCGTGCCGTGGCCGTAGCGGGTGACGACGAGGCCCTCCAGCGGCCCCGGCCAGTGGTCCTCGACCGCGCGCGCCATCTTGGCCGCCGCCTTGCCGGCGCCGACCACGATGGTCCGGCCCCTGGGCGGCGACGGCAGAAAACGGGGCACGGCGCGTGCGGGATCGCAGGCGGCCAGCGCCGCGTCGAGCATCGCGCGAAGGAGGGCTTCGGGGGATCGGGGCTGGGGCATGGGGGGTCCTACTCGGCGGCGACACTAGGCCCGGCGCCGCGGCGCGGCAACCGGCGACGGGCACCGGCCGCCGTCGCGATGCCGGCGAGCACCACGGCGCCGCCGACCCACTGCAGCGCGCCCAGCCGCTCGTCGAGCAGCACCCAGGCGAACAGCGCGGCCAGCACCGGCTCGATCAGCAGGGCGAGGGCGGAGAAGCCGGCCGGCAGGTGGGCGAGCGCGAAGGCGATCAGCCCCTGGCCGATCGCATGCGACAGCACGGCGAGGGCGGCCAGCACCGCCCAGCCGCCGATCGTCGCCGGCCAGAACCCCTCGCCCGAGGCGATCGCAACCGGCAGCAGCACGAGAGCCGTCGCCGCCGACGTCCACAGCATGATCGCGGTCGTGCCGAGGCGCGCACGCAGGCTGCGCACGAAGAGGAAGTACCCCGCCCAGCACATGGCGGTGGCGATGCCGAGGCCGTCACCCAGCGCATGGTCGCCGCCGATCGACAGGCTGTCGCCGAGCAGGCACACCGCGCCCGCGAAGGCGATCGCCATGCCCGCGAGGAAGCGCGCGGTCACCCGCTCGCCGAACAGGGCCCAGGCGCCGACCGCCACGAAAATCGGGTTGAAGTTGGCGAACAGCGTCGCGTTGGCGACGCTGGTGAAGCGGATCGACCAGTGCCAGAAGGCGAGGTCGCCGGCGAAGCAGACGCCGGCCAGCGCCAGCCGCCAGCGGTCGGCCGGCCGCGGCGCCGGCGGGCGGCGGCCGGACAGTGCCAGCAGCGCCAGGACCGGCACGGCCAGCCCCGCGCGCCAGAACGCCGTCACCGTCGGCCCGACCTCCGACAGGCGCACGAGGATCGGCGACAGGGCGATGCAGGCGCCCCCCACCAGGAGGGCGAGGAACGCCTGCCGGATCGCCGAGGACGCCGGGGCGAGCGCCGGGTTGATTCGGAGCACGCGGCCGCTAGCGGGAGGCCGTTCGGATGCGCTCTGTCACCGGATTCCGGCCGCCTTGCGCAACGCGTCGTTGATCCGGGATTGCCAACCCGGCCCGGCAGCCTTGAATCGGGCGAGAACGTCGCGATCGAGGCGGAGCGTCACCTGTTGCTTGGTCGGCATCACCTGCGGCCCGCGACGTTTCGGTGATGGCTGCATCCCCGCAATGAACTCACGCGAAAGCTCGGGAGACTCCACCGCGTCCCACGCTGCAGCGCTGACGTGAGCGGGCCGTCTCTTGGACATAGGCGCTCCTCTCTGCAGGGCTGGCACGGCGCAGGCCGATTACGCGTATCGTGGCGCCCCGTTCCATGAAGACAAGGACGTGCAGGACGCGTTCGACGAATCCCAGAGCGACATACCGACGCTCTCCATAGTCGATCCGATCGTCCTCGCGCTCGATGCTCGTAGCCCAATCGAAGCGCTCGACTTCGGTGAACGCGACACCGTGCTTGCGAAGGTTCGCTTCGGACTTGTCGTCGTCCCACTCATAGACCACCGAAGCTACCCTCGGAATCCGGGATGTCAAACCAAATTGTAGTTACAACCCAACAGCCGGCCACCGCCGCATGAGCACGGGCGATGCTCGCCCCTTCCCCTGTGCCGGCTCGCTCACTATAAGAGCGACCCGTCCGCCGTCACCCTGCGAGATGAACGACACGGAACGCTCTGCACCATCGGCGCTGCTCGGCCCCGCCGACCCGCCCGCGTGGCGGGCGGTGAACGGGTGCGGGCGGGCGCCGGTGCTGCTGCTGTGCGACCACGCCAGCAACCGCGTGCCGGTCTCGCTCGGCGATCTCGGGCTGACGAAGGCGGACCTCGCCCGGCACATCGGCTGGGACATCGGCGCCGCGGCAGTGACCGAGCGGCTGGCGGCGCTGCTCGACGCGCCGGCGCTGCTGTCGGGCTATTCGCGCCTCGTGCTCGACTGCAACCGCCATCCCGGCACGCAAGGCCTCTGCCCGACGCTCAGCGACGGCGTCGCGGTGCCGGGCAACCAGGGGCTGAGCGAGGCCGACATCGCGGCGCGCACGGCGGCCCTGTTCGAGCCCTACCAGCGGGCGATCGCCGACCGCATCGCGCGGTTCGCCGCCGCCGGGGTGGTGCCGGCGCTGGTCTCGCTCCACAGCTTCACGCCGGTGTGGGCCGGCGTCGCCCGGCCCTGGCACGTCGGCGTGCTGTGGGACCGCGACCCGCGCATCCCCGTGCCGCTGCTGGCGGCGCTGCGCGCCGATCCCCGCCTGACGGTCGGCGACAACGAGCCCTATTCGGCGCGCGAGCCGCACGGCTATACGGTGGACGTCCACGGCACCCGTCGCGGCCTGCCGCACGTCCTGATCGAGATCCGGCAGGACCTCGTCGCCGACGATGCCGGGGCCGCGGCGTGGGCGGACCGCCTGGCATCGGCCTTGAAACCGATCCTCGCCGACCCGAAGCTCTACGCCGTCGAGCATCACTGAGCCGGGCCGCCACCCGGCAGGAAGGGCCTCCGATGGAAGACGCGACCCGGACCGAGCTGGAGGCGGCGGCGTTCCGTCGCCTCGTGCAGCATCTGCGCGAGCGCACCGACGTGCAGAACATCGACCTGATGAACCTCGCCGGCTTCTGCCGCAACTGCCTGTCGAAATGGTACCTCGCGGCCGCCCAGGAGCGCGGCGTCGCCCTGACCGACCCCGAGGCGCGCGAGATCGTCTACGGTATGCCCTACGACGAGTGGAAGACGAAGCACCAGAAGGAAGCGTCGATGGATCAGAAGAAGGCCTTCGCCGGCCAGCATCAGGGCCACTGATGGCACGATCGGCGGAACTGCGCCGCTCCGGCGGCGACGAGAGCAAGCGTGCGACCGGCACCGGCGGGGTCACTGCCGAGCAGCTCCGCTCGTTCATCGAACGGATCGAGCGCCTGGAGGAGGAGAAGGCGGCGCTCGCCGGCGACATCAAGGAGGTCTACGCCGAGGCCAAGGGCGAGGGCTACGACACCAAGATCATGCGCACGCTGGTGCGCATCCGGAAGATGAACGAGGCCGACGTCCAGGAGCAGGAGGAGCTGCTGGAGGTCTACAAGCGGGCGCTCGGCATGCTGCCGGGCGGCGATTGACGGCGGGAGGGCCGGCCCTGGCACGCCGATGAGCCGCGCGCCGGAAAGCAGCGTCCGCGCCCGCCTCAGGCGGTTCATGGAGACCGTCGGCCCGGCCTTCGGCCTCCTCGACGAGGCCGGCGCGGCCGTGCCCGCGGACGGCCACGCGTCGCGCCGGCACGACGCGCACGTCCACCGCCGGCAGCAGACCCTGGCGGCGATCGCCGTCCAGGCGCGGCGCTCGCTCGACGGCCGCATCGCCGAGGGTGCCGTCAGCCAGATGTGGCTCGATCGCTTCATGACGCTGGCGGCCGACGCGCACGACCCGGCGGTGCGGACCATCTACGCCCGCATGCTGGCGGCCGAGGCGCTGCGCCCCGGCTCGGTCGCGCCGCGCTCGCTCTGGCTGCTCGCCACGCTCGACGCGGCGGAGCTGCGGCGCTTCCAGAAGCTCGCCCAGTTCGCCATCGGCAACTTCGTCCTGCGCCTCAAGGACGGCTTCTTCGAGGGCTACGGCGTCGACGCCGAGGACCTGTTCCATTTCGAGGAGATCGGCCTGCTGCGCACCGGCGGCAGCAATGTGAAGAACTTCCCGAGCCAGCTCGAGGACCGCTTCCAGACCCACCTGCTGCACGGCGACCGCGTGCTGCGCGTCACCGCCGACGACCCGACGCGGCGGCTGGTGATCCCCTGCTACCGCCTGACCACGGCCGGCGCCGACATCGCCGAGGCGATGGCGCTGCCGGTGATCAACGAGTACATCACCCAGATCGTCGGCACGCTGGAGAAGCGCGGCTACGCCGTGTCGCATGCCTCGATCCTGGAGCGCGGCGACCGCAACACCGTGACGCGCCACAGCCGCTTCTCCGAGATCGTCTCCTACGACCGCGCACGCGCCGCCCGCCGCCGCCAGCGCTGACGGCGGTGGTGGCCCGGCGCGGTCGACGCATGCGCTAGACTGCGGCGGCGCCCGCTCCCGAACCCCACGAGCCCATGACCAGCTTCCGCTTCCTCCACGCGGCCGACCTGCATCTCGACAGCCCGCTGGTCGGGCTGGCGCGCAAGTCGGCCGAGCAGGCGCGCCTCGTCGAGGACGCCTCGCGCCGCGCCTTCGACGCGATGGTCGACCTCGCCGTGGCTGAGCGCTGCGCCTTCGTCGTCATCGCCGGCGACCTGTTCGACGGGCAGTGGCGGGACTGGCGCACCGGGCTCTACTTCGCCGCGCGCATGCGCCGGCTCGACGCCGCCGGCATCCGGGTGCTGGTCGTGCTCGGCAACCACGACGCCGACAACCGCTTCGCCGCCCGGCTGCAGCTCGCGGCCAACGTCCATCTCTTCTCCGCGCGGCGCCCCGAGACGGTGGAGATCACCGGCCTCGACGTCGCGGTCCACGGCACGAGCTTCGCGCAGCGCGAGGTGAGCGACAATCTCGCGGCCGCCTATCCGCCGCCGCTCGCCGGCCGCTACAATATCGGCGTCCTGCACACCGCGCTGACCGGCCGCGAGGGACATGCCGACTACGCCCCCTGCTCGGTCGAGCAGCTCGTCAACCACGGCTACGACTACTGGGCGCTCGGGCACGTGCACGCCCGCGAGATCGTCCATCGCGATCCCTGGATCGTCTATCCCGGCAACCTCCAGGGCCGTTCGCCGCGCGAGACCGGCGACAAGGGAGTGACCCTGGTGACGGTCGCCGACGGCCGCACCACCGTCGAGCACCGCGCGCTCGACGCGGTGCGCTGGGCCGCCGAGGCGATCGACGTCGCCGGCGCGGGCTCGCGCGATGACGTGCTCGGCCTCGTCGGCGAACGCCTGCGGGCGCTGCTCGACGCCGCCGACGGGCGCGGCCTGGCGCTGCGCCTGCGGCTGGCGGGCACGACGGCGCTGCATCACGTCCTGGTCGCCGACCTCGCCGGGCTGCGCGAGGACATCGAGACGCTGGCCGCCGGCCTCTCCGAGGCGCTGTGGATCGAGCGGCTGACGGCGGAGACCGCCCCGCCCGCATCGGCGGACGTCGTCGACGGCACCGTCGCCGGCCGCCGGGAGGCGGCGATCGCGGAGCTGGCGGCCGACCCGGCCTTCGCCGTCCGGCGCGACGCGATCCTGGCCGAGCTGCGGAGCAAGATGCCGGCCGCCGTCCGGCCCGAGGCGATGCTGGCCGAGATCGCCGCCGCCGCCGCACCGCGCGCCGCGGCGCTCGCCGTCGCGATCGTGCGCGGCAGCGAGGGCTGACGGCGATGCGCCTGCGCCGGCTCGCCATGGAGCGCTACGGCGTGTATGCGCGCCGCGAGGTCGCCTTCGCCGACGGCGGCCTGACCGTCGTCTACGGCCCCAACGAGGCCGGCAAGAGCACCTGCCTCGCTGCGGTCGGCGACCTGCTGTTCGGCATCCCGCACAACTCCACCCACGGCCAGGTCTTCGGCTATGACGGCATGCGCCTGGAGGCGACGCTCGGGCTGGCCGACGGCGGCACGATGACCGTGCGTCGGCGCAAGGGGCGCGGGCGCACGCTCGTCGACGCCGAGGGCCGACCCCTCGACGACGCCGTGCTGGCGCCGCTGCTGGGCGCCACGACGCGCGAGCGCTTTCACGCGCTGTTCGGCCTCGACCACGCCTCGCTGCGCCAGGGCGGGCGCGAGCTGCTGGGCGCCCAGGGCGACATCGGCCGCCTCATCCTGGAGGCGGGCGGCGGCCTGCGCGCGCTGGTCGACCGGATCGCGGCGCTGGACGCCGAGGCCGACCGCCTGTACGCGCCGCGGCGCGCCGACCACCGCGCCTTCTACCGCGCCCTCGACGCCTTCGCCGAGGCGGACCGCGAGATCAGGGAGCGGCAGGTCACCCGCGAGGACTTCCATCGTGCCGAGAGCGCCGCGGAGGCGGCACGCGGACGGGCCGATGCCCTGCGCCTGCGGCGGACCGAGCTCGCCGTCGAGCGCGCGGGCCTGGAGCGTCTGGCGCGGGTCATCCCGCTGCTGCGCGAGCTCGATCGCCTGGCGACCGAGCTGGGGCGGTTCGGCGCGCTGCCCCAGGCGCCTGCTGGCGAGGCGGCGGCGATCCGGGCCGCGATCGGCGAGCGCGAGCGCGCCGCCCGCGCGCTGCGCGACGCGACGGAGGCGCATGCGGCGCTGGCCGCCCGGACAGCGGCGGTGACCGTAGCCGACGACCTGATCGCGGCGGAGGCGGCGATCGAGACGCTGAAGGCCAGGGCCACCGAGGTCGCGGCCGCCCGCCGCGGACGCCCCAACCGGGACCGCGAGCTCGACGACGCCCAGGCGCGCCTCGATGCGCTGCGCCGGCGCATCGGTGTCGATCGTGACGTCGACCTGGCGCCGCTGGTGCCGGCGCGGGCCGCACCGGAGGCGCTGCAGCGGCTGATCGCCGAGGGCGACCGCCTGCGCACGCAGATCGACGGGCTCGACGGCGCGCTGGCGGGCCGCGCCTCCGTGGTGGCGGGTCACGAGGCACGGCTGCATGCGCTGGCGCAGGCGGGCCACGACCGGCCGCTCGGCTTCGCCGCGGCGGATTTCACGGGCCTCGCCGCGGCGGCCAGGGCCGCCGAGGCGCGTCGGCAGCGCCTGCGGACGGCCGACGCGGCGCTGGCGGCGCGCGTCGCCGCCCTGGGGTTCGATTCGAGCGCGGCGCTGCGGCTCCTGCCCTGCCCCGATCGCGGCCAGATCGATGTGGAGATCGCGCGCCGGGCCGCCCTCGCCGCCCTCGCCGACCGCCACGCCGCCGAGGCCCGCGCGGCGACCCAGCGCCGGGCCCGTGCCGCCGACGCCATCTCGCGCCTGCGGCAGGGCGGCGAGGTGGCGAGCGACGCGGCGATCGCCGGCGCGCGGGCCGCACGGGAAGCGGCATGGGAGCCGATCCGCGCGGCCTTTCTCGGCGAGCGGACGCTGCCGGCGCCGGCCGGCGCCGGCATCGAGGCCGCGGTCTTCGAGGCACGGATCGCCGACGCCGACGGGCTGGCGGACCGCCGCGCCGGCGAGGCGCAGCGCGTCGCCGATCTCGCCGGCGCCGAGTGCCAGGCCGCGGAGGCGACCGTCGACCTCGACGCGGCGAGCCAGGCCCTCGCGGCCGTGCAGCGCCAGGCGGAGGCCGAGGCGAGCGCCTGGCGTGCGGCGTGGCCCGAGGTCTGCCTCCGGCACGACGATCCCGGACGGCTCAAGGCCTTCGCCGCCGAGCGCCAGGAGATCCTGTCGCTCGCCGAGGCGCAGGCCGCCGAGCGGCGCGATGCCGACGCCGCGGGCGCCGACGTCGAGCCGGCGATCGAGCGGCTCGCCCATGCCGAGGCCTTCTTCGCCAT
Organism: Alphaproteobacteria bacterium; assembly: GCA_020852355.1. GTDB lineage: Bacteria > Pseudomonadota > Alphaproteobacteria > ATCC43930 > Allostellaceae > Allostella. The sequence continues at coordinate 18,405 of JADZBA010000350.1, forward strand.
CGCGGCGGAGCCCGAGCGCAGCCTCGCCGCACGGGTCGCCGCCGTGAGCGCGCGCATCCAGCAGCACGAGAAGGAGCACGCCGAGCATCGCGCGCTGACGACCACGCTCACGGCGCTCGCGGCCGACCAGCGGCGCGACACGGACGCGCGGCAGCGCCTCGCCGGGCGCCTGGAGGACTGGTCGACGGACCGCCGCGCGGCGGTCCTGGCGCTGGGCCTCGACCCCGCGATCGCCGACGCCCATGCGCTCGAGGTCGCCAACCTCTGGCTCGAGGCGACCGGCAACATCGAGGCGCTGAAGCTGGCCGAGCGCCGGCTGCAGCGCATGGACGACGACGAGGGCGAGCTGGCGCGGCTGCGCGCGGGAATCGCCGAGGCGGTGGCGCTGCCGCTGCCCGAGGACGCGGTCGCCGCCGCCAACCTGCTGTCCCAGCATCTCGGGCGCGCGCGCGACGCGGCGGTGCAGCGCGAGACGCTGGCCGCCCAGCTCGCCGAGGCCGGCGCCGCCGAGGCCGCGAAGGCCCGCGCCCTGGCCGAGGTCGAGGCGGGGCTGGAGCGGCTCGCCCGGCGGCACGGCTGCGCGACCGGCGATCTCTCCGCCCGCGCCGACGCGCTCGACGCCGCCGCCGGCCTGCTGCGCGAGCGGCACGGCCGGATGGAGGCCCTGGCGGCCGCGGGCGACGGCGAGGACGAGCCGGGGCTCAGGGCACGCTGGGCCGGGCGCGACCTCGACCGTGTCACGGCCGAGCTCGAGCAGGTGCGCGCCACCGCGACCGCGCTCGAAGCCGATTGGGAAGAGGTCCTCGCCCACCGGCAGGCGGCGGAGGCGGCGGAGGCGGCGCTCGGGTCGGAGGCCGGGATCAACGCGGCCGTTGCCCGCCGCGAGGCGGCGACCGCGGACCTGCGGTCGGTCGGCGAGCGCTACGTCGAGGTCGCCATGGCGCGGGCCCTGCTGCAGGCGGCCGTCGAGCGCATCCGCGCGGAGAACCAGGACCCGCTGATCCTGCGCGCGGGCGCGTTGCTGGCCCGGGCGACGACCGACGCCTTCGCCGGCGTCGATGCCGACGTCGACGAGCGCGGCAACCCGGTGGTCGTCGGCCGGCGCGCCGGCGGCGATCGGGTGCCGGTCGAAGCGATGAGCGACGGCACCCGCGACCAGCTCTTCCTCGCCTTCCGCATCGCCAGCGTCGAGCGCTACTGCCGTGCGGCCGAGCCGCTGCCGTTCGTCGCCGACGACCTGCTGGTGCATTTCGATGACGACCGCAGCGCCGCGACGCTGGCGATGCTGGCCGAGCTGGGGCGCACGACCCAGGTGCTGCTCTTCACCCACCACCGCGCCGTCGCCGACGCCGCCCGCCGGCTCGGCGGCGACGCCGTGACCGTCACGACGCTCGCCTGAGGCGGACGCGGCTCAGGCGATGCGGCGGGCGCGCAGCGCCTCCAGCGAGGCGCGCAGGCGGTTCCAGTCGATCGGCTTGCCCATCACGTCGGTGAAGCCGGCCGCCCGGAAGCCCTCGACATGCTCGGCGACGACATCGGCGGTCAGCGCGAATACCGGCAGGGTCGCCAGGCTGCCGCCCTCCGCCCGCAGCCGGCGCACCGCCGACGGCCCGTCGAGGACGGGCATGTTGATGTCCATCAGGACGGCGTCGAAGCGCTCGCGGCGCAGCAGGTCGAGCGCCGCCTGACCGTCGCCGACGACCACCGTGTCGAAGCCCCAGCGCTTCAGCATGGTGTCGATGAGCAGCTGGTTGATCGTATCGTCTTCGGCGATGAGGATGCGGTAGACCTCGCCGTCCGCCGACCGGCCCGCGCCGCCGGCCGTCTCGGCCGTCCCCTCGCGGCGTACCGCCGCGGCCCCCCTGTCCGCCAGCCGCAGGCTGGTGGTGAACCAGAACAGCGAGCCGGAACCGACCTCGCTCTCCACGCCGATGCGCCCGCCCATCGCCTCGGCGAGGCGACGGGAGATCGCGAGACCGAGGCCGGTGCCGCCGAAGCGGCGGCTGGTCGAGGAGTCGGCCTGGCTGAAGGGCTCGAACAGCCGCGCCATCTCCGCTTCGGAGAGGCCGATGCCGGTATCGGCCACGGTCCAGCGCAGCATCGGGCGGTCGCTGTCGCCGGTCATGGAGACGCCGATCGCGACCCCGCCCCGCTCGGTGAACTTGACCGCGTTGCCGATCAGGTTGGCGAGAATCTGGTTGATCTTGCCAGGATCGCCCAGCACCTCGCGCGGGACGTCGGGGGCCACGCGGATGTCGATGTCGATGCCCTTGGCAGCGGCCGTCGCCCGGAACGTGGTCGCTGCGTCGGCGAGCAGACGTGCCGGCACCAGCCGGCTCTCCACGACATCGACGCGCCCCGCCTCGATGCGCGAGAAGTCGAGAAGCTGGTCGAGCAGCGCCAGGAGGCGGTCGAAAGAGCGGCGCATCACCTCGAGATAGCGCGCCTGGTCGGGATCGAGGCGTGTCCCGGCCAGCAGGTCCGCCATGCCGCGGATGCCGGTGAACGGCGTACGCAGCTCGTGGCTGATCATCGCCAGGAACTGCGACTTCGCGCGGTTCGCCTCGTCGGCCCGCTGGCGCGCCTGGCGCAGGTCGTTGGTCATGCGGATCAGCTCGGCGGTCTGCCGCTGCAGATGGTCGCGGATCTCGACGAGCTGCTGCTGGCGCGCCTTGAGCAGCGTGATGTCGGTGCGCAGCCCGACGCGCAGCCCGCTCGGGGTCACATGCTGGCTGAACAGGACCCAGCGTCCGTCGCGGAGCTGACGCTCGATGCCCTCCACGGTACCGTCGCGGTAGAGGCGGTAGAGCGCCTCCACCGCCTGCTCGAGACTCTCCGCGTCGCGCCGATAGTCGCCCGACTCGGCGCCGAGGCGGATCAGCTCGCGCACCGAGGCGCCGGGAACCATGACCGGCGCCACCGAGGGGAACATCTCGCGGATGCGCCGGTTGGTCAGGACGACGCGATCTTGCTCGTCGCACAGGATGAAGCCCTGGTCGATGCTCTCGATCGCGTCGACGAGGCGGATCTCGGCCCGCTTCTGCTCGGTGATGTCGGTGTGGATGGCGACGATGCCCCCGTCGGCGGTCGGGCGCTCGCTCACCAGCACCCAGCGGCCGTCCGGCAGCCGCTGCTCCAGGGGCGTCTCGCCGCCGCTGCGCCAGTGGGCGAGCCGGGCCGCGACGTAGGCGTCGACCTCCTCCTCCGACATGAACTGCCGCCGCCATTCGCGGCTGGCGACGATGTTGTCCTGGAAGGTCCTGCCTTCCATCGGCAGATGGTCCTTCAGGTAGTCGTACATCTCCAGGAAGCGGCTGTTGTAGAGGACGATGCGGTCGTCCCTGTCGAACAGGATGAAGCCGTCGCGCATGCCCTCGACCGCGGCGCGCAGCCGCTCCTCGGCGACGACGCGATCGGTGATGTCCTCCGCGACGCCCAGCACGTAGCGCGGCCTGCCGTCCTCGCCGGGGATCGCCATCTTGCTGGTGCGCAGCATGCGCTCGCCGAACGGCGTCTGCAGCGGCTCGACGGCGACGGTGATCGCCGTCCCGGACTCCAGCGCCTCGATATCCTTGCGCCGGAAGAAGTCCGCCTGTCCCTGCGGGAACAGCTCGTGGTCGACCTTGCCGACGATGTCCTCGCGGCTGACCCCGAAGTAGCGCTCGCCCATGCGGTTGAGCAGCGTGAAGCGGAAGCTCGGCGCCTCCTTGCTGAAGATGATCGCCGGTATGTGATCGAGGACCGCCTGGAGAAAATCCTTCGCCACGCGCAGCTCGGACTCGAGACGGACCCGATCGGTGACGTCCTCGGAGATGCCGAGGAGATAGCGCGGCCGCCCGTCCGGGCCGGCGATCGCCGTCTTGCTGGTGCGGACGTTGCGCGGGCCCATCGGGGTCGGGATCAGCTCGATCTTGGTCGCGACCGTGCCGGGCGCGGCGAACACGCCGAGATCCTCGCTGCGCAGCGCGTCCGCAGTGCCCTTGTCATAGATCTCGTAGTCGCTGCGGCCGAGCACCTTGCGACGATGGGTGCCGAAGGTGCGCTCGACGGTGCGATTGATGAACGTGTAGCGGAAGTCCGGCCCCTCCTTGCAGAAGATCGAGGCCGGGATGCTCTCCAGCACGCCTTCGAGAAAAGTCCGCGACGCCCGCAGGTCGGCTTCGACGCGCTTGCGCTCGGTGATGTCGAAGCAGGTCCCCAGCACCCGGACGATGCGCCCGTCCGGGCCGGCGTGGGGCATCAGCGACGTGAACCACCAGCGCCGGCCGACCGGCAACCCGAGCTCTTCCTCGCAATCGATCGGCCCGGCGCTCGCGATGCAGCGGCGATAATTGTCGACGACGACGGCCGCATCGGCGGGCGTCAGCACCTCTTCGGGAGTCCGGCCGCGGATGTCGGCCGGCGCCACGCCCATCTGGCGCGTCAACGCGGCGTTCACGCCGAGATAGCGGAACGTGCCGTCGTCGTCGACGCGAACGACGAAGGCCGCACTCCCGATCGCCTCGAGGACGGACTGTACCTGCTCGTCCGGCAGCGTTCCCAGCAAGGCCCCCGGCTTCCCTTCCCTTCGTCTCGTTGCGGGATGCCGACCCGATGCGTCCCGTGCCTCAGCCTAGCATGGGATCAAGAAAGCGGCAGGACCGTCGCGCAATCGCCCCGCGGCTGCCTATTCCGCAGCCGTCAGACGCGCCGTCGCCGGATCGCGGAAGGCCGCCAGCAGCATCACCTCGGCCTGCTTGGCCGACTTGAGACTGGCCTCCTTGACGTGCCCGTAGCCGCGGATGCGGTCGGGGATCGAGGCGATCTCCACGGCGAGGCGATGGTTGTCGTGGTCCAGCGCGCCGATCAGCTCCTCGACGACGCGCTCGTAGTCGGCGATGAGCTGCCGCTCCATCCGCCGCTCGGCGGTGCGGCCGAACGGATCGAGCGCGCCGCCGCGCAGGAACCGGAGCCTGACCAGCACCGCGAAGGCCCGCATCATCCATGGGCCATAGGCGCGCTTCTGGAGATGGCCGGCCTCGTCGCGCTCGGCGAGGAGCGGCGGCGCGAGGTGGAAGCGCAGGGTGAAGTCGCCCTCGAACTGCTCCGCCAGGCGGCGGCGGAAGGTGCCGTCGGTGTAGAGCCGCGCGACCTCGTACTCGTCCTTGTAGGCGAGCAGCTTGTAGTAGCAGCGGGCGACCGCCGCGGCGAGGCCGGTGGCGCCCGGCGCGCGCTCCTTCTCGGCGCGCTCGATCCGGCGCACCAGCGCCTCGTAGCGGGCGGCGTAGGCGGCGTCCTGGTAGGCGGTGAGCTGCTCGACCCGCCGGGCGACGATCTCGTCCAGCGTGCGGGCGAGCGCGCGGACGGGCTCGGCCGACGCCGGGCGCAATGCGCGCTCGACGGCGGCACGGTCATGGGCGGCCCTGCGGCCCCAGCGGAAGGCCTGGCGGTTGAAGTCGACGGCGACCGCGTTCAGCTCCACCGCCCGCTCGATGGCCGCGGCCGACACCGGCACCAGGCCCTTCTGGTAGGCGAAGCCCAGCATGAAGAGGTTGGCCGCGATCGAATCGCCCAGAAGGGCCGTGGCGATCCGCGTCGCGTCGACGAACTCCGTGCGCTCCGGCCCCACCGCCTCGCGGATGGCGTCCTCCAGCCGGTCGGCCGGGAAGGCGAAGTCCGGATCGCGGGTGAAGTCGCCGGTGATGATGGCGTCGCTGTTGACCACCGCGCGAGTCTGGCCGGGGCGGATCTTCGACATCGCCTCGCCGCTCGCCGCCACCACCATGTCGCAGGCCAGCAGCAGGTCGGCGGCACCGGCGGCCACCCGCGTAGCGTGCAGGTCCTCCGGCCGCGGCGCGATGCGGACATGGCTGAAGACGGCGCCGCCCTTCTGGGCGAGGCCGGTCATGTCCAGGGTCGAGCAGCCCTTGCCCTCGATATGCGCGGCCATGCCGAGCAGCGCGCCGATGGTGACGACGCCGGTGCCGCCGACGCCGGTCACGATGATGCCGTAGGGCCGCTCCAGCGCCGGCAGCACCGGCTCCGGCGGGTCGGCGATCACCTCGACCGGACCCGCAGACGGCCGACGCTTGCGCAGGCTCCCGCCCTCCACCGTCACGAAGCTGGGGCAGAAGCCGTTCACGCAGGACAGGTCCTTGTTGCAGGAGGACTGGTCGATCGCGCGCTTGCGGCCGAACTCGGTCTCGACCGGCACCACGGAGAGGCAGTTCGACTTGACCGAGCAGTCGCCGCAGCCCTCGCACACCATCTCGTTGATGAAGGCGCGGCGCTGCGGGTCGGGCATGGTGCCGCGCTTGCGACGCCGGCGCTTCTCGGCCGCGCAGGTCTGGTCGTAGACCAGGATGGAGACGCCCGGCCATTCGCGCAGCTCGCGCTGCACGGCGTCGAGCTCGCTGCGGTGATGGATGGTGGTGCCCGGCGCGAAGTCCGTGCCGATCGGGTACTTGTCCGGCTCGTCGGTGATGACGGCGATGCGCCGGGCGCCCTCGGCATGGACCTGGCGGGTGATCGCAGGGACGTTGAGGTCGCCGTCGTGGCGCTGGCCGCCGGTCATGGCGACCGCGTCGTTGAACAGGATCTTGTAGGTGATGGTGGTCTTGGACGCGATGGCGAAGCGGATCGCCAGGTAGCCCGAATGGAAGTACGTGCCGTCGCCGATGTTGGCGAAGATGTGCCGGGTCTCGCTGAACGGCGCCTGCCCCACCCATGACGCGCCCTCGCCGCCCATCTGGGTGAAGGTCTGGGTGTCGCGGTCCATCCACACGGCCATGTAGTGGCAGCCGATGCCGGCGACCGCGCGGCTGCCGTCGGGCACGCGGGTGGACGTGTTGTGCGGGCAGCCGGAACAGAAATAGGGGATGCGGGTCAGCGCCGGCTTCGTCGCCGCGGCGCGGCGCTCCTGCTGCTCGATGAGGGCGAGGCGGGCGCGGATCGCGTCGCTGGTGTGGAAGCGGGCGAGGCGCCGGGCCAGCACCCGGGCGATCATGCTCGGGGTCAGCTCGCCCTGGGAGGGCAGGATGACCTGCCCGCTCTCGTCGCGCTTGCCGTTGATCACCGGCCGGCGGCCGGCGGGCAGGTTGTAGAGCGCCTCCTTGAGCTGCGTCTCGATGAGCGAGCGCTTCTCCTCGACGACCAGGATCTCCTCCAGCCCGCCGGCGAAGCGGCGCACGCCGTCGGGCTCCAGCGGGAAGACCATCGCCACCTTGTAGATCGACAGCCCGATCGCGGCGGCCGTCGCCTCGTCGATGCCGAGATCCTCCAGCGCCTGGCGGACGTCGAGGTACGACTTGCCGGTCGTGACGATGCCGAGGCGCCGCCGCGGGCCGTCCCACACCGCCCGGTCGAGGCCGGTCGCCCGCGCATAGGCGAGCACGGCCGGGATCTTGTGGACGTGCAGCCGGCGCTCCTGCTCCAGCGGATCGTCGGGCCAGCGCACCGAGAGGCCGCCCGGCGGCATCTCGAAGTCGGTCGGCAGCACCAGCTTCAGTCGCGCCGGGTCGACATGCACCGAGGCGGCGCTGTCGACCGTCTCGGCCACCGTCTTGAAGCCGACCCAGCAGCCGGAATAGCGCGACATCGCCCAGCCGTGCAGGCCGAGATCGAGAAATTCCTGCACGCCCGCCGGGTTCAGCACCGGCACGTAGGCGTCCATCAGGGCGAACTCGCTCTGGTGGGCGAGGGTCGAGGACTTGCAGGTGTGGTCGTCGCCCGCCAGGAGCAGCACGCCACCGTGCGGCGACGTGCCGGCGGAGTTGCCGTGCTTGAAGATGTCGCCGGAGCGGTCGACGCCCGGCCCCTTGCCGTACCACACCGCGAACACGCCGTCGTAGCGGGCGCCGGGGAAGAGGCCGAGCTGCTGGCTGCCCAGGATGGCGGTGGCGGCCAGCTCCTCGTTGACGCCCGGCTGGAAGCGGATGTGGTTCTTCTCGACGAAGCGGCGCGCGGCCGACAGCGCCTGGTCGAGGCCGCCGAGCGGCGAGCCCCGGTATCCGGAGATGAAGCAGGCGGTATTGAGGCCCGCCGCCTCGTCGCGCTGGCGCTGCATCATCGGCAGGCGCACGAGCGCCTGCGTTCCCGTCAGGAAGATGCGGCCGCTTTCCAGGGCGTACTTGTCGTCGAGCGAGACGGCGGCCAACGCCATCATGTCCTCCGGGACTCACCGTTCCAGGGTGGCAGGAAGGTAGCGGGGCCATGCCCTCGCGACAATCCGTCGCGCCCGCCCGCGCGCGGCTTCGCAAAGCCATGGCGGGCGCCGCCGCCGTGCCGCAACGAAATGTCCGCGACGGCCCCGGCACTTTCTGTATGTTCCGCGCCGTGCCGCCCGCCGTCCAGACCTTTCGGTCCGTCCGATGACCATCCTCGTCACGGGAGCCGCCGGTTTCATCGGCTACCATGTCGCCGCCGCCCTGCTGCAGCGCGGCGAGCGGGTGGTCGGCGTCGACAGCCTCGACCCCTACTACGACGTCTCCCTGAAGGAGGCGCGCCTGGCGCTTCTCGCCGCCCGGCCCGGCTTCGTCGCGGTCCGCGGCGACATCGCCGAGGCGGCGACGCTGGCGGGCATCGTCGACGCCCATCCCGGAACGACCGCCATCGTCCATCTCGCGGCCCAGGCCGGCGTGCGCTACTCGCTGGAGAACCCGCGCGCCTATGTCCGTGCCAACGTCGTCGGCCATCTCGAGATCCTCGAGGCGGCGCGGCGGCTGAAGGCGCTGCGCCGCCTCGTCTACGCCAGCACGTCCTCGGTCTACGGCGCCAACGAGAAGCGGCCCTACGCGGTCGCCGACCGGGTCGACCGGCCGGTCTCGCTCTACGCCGCGACCAAGCGGGCGGACGAGCTGATGTCGGCGGTCTACGCGCATCTCTGGGGCATCCCGCAGGTCGGCCTGCGCTTCTTCACCGTCTACGGGCCGTGGGGCCGGCCCGACATGGCCTATTTCAGCTTCGCCCGCGCGATCGTGGACGGCCGCCCGATCCGTCTCTTCCGCGGCGGGGTGCTGCTGCGCGACTTCACCTATGTCGACGACGTCGTGGCCGGCGTGCTCGCCGCCGTCGATCGGCCGATCCCCTGGGGCGACGGCCCGCCGCACCGGCTCTACAACCTCGGCAACAGCCGGCCCGAGCCGGTGACGCGCCTGGTCGAGCTGCTGGAGCAGGCGCTCGGCCGCCCTGCCATCGTCGAGACCGCGCCGATGCAGCCGGGCGACGTCGAGGCGACCGCCGCCGACATCGCGGAATCGACCCGCGACCTCGGCTTCGCCCCGCGCGTTGCGCTAGAGGAAGGCATCCCGAGATTCGTCACCTGGTTCCGGGAGCGCTATCGGGTCTAGGGAGACGCGGCGAGCCGGACCGCCCCTCACACCCCGACCCGGCGATCCTCGGGCAGGCCGTGGGCCGCCTCGAAGGCGCGGACCTCGTCGATCCCCAGCAGGGCGACGTAGTCGGTGAAGCTCGTCATCGGCACGGGCATGCCGAGGACGCCGCCGGTCTCGCGGATGTGGCGCAGCGCCGCGCGGATGGCGGCGATCGCCGCGAACATCGCCTGGCCGGGATAGATCGCGAGCGCGAAGCCGAGCGCGGTCAGTTCGGCCTGGGACAGCAACGGCGTCCGGCCGCTGGCCGAAGCGTTGTACATGGTCGGGCAGTCGAACCGCCGGCCGATCGCGGCGAGCTGCTCGCGGCTGGTCGGGGCCTCGACGAAGACGACGTCCGCCCCGGCCTCGCGGTAGAGGGCGCTGCGGTCGAGGGCGGCCGCGAACCCCTCGACCGCGATCGCGTCGGTGCGGGCGATGACCACGAGGTCGGGGTCGGCGCGGGAATCGACTGCGGCCTTCACCTTGGCCGCCATCTCGCCCGCCGGGATCACCCGCTTGCCGGCGAGGTGGCCGCAGCGCTTGGGCCAGTCCTGGTCCTCGATCTGGATGGCGGCGACGCCGGCGCGCTCGTAGGCCTGGACCGTGCGGCGGACGTTGACCGGTCCGCCATAGCCCGTATCGGCGTCGGCGATGGTCGGCAGGCCGCTCGCGTCGGCGATGCGGGCGGCATTGTCGGCCATCTCGCTCATCGTCAGCAGCCCGACGTCCGGCATGCCGAGGCGGACGGCGCTGGAGCCGTCGCCCGACATGTAGACCGCCTCGAAGCCCGCCTCGGCCACCAGCCGGGCCGACAGCGCCTCGGCGACCCCGGGCGCCGGCAGCACCGCGGGGCGGCCGAGCAGCGCC
>JADZBA010000351.1 GCA_020852355.1 Alphaproteobacteria bacterium
AGCTGCGCCGCTGGCTGCGCGGGCGGCAGCAGGCGGCGCCGGGCGACCCGCTGGCGCGCACCGTGTGGTCGCTCCTCGGCCTCGTGCTCGGCGCGTGCATCGGCGGGATCGCCGGCATGGGCCTCGGCATCGCCTATGTCGACCTCGCAAACGTCAGCTCCTTCGAGGGGCTGGCCGGCTACACGGTCATGTTCCTGTTCGTGCTGCCGGGGATCCTCGTCGGCATGATCGCCGGTGCGGTCGCCGGCTGGCGCCGGTCGCGCAGAGCGGCCGCGTGAAGGACTGTCGTCGCCGCGATCGCCGGAATGGACCGAGCCGGGTGTCCCTTGATTTGGGGAGGCTCGCGTCCATACCAAAATCGCAGGCGATGATCCGGGACCCTCGCATGCCCGCCATGTCGCTCCGCGCCACCTTGATCGCCGCGATGCGAGAGTCCGCCCGAGGGTGACCGGGTCAGGTGAAGGCGGGGCCGAGCAGGGCGTCGGCGAGGCGCGGCAGGCTCAGCCGCATGTCGAAGGCGGCGAGCGCGCGGCGCCGGGCAGCCGCCCCGATGCGCGCGCGCAGGACCGGGTCGCCGACGAGCGCCGCCGCGGCCTCGGCCAGCGCCGCGGGGGACCGCGGCGGGCAGAGAAAGCCGTCGACGCCGTCGGCGATCATCGCCGGGATGCCGCCCACCGTCGTCGCGACGACCGCGACGCCCGTCGCCATCGCCTCCATCGCCACCTGGGGCCGGCTGTCGATGTGGGACGGGACGATCAGCACGTCGATCAGCCGAAGCATCTCCGGCATGACGGCCGGCGCCGCATCGTACCGGCGCAGGCGCCCGGCCAGCCCGGCCGCCTCGGTCGCCGCCGCGATCGCGTCCGCCTGCGGCCCCGTGCCCGCCATCAGCAGCTCCACGTCGCGGGTCGCGAGGCCGGCGGCCGCGGCGACGAAGTCGAGCGGCCCCTTCTCCGGCGACAGGCGGCCGGCGAACGCGACGACCGGCCGGCCCGGGCGGAGACCGATGACGGCCGCCAGCTCCGCGTTCGCCGTCCCGGGCCGGAATCGCGCGAGATCGGTGCCGTTCGCGATCTCGACGATGCGCCCGGGCAGCTCGCCGGCGTCCGCCAGGGCGCCGGCGACCTCGTCGTTCTCGACGATGACCGCGTCCAGCATCGGCGCCATGAGCCGGTGGGCGTGCAGCCCGTCGGCGGGATTGAAGAGGAACGACACGAGCCGCGCACCTGGGGCGAATGCGCGGGCGGCGTCGGCGAGGAGAGTGGCACGAGAACCGGCGAAGACCACGCAGTCGAAGCGCGTACGTGCCATCAGTTCCGCCAGCCGGGGCCGCAGCCTCTGCCACGGCTCCCTGGTGAGATCGGTGATGGAAGCGACGGGAAGGTCGGGCGGCGCCGACGGCGGCGGCGGCCGTCCCGCGACGCCGCTGACGCGGACCGCCTGCACCCACGTCGCACGCCGCCGCAACTCGCCACAGACATAGCCCATCAGGCGATCCAGCCCGCCATATTCGGCGAGGGCCATGATCAGCAGCAGCCGGACCCGGGTCCCGGCTTGCGGGCCTGCCGAAAGCACGTTGGAATGATCCATGGACGGTTCTGCCATCGCGCGTCGACGCGACCGGGATTGGTAGCAGCTTCCAGCGAGGGTCCGCACCTGCATCCCGAGATCGTCGCGGCCTCGCGCTCGCGTCGGACCGGGCCATTGAGGTGCCGGTCACCGTCGGCGACGTCGGCGCCATGCGCCGTGGCGGACTGCGGAATGCGGGCGGCATGATGGAGCGCAGCGGCGGGAGGGGAACGGAGCAGCTCGCCGCGCTGGCCCGCGAGCTGGCGCCGCTCGGCCCGCCGGTCATCGTCTTCAACAAGTCGCATTCCGGCAGCCGGCTGCTCGCCCGCACGCTCGCTGCCGCCGGAGTCTTCATGGGCGCCCGGCGCAACGAGTCCGAGGACGCGCTGGAGCTGATGCCGCTGCTCTCCTACGTCGTCCACCTGCACCATCCCGACTTTTCCCGCCTGTGGACGGACGGCGACCCGCTGCTGATCCGCCGGGCGCGCGATGCCGTGGCGCGCCATCTCGTCGGCCGGCCGGCCGGCGCTCGCTGGGGATGGAAGCTGTGCGAGACCACCTTCATCCTGCCCGTGCTCGCGCGCATCTTTCCCGACGCCTGGTATGTGCATCTCCTGCGCGATGGGCGCGACGTCGCCTTCTCGGAGTTCGTCGCGCCGGACAACGCACTGCTGCGCAAGGTCTACTTCGGCACGGATGCCGTGAACGGATTCCGGGGGCTCGCCCTCTCCGAGGCGGGGTACCGGTCGGCGCCGCATCTGTTCAACGCCCGCGCCTGGGTCGAGGCCGTCGTCGCGGGCCGGCAATACGGCGCCATGCTGGGGGAGCGCTACCGCGAGGTCCGCTACGAGGCGCTCGTCGCCGATCTGCCGGGCACCGCCCGTGCCCTGTGCGACTTCCTGAGACTGGCCCCGCCGGCCGACGCGTTCGACGCGCTGGCCGCTGAGGCTCATGACCGTGCCATCGGCCGCCATCGCACGCAGCCGCCCGAAGCGGTGGCGGAGGCGTCGGAGATCCTGGGCACGACGCTGGCGGCCTTCGGCTATGGCGACGTCGCCACCGCGCCGCGGGACGACGGCCGCAGCATCAGCGTTGTGCTGCTGGATGCGGCCGACGATACGTCGGCGCGCGCCGCGGCGCTGGCACGGACCCTCGACGGCCTTCGCCATGGTGGCCCGGTCGCGTTCGATGTCGTCCTCGCCTCCGCCGAGCCGCCGCCGGCGGATCCGGCGATGCCGGTGCGGCATGTCCCCGTCGCGCCGGACGCGGGCGAAGCGGCCGCTGCAGCGGCAGGGCTGCAGGCGGCGAGCGGCACCCATGTCGTCTTCGGGCGCGTCGGCTACCGCCTGATCCTGGAGGCGCTGGTGCGGCTGGCCGCCCGCGTCGATACCGAGGGCGCGATCGCCGGCTTCGGCTGCCTGCGGTCGACGGATGCCGAGGGGAAATCGGTCTACACTCCGATCCTGCAGCATCAGGGCCATCTGCGCTGGCTCGATGCGGTACCGCTCGGCGCGGCGATGTTCCGGCGCGACGCGATGCTGGCCAGCGGCGCCGCGGCGCGCATCGCCGCGGACGGCGAGCGCTGGCACTGGCGTCTCGTCCGCCGCATGGCCGACCGGGACCTCGTCGTCCTGGGCACGCTGCCGTTGTCGCATGTGCGCGAGCTACCGGCCGTTCCTGCCGTGCCGACCGTCGAGATCGTCGCGGAGGACGTGTCGGCCGACCATGCGGACGATCTCGACGACCGCCGCGTCATCGTCTGCGGCACGCCCGATCCCGGCCTTGGCCTGCTGTTCGACGGCCTGCCGGACCGGCTGCGGCGGCACCTGCGCTTCCTGCCGCACGCCGCCTCGCCGCGCGACCTGACGCTGCTGGTCGGGGCCGGTGCCGTGGTGCTGCTGCGCGACTTCCAGCTCCCGCTGGCCACGGGCGTGGTCGACGCGCTGCGCCGGATGGAGGTCCCGTTCTTCTATATGGCCGACGACCATTTCCCGACCCTGTGCGGCCCGTCACCGGACATGCGCTACTACAGCAGCGGCAACCTCGCCACGCTGCTGGCGCTGGCCGACGGCGCCATCGCCCCGACGCCGGACCTGGTCGATGCCTTCCGGCCCCACTGCCGGCGCGTGCTGCTGTGGCCGCAGGTCGTCGACGAGAGCCTGGTCCCGCCGGCGACCGGTCCGGCCTACGAGCCCCCCGCCCGGCGCATCGGGATGATGGGCGGCAGCTTCCGTGCGGAGGCCTTTCTGCGCGAGGTGCGACCGGCGCTCGAGCGCCTGGCGGCCGAGCGGCCGCTGACGCTGGTTGCGCGCGAGGACCTGCTCGTTCGCGCGCCCGGGCGCGCCGCGCTGCATGCCCTCCCGTTGGAGCCGGCGTTCCGGCGATTCGTGTTCCTGTGGCGTCGCGCCCAGGTCGACACCGTCGTCCATCCGCGCGCCGTCACCGCCGACGCGCCCTGTGCGGGCCCGTCGGCGCTGCTTACCGCGCTCTACCTGGGAGCGCTGCCCATCGTGCCGGACGAACCGGCCCATGGCGGCGTCGGTATCGAGGACGGCGTAACTGTTGCGGCTGCCGGTGATGCGGGCTGGCACCAGGCTCTGGTGCGGACCGCCGACCCGGCCGAGCGCGAGATCCTCCAGGCGCGGCTGCGTGCCTATTGCCGGCGCCGGTTCGCTCCGGACGCGGCGGCAGCGGCGCTGGCGGTCGTCCTGGATGCGGCGCGTCCGCCGGACGCCCGGCAGGCTCGATCGCGCCTCGCCTGGCTCTCGGCCCGCCCGACGCTCGCCAGCCTCGCGCGTCATCCCGACGCCGCGGGCTGAGCGCGTTCGGGCTACCTCCGGCGCCGTCGCCCGAGCTATCCTCGCCGCCGTCCGGCGCCGCCCGCCCGGCCGCCTCCACCAGACTCACCGGAGCGCAGCATGCCCGAGCACGTGAACGCATTCGGCCAACCGATCGGCTTCCCGGTGCCCGGTTGGACGCCGCGCCCTCGCCCGCCGGCGACGCCGATGGTCGGCCGCTTCTGCCGCGTCGAGCCGCTGGATATCGCGCGCCATGCCGTCGACCTGTTCGACGCCAACGGCGACGATCGCGACGGCCGCAACTGGACCTATCTCGGCATCGATGCACCGGCCGATTTCGCCTCGTATCGCGCCTGGCTGGAGAAGATGGCGGCGGGCGACGACCCGTTCTTCCATGCCATCGTCGACGCGGCATCCGGGAAGGCGGTGGGGGTCGCCACCTTCATGCGCATCGATCCGCCGAACGGGGTAATCGAAGTCGGAAACATCAACTATTCGCCGCGCCTGCAGCGCCGGCCCGCGGCGACCGAGGCGATGTTCCTGATGATGCGCCGGGTGTTCGACGAGCTCGGCTACCGCCGCTACGAGTGGAAGTGCGACAGCCTGAACGCGCCGTCGCGCGCGGCGGCGCTGCGCTACGGCTTCCGCTACGAGGGCCTCTTCCGCCAGGCCATCGTCTACAAGGGCCGCAACCGCGACACCGCCTGGTTCTCGATCACCGACCAGGAGTGGCCGGCGGTCAGGAGCGCGTTCGAGCGCTGGCTCGATCCCGCGAACTTCGACGCCGAGGGACGCCAGCGCCTGAGCCTCGGGACGCTGACCGGCGCCATCGCCCGCTGACGTCGCGGGCGGCGGGGGTTGCGCCATCAGGCCGCGCGGGTGCCTCGCCACTGGTGGCGTGGCGGCAGCCAGAACCGCTCGACGAAGGCGTTGCCGTCGGCGCTCTGGTCGTTGGCGGACATCGCCGCGGCCAGGTTCGCCGTGGTGCCGAACAGCATCGGTATCTGCGAGCGGTAGGCGGCGAACGCGTAAAGGTGGCGCTCGCGCTGCGTGCGCGAGACGCGGCACGAAGCGGGGCGCAGGCCGTCGATCGGCGTCCACGGTCCTCGGCTGCGGTACCAGAAATCCTCGTAGAACACGACCCGGCGGCCCATCTGGTGCAGCACGGCGCCGACGCCGGCGACGATGCGATGATCGGCATGCTGCCCGATGCCGAGCGGCGCGTAGAAGCGGACCCGCCCCGGGTACCGGGCCGCCAGCGACCGTGCGAGCGCGACGCCGAGCTGCCGGTCGCTGTGGTGCAGCGGGCCGACCCGCGACGAATGGGTCGGGTACAGCCACTGTCCGTTCGGGTCGCAGCGATAGAGCGCCTCGGGAATCAGGGATGCGCTGGCGCTCGTGCCGAGCCGTCGCGCCGCTTCCCGGTCTTCTTCTCGCCGCACGGCGACGGGATCGCCGCCCAAGCCCCAGACGTCGTGCAGGCGTTGCGCCTCGGGGGAAAGGATGTCGCCGGGCGATCCGCCGAAGACCGTGTGGATGCGCGCCGTCGCGCGCAGGTCACGCAACCGAGCCAACGTCCCGCCGCACGAGCCGACGACGTCGTCGAAATGCGGCGAGAGGAAGAGATGCAGCATCCAGCCTCCACGCGATGCCGGAAACGATACTCCGACGCGACCAGTGCGCGCAATCGGACGAACGATAGCACCCACGAGTATAGACTCGACCCCTGCGCTGCGGCGCGACTCTCCATCCGGTTCCTGTAAGCTGGGTCGAAGCGGGTGGAGGTCCAATGGATTTCGCGAATCGACTGATCGTCGTCACCGGCGGCGCCGGGGCACTCGGCACCGCCGTCGTCGCGGCCCTGCTGACGGCGGGCGCGCGCTGTCGCGTCCCCGCGTTCAGCGACGCGGAGGCCGCGGCTTTCCCGTACGCGCGGCGCGTCGCGATGGTGCCGCGCTGCGACCTCGCGGACGAAGGCGACGTGGCGCGCCTCTATGGTGGCGTCACGGACCTCTGGGCGTCGATCCACATCGCCGGCGGTTTCGGGATGGGTCCCGTCGTCGACACTCCGAAGGGCGAGCTGATGCGCATGCTCGACACCAACCTCGTGAGCTGCCACCTGTGCTGCCGCGCGGCGCTGGGCGCGTTCGGTGCCGACGGTGGCCGCATCGTCAACGTCACCGCCCGGCCCGGGCTGGAGCCGCGCCTCGGGGCGGGGATGACCGCCTACGCCGCCAGCAAGGCGGCGGTGGCGGCGTTCACCCAGGGGCTGGCCGCCGAGGTGGCCGCGCGCGGCGTCCTGGTGAACGCGATCGCGCCGTCGATCATCGACACCGCCGCCAACCGCGCGGCGATGCCCAAGGCCGATCACGACGCTTGGCCCAAGCCCGAGGAGATCGCGGCGACGATCGCCTTCCTGGCGTCCCCGGAGAACAAGGTGACGACAGGTGCGATCGTGCCGGTCTACGGCCGCTCCTGAGGGCGCGCTCCCATGCGCCTGCCGCGCGCGGGTCCCTGACGTCAGGGCATCAGGATGCCGCCGTTGACCTCGATTACTTGCCCCGTCACGAAGCCCGACAGGGATTCCGAGGCGAGATAGAGGTAGGCGCCGACGCACTCCTCGGTGGTGCCGACGCGGCGCATCGGCGTCATCCGCACAGCCGCCTCGATCTGGTTGGGCGGCGTCAGACGCTCCTGGAGCGGCGTCATGATGACCCCCGGTGCCACGGCGTTGACGCGGATGCGGTGGCGCGCGACCTCCTTGGCGAGGCCGCGGGTGAAGCTCGACACGAAGCCCTTGGCGGCGGCGTAGAGGACGGAACCCCCGCCACCGCCGTTGCGCGCGGCGAGCGAGGTCGTCGAGATGATGGCTCCGCCGCCGCCCGCTTCCATCACCGGCAGGGCGGCGCGGGCGCAGGCGAAGACCGAGCGTGCGTTGAGGTCGAGGACCTCGTCGTAGAGCGCGTCGTCGGCCTCGCGGATCGGCCTGCGGGCGACCACCGACCCGGCATTGTTGACGAGCACGTCGAGACGGCCGAAGGCCGCGAGGGTGTCGCGCACGAGGCTGTTGCAGACCTCGACCGTGCGTACGTCGCCCTGCAGGACGATGGCCCGCCCGCCCGCCGCGGCCACGTCGGCGGCGACGGCGTCGGCCTCGGCCCGGCTGGCGTTGCAATGGACGGCGACCATCATGCCCTGGGCGCCGAAGGCGCGGGCGACGGCGGCGCCGATGCCGGTCGACGAGCCGGTGACCAGGGCCGCCTTGCCGGAGAGATCGGGAATGTTCATGGATCGTCCTTGCCTGAGAGGGTGCGCGTGAGCCGTCGCAGGCCTCTATCACAGGACCGGCGAGCGGGTGGAGGCGAGCACGATCGGCACGCGTGATTCGCATGCTAAGGTGGTCGCCGATGAAGCGGTCCGCGCGGACGGGGGCAATGCGCGAGGGGGATGCGCCGGCGGCGGCGCCGGCCCATGCGCCCGTGCGTCCGGCCGCGCTGCAGTTCCGCACCAAGGAGAGCCAGGTCGCGGAGTTCCTGCGCGAGCGCATCATCTCCGGCTACTTCGCGCGCGGCCAGAAGCTGAAGCAGGCGGAGATCGCGCAGATGCTCGATCTGTCGATCACGCCGGTACGCGAGGCGCTGAAGCTGCTGGAGGCCCAGGGCTACGTGCTGGGATCCTCGCACCGCGGCGCGGTGGTCGCGCCGTTCCAGGTGGGCGAGGCGGAGGAGCTGTTCGATCTGCGCCTGCTGCTGGAGACGCGCCTGACCCTGGAGGCGTCGCGGCGCATCGACCCGGCGGCGATCGGAGCGCTGGAGGCGATCAACCAGGAGATCGCCCGGGCCGCGCGCCGGCACGACAACGACGCGGTGCGCAGCGCCAATTTCCGCTTTCACTTCCGTCTCTACGAAATCGCGGGACAGGCGCAGACACTGCACTTCGTGCGCATCCTCTGGGCCAAGTACCCGTTCGACCTGCTGACGGTGATGCCGCGCCGCCAGTTCGGCGTCCGCGACGAGCATCGCGCGATCCTGGAGGCGCTGCGCGCCGGCGACCCGGACGCGGCGGCGCGGTCGATGCAGGACCACATCCGCAGCGGCTGGGAGATGTTCAAGCGCCACTATCCGGAGCAGCCGGCGGGCTAGACCCTTCTGCGAGAAGGGTTGCGTGCGATGCCGTCGCAGGTAACATATAAATTGTACGGGCTGCTCCAGCGACCGAGGGTGATGCAAGCCTCCACCAGCCTCTCCCCGACCAACGTTTCCGAACGAGAGGCCTTCGCCGAGGCCGGCGGTGCGGCGATCGCGCCGCTGGTCGCGGTCGACGGCCTCGAAGTCGCGTTCGCGACTGCGCGCGGCCAGGTGAAGGCGGTCGACGGCGTCACCTGGGCGGTACGGCCGGGCGAGACGATGGCGCTGGTCGGCGAGTCGGGCAGCGGCAAGTCGGTGTCGGCGCTGGCGCTGATGCGCCTCCTCGGCCGGCCGGCCGGCCGCATCGTCGGCGGCCGCATCACCTTCGACGGGCGCGACCTGCTGTCGCTGTCGGAGTCGGAGATGCGGGCGCTGCGCGGTCGCGCGCTCGCCATGATCTTCCAGGAGCCCATGACCAGCCTGAACCCGATCCTGTCGATCGGGTTGCAGATCATGGAGCCGCTGCGAGTCCATCTCGGCATGAACGAGGCGGCGGCGCGGTCCCGCGCCGCCGAGCTGCTGCGCCTCGTCGGCATTCCCGACGCCGAGCGCCGCCTCGACCAGTTTCCACACCAGTTCTCGGGCGGCATGCGCCAGCGCGTGATGATCGCGATCGGCCTCGCCTGCGATCCCAAGCTGCTGATCGCCGACGAGCCGACGACGGCGCTCGACGTCACCATCCAGGCGCAGATCCTGGAGCTGATGAAGGATCTGTCGCGCCGGCTCGGCATCACGCTGATCCTCATCACCCACAATCTCGGCATCGTCGCGCGCTACGCCGACCGGGTCGCGGTGATGTATGCGGGCCGCGTCGTGGAGGAGGGGCCGGCCGGCGCGTTGTTCGCCGCGCCCCGCCACCCCTATACGATCGGCCTGCTGCGCTCCGTGCCGCGCCTCGATCAGCCGCGGCGCGGGCGGCTGGCGACGATCGAAGGGGCGCCGCCCAACCTGCTGGCGCCGCCCGAGGGGTGCCGGTTCGCGCCGCGTTGCCCCTACCGTATCGCCGCCTGCGCCATCGATCCGCCGTTGCGGGAGATCGGCGACGACCGGCGATCGGCCTGCCATCGCGTCGCGGAGATCGCCAACGGGCTCGCCGGCGATGCCGACGCCGCCACGCTGCCGGCCGCGGTCGGCGTCGCCAGGCCGCTCCTCGAGATTCGCGGGCTCACCAAGCATTTCCGCGTCAAGGTCGGCGGAATCGTCGGCGGCTCCGCCATGGTGCGGGCGGTGCAGGACGTCTCCTTCAGCATCGATGCGGGGCGGACGCTGGGCCTGGTCGGGGAATCGGGCTGCGGCAAGACCACGGTCGGACGCACGATCCTGCGCCTGGAGGATGCCACCGCCGGGCAGGTGCTGTTCGAAGGCGAGGACCTCGTCACCGTATCGCGGTCGCGGATGAACCGCCTGCGCACCGACATCCAGGTCATCTTCCAGGACCCGTATAGCTCGCTGAATCCGCGCATGACCGTCGGGACGATCGTGGCGGAGCCGCTGCGCGTCTACGGCAAGGTGCGCAGCCGTGAGGAGGCGCGGGCGCGCACCGCGACCCTGCTGGAGCAGGTCGGCCTGCTGCCCGACATGGCCGAGCGCTACCCGCACCAGCTCTCGGGCGGCCAGCGCCAGCGCGTCGGCATCGCGCGCGCGCTCGCGATGGAGCCGAAGTTCATCGTCTGCGACGAGCCGGTCTCCGCCCTCGACGTGTCGATCCAGGGCCAGATCATCAACCTGCTCGACGAGCTGCAGCAGCGTCTCGGGCTCACCTATCTCTTCATCGCGCACGACCTCGCGGTGGTGCGCCACATCTCGCACCGCATCGTCGTCATGTATCTCGGCCGCATCATGGAGATGGCCGAGCGCGATGCGCTGTACGAGAAGCCGTTCCATCCCTATACGCGGGCGCTCCTCGATGCCGCGCCGATTCCCGACCCCGTCGTCGAGCGCGGCCGCGCGTCGCGCGCGCTGACGGGGGAGCTGCCGTCGCCGCTCGCTCCGCCCTCGGGCTGCGTCTTCCATACGCGCTGCCCGCTGGCGACCGCCGAGTGCAAGGCCACGATCCCGCCGCTGCGCGAAGTGGCTCCGGGCCGCTTCGCCGCCTGCATCAAGGTCTGACCATCCATGCTCGGCTATATCGCCAAGCGCATCGTGCTGATGATCCCGACCCTGCTCGGCGTCGCCGTGCTCACCTTCTTCATGCTGCGCGTGGTGCCGGGCGACGTCGTCGAGGTGAAGCTGCGGGCCGACGGCGCGGCGGTGACCCAGGCCGTGATCGACCGCGAGCGCGCGCGCCTCGGCCTCGACAAGCCGCTGCCGGTGCAGTTCGCCGACTGGATGAAGGGCCTCGTCACCTTCGATTTCGGCCTCTCGATGTGGACGGGGCGGCCGGTCATCGACGAGATCGGCGTGCGGATCGGCCTGACGCTCCAGGTCGCGGTGATGGCGGCGCTGATCGCGGTGCTCATCGCCATACCGCTCGGCACGATATCGGCGCTCTTCCGCGACAGCTGGATCGACTATCTCGTGCGCATGGTCACGATCGCCGGCCTGGCGGTGCCGTCCTTCTGGCTGGGCATGCTGATCGTCCTCGCCCTGCTGACGCTGTTCCGCTGGTCGCCGCCGGTCACCTATACGTCGTTCATCACCGATCCGGTCGCGAACATGTCGCAACTCGTGTGGCCGGCGGTCGCCGTGGGCTACCGCTATGCGGCGGTGGTCGCCCGGATGGTGCGCTCCTCGCTGATCGAGGTCATGCAGGAGGACTACATCCGCACGGCGCGCGCCAAGGGGCTGTTCGAGCGGATGGTGGTGGTGCGCCACGCGCTCGGCAACGCGCTGCTGCCGGCGATCACGGTGATCGGGCTGGAGTTCGCCTTTCTCATCGGCGGCCTCGTGGTCACCGAGCAGGTGTTCAACCTCAACGGCATCGGCCGGCTCTTCGTCGACGCCGTGGCGCGCAGCGACTTCGTGCTGATCCAGACCCTGGTGATGCTCGTCGCCTTCATGTTCGTTTCCGTCAACCTCGTGGTCGACCTGCTGTACGGCGTGCTCGACCCGCGCATCCGCTATCGCTGACGGGGTGCCGCGATGACCGATCTCGCCTCGCCGGCGCGGCCGGCGGCCCGTCCCGCCTACCGGCCGCGATCGCGCGTCGTGACCTTCGTCACCATGCAGCCGCTCGGCACCGCCGGGCTGGCGATCATCCTGCTCATGGCTTTCGCGGGCATCTTCGCGGAATGGGTCTCGCCCTACGACCCGGTCATCAACGACTTCGTGGCGATGCTCTCGCCGCCGTCGCTGGAGCACCCGCTCGGCACCGACGCCTTCGGCCGCGATATCCTCTCGCGCCTGATCTACGGGGCGCGGACGGCGCTGGCGATCGGCTTCATCTCGTCCTTCGTGGGCTGCACGCTCGGGGCCGCGGTCGGCATCGCCTCGGCCTATTTCGGCGGCCGCACCGACCTGCTGATCCAGCGCTTCCTGGAGATCCTGCTGTCGTTCCCGATCATCGTGCTGGCGCTCGTCGTCGTCGCGATCCTCGGCCGCAACCTCGTCCTCGGCATCGACGTCAACCTGATCTGCGCGATCGCCGTGCCGATCGTGCCGCGCGTCGCCCGCGTGATCCGTTCCTCGGCGCTCTCGATCCGCGAGATGCCGTACATCGACGCCGCTCGCGCCGCCGGCTACTCGGCGCCGCGCATCATCTTCCGCCACATGGCGCCCAACGTCTCCGCGCCGTACCTGATCATGCTCACCGCCTACGTGGCGCAGGCGATCCTGCTGGAGGCGTCGCTGTCGTTCCTCGGCCTCGGCGTCTCGGAGCCGTTGCCCGCCTGGGGCCTCATGCTGTCCGGCAGCTCGTCCGATTTCTATCGCGAGGCACCGTGGATGATCCTGTTCCCCGGCCTCGCCATCTCGCTCGCGGTGTTCGCCTTCAATCTCTTCGGCGACTCGCTGCGCGACTGGCTCGATCCGAGGCTGAAGACATGAAACTCGAAAATCGCGGGAGGAAGACCATGAGAGCTCGAACTCTGCTCGCCGCCGGGGCGGTGGTGCTGGCCGGCATCGTGCCGGCGGCAGCCCAGGAGACGCCGGTGCGCGGCGGAACGCTGAACTTCTCCATCGCCGCGGAGCCGCCGACCTACGACTGCCATGCGTCGTCGACCTTCGCGGTTATCCAGCGCGTGGCGCCGCACTACTCCACGGTGCTGAAGTACGAGCCGCACAAGTATCCCAACGTCGTCGGCGACCTGGCGCAGAGCTGGACCATCTCGCCGGACAACCTCGCCTACACGGTGAAGCTCCATCCCAACGTCCAGTTCCACGACGGCTCGATCCTGACGTCCTCGGACGTCAAGGCGAGCTACGAGCGCATCGCCAATCCGCCGGCGGGGATCAACTCCGCCCGCCGGGACTCCATGGTCAAGCTGGCGTCGATCGAGACGCCCGATCCGCTGACGGTGGTGTTCAGGCTGAAGGAGGTCGACGTCGCCTTCCTCAACAACCTGGCATCGCCCTGGAACTGCATCTACAGCGCGGCCAAGCTCAAGGAGAATCCGGACTTCCCGGCGCGCAACGTGCTCGGCACCGGTCCGTTCAAGTTCACCGGCCACGTCGCCGGCTCGCATTGGACGGGCGAGCGGTTCGAGAACTACTTCCGCAAGGGCCATCCGTATCTCGACGGCTTCCGCGCCATCACCATGTCGACCTCGGCGACCCTGAACGCGCTCGCCGGCAAGCAGGTCGACGCCGAGTTCCGCGGCTTCTCGCCGCCGGAACGCGACCGCCTCGTCCGCGATCTCGGCAAGGACGCCCAGGTCTTCGAGGAGCCATGGCTGCTCCACATGTTGGTGACCTTCAACAACGAGAAGCCGCCGTTCAACGACGCACGCGTGCGGCGCGCCCTGTCGCTCGCCATCGATCGCTGGGGTGGCTCGGCGTCGCTCGGCCGCATCTCGCTGCTGCGCAATGTCGGCGGCATCTTGCCGCCCGGTAGCCCCTATGCGGCGACCGAGGAGGAACTGGTCAAGCTCCCCGGGTTCGGCAAGGATATGGCGGCCAATCGTGCCGAGGCGCGCCGCCTGCTGAAGGAGGCCGGCCAGGAGAATCTGAGCTTCACGCTGGCCAACCGGACGATCGCCCCCTATACCGCGAACGGCATCTTCCTGATCGACCAGTGGCGCCAGATCGGCGTCAAGGTCGATCACCAGCAGCTTGAGCTGGCCGCCTACTTCTCGTCGATGTCGAGCGGCAACTACGAGGTGATCGTCGACTCCTTCACCGACTACAGTCCCGACCCGAACACCGGCGTCATCAAGTACATCTCGACCGACCGGTCGCCGCAGGCGTTCTCGCGGCACACCGACCGCAAGCTCGACGAGCTGTTCGACCTGCAGGCCAAGACGACGGACAAGGTGGAACGCCGCAAGCTCGTGCGCCAGCTCGAGGCTCGTGCGATGGAGCAGGCCTACGCGGTGCCGTTCCTCTACTGGCACCGGATCGTCGTGCTCAACAAGCGCGTCCACGGCTGGTCGATGTCGCCGTTCCACATGATCTACCAGGATCTCGGCGACGTATGGCTGTCGCCGGCGTCGTGAGACGCCCGGCGTGACCGCGGCCCCGCCGGAACGCGTCTTGCTAAGGTGTTCCGGCGGGGCACGCGACCGCCCATAAGATGGAACGATCCGATCCGCAGTATGGCCGTGCAGGATCGGCGAAGGGGACGGAGACGCGCGAAGGCGACAGGCGGCGGCCCGGAGACCTTGCGTGCGAGAGATGCCCACGATGACGTTCAAGACGAAGCAGGACCAGGTTGCCGACATCCTCCGCGAGCGGATCATCGCCGGGGAGTATGAGCGGGGCGCCAAGTTGAAGCAGGCGGACATCGCGGGGGAACTCGGCGTCTCGATTACCCCGGTGCGCGAGGCGCTGCACATCCTCGAGGCGGAAGGCTACGTCGTCGGGGTGTCGCACAAGGGCCTGCTGGTGCCCAAGCTGGTGCCCGAACAGCTCCGCGAGATCTACGAGCTGCGCGTCGCGCTGGAGCGCGAGCTGACCCGGCATGCGGTCGCCAACGTGACGATCGGCGGCCTGGCGCATCTCAAGGACCTGCAACGGACGGTGGATCGCGCCAATGCCGGGCGCGACCTCCTGGCGCGGCGCATCGCCAATTATCGTTTCCACTTCGCGCTCTACGAGTTCGCGGGCCGGCCGCAGGCGCTGCAGTTCGTGCGCGTCCTGTGGGCCAAGTACCCCTTCGTGCATCAGGAACGCGGCAGCCGCGGCGACGGCCGCATGGTCGAGGAGCATGAGCGCCTGCTGGTCGAGATCGAGCGGCGCGACGAGGAGGGGGCCGCGATCGCCATGGTCCGGCACATCTCGAACGGCTGGGAGAACTTCCTTTCCGCGATGGCGACGGCGCCCGCGGCTGCCCGCGACGAGCCGGCCGTCGCGCTGTCGCGCTGATCGCGCGGCTTGCGGCGCGAACCGCCACTTCAGTATGATGCAAAATATATTTTATCTGGACGAGAGGTGCCGCGCGGTGTCGCGTCGACGATCGGAGTTTCGACCATGACGACGGCACGACCCTATTCTGGCGTGCGCATTCTCGACCTGACGCGCGAGCTCGGGGGCTATGCGACCCGGCTGTTCGCCGACCTCGGCGCGGAGGTCGTGCGCGTCGAGCCGCCGGAAGGGGCATCCGACCGCCGGCGCCCGCCGCCTCTGCCCGGCCTCAACAGCGACGTCCCGGGCGGCGCGCCGGTCGCCTTCCTCGCCGCCAACAAGGCCAGCGTCACGCTGGACCTCGGCGAGGAGGCGGGGCTCGCGACCTTCGCGGCGCTCGCCCGCACGGCGCAGATCCTGGCGATCGAGCCGGGCCCGGACCAGCCCGACGTGACGGCGGAGGCGCTGGCCGCCAACCCGGCGCTCGTCGTGGCGATCTTCAGCCATTTCGGCCTCGGCGGCCCGCATTCCGGCTGGCTCGGCAGCGACCTGGTCACCCAGGCTGCGGGCGGCCTCGCCTGGCTGTCGGGCACGCCCGACGAGGCCCCGCTGCGGGTGGCGGGCGAGCAGACGCCGATGGTCGCCTCGCTCTACGGCGCCGTCGCCATGGGCATCGCCCTGTGGGACGCGGAGCTGCGCGGCCGCGGCCACGTCATCGACGTCTCGGCCCAGGAGTGCATCGCCCACTCGCTGCAGAATGCGGTGCAGGTCTACGACCTGGAAAAGCGCATCTCCCGGCGCGGCGGCGAGGGCACGCGCGACTGCAGCGAGGACATGTTCCGCTGCAAGGACGGCTGGGTGTTCCTGGCGGCACCGCCGACGCTGGGGATCTCCTGGCGTCAGCTCGTCGCCTGGATGGCCGAGGCCGGGCACCCGGAGGCGTCGCGCCTCGGTGAGCCGAAGTGGCTGGACCGCCCATGGCGCAACACCGCACCGGCCAAGGCGGAATTCCGCGCGATCTTCGAATCCTTCCTCGCCGACCGCACCCAGCTCGACCTCACCGAGGAGGCGCTGCGCCGCAAGGTGGTGCTGTCGCCGGTCGCGCGCATCTCGGAGACGGTGAAGGATCCGCAGCTCGTCTATCGCAACTATTTCGTCGAGGTGCCGCACCCGGCGCTCGGGCGCAACCTCACCTTCCCGGGTGCGCCGTTCCGGCTGTCGCGACCGGTGTGGCACATCGACCGCCCGGCCCCGGCGGTGGGCCAGGACAACGACCGCATCCTCGCCGGGCTCTAGGCCGCGCGCGACGTATCGCCAGGGAACCGAACATGCGCCAGGACATCCTCCGCGGCATCCGCTTCGCCGATTTCACCTGGGCCGGTGCGGGGCCGTTCTCGACCAAGATCTTCTCGGATTTCGGCGCCGAGGTGATCAAGATCGAGAGCGTCACCCGACCCGATTCCGTGCGCACCGGCGGCCCGTTCGCCGGTGGCCGGCCGGGCATGGACCGCAGCGGCTACTTCGCCTCGCGCAACACCGGCAAGCAGAGCCTGACGCTGAACCTGAAGTCCGAGGAGGGCCGCGCGATCGCCCGCGATCTCATCGCCAGGGCCGACGTGGTCAGCAACAACTTCGGCCCCGGCGCCATGGAGCGCCTCGGCTTCTCGTACGACGACGTGCGGGCGATCAGGCCGGACATCGTCTATCTCGGCATGCCGATGTACGGCGACGACGGGCCGCGGGCGGAGCTGCTGGGCGTCGGCATGACGATCAGCGCCGTCACGGGCCTGATGTGGCTGACGGGCTACGGGGAGGGCCGCTCGATCGGCCCGGGCACGCACTATCCCGACCACGCGGCCAACCCCTACCACGCGGCCTTCGCGGTGATGGCGGCGCTGCGCCATCGCCGGCGGACGGGAGAGGGCATGAAGATCGACCTCGCCCAGGTCGAATCGACGATCAACATGATCGGGCCGAGCTACGTCGAGTATTCGGGGACCGGCATCGAGCCGGCGATCACGGGCAACCGCAGCCGCTGGCATGCGCCGCACAACATCTTCCGCTGTCGCGGCGAGGACGCCTGGGTCGCCATCACCGTGATGGCCGACGCGCAGTGGCCGGCGCTGTGCGCCGCGCTGGGACTGGGCGCGCTCGCGGCGGAGCCGGGGCTCGCCGGCGCCGCGGGCCGGGTGGCAGCGGTCGGGCGCATCGAGGCGGCGATCGCGCGCGCGGTCGCCGAGCGCGACGGCGAGGAGCTGGCGGCGGCGCTGCAGCAGGCGGGCGTGCCGGCCGCGCCGGTGCAGAGCGCGCGCGAGCTGATCGACCGCGACCCGCAGCTCCGTGCCCGCGGCTACTGGCAGCGCATCGACCACCCGGAGATGGGCGAGACGGGATTCACTTCGCCGCCCTACCGGTTCGACGGCGAACGCGTCACGCTGGCGCGGCCGCCGCTCCTCGGCGAGCACACCGACGCGGTGCTGCGCGATACCCTGGGCTATCCGGAAGAGCGCATCGCGGCGTTGCGCGAGGCGGGAGTGCTGCAGTGAGCGACATCGACCTCCACAAGGCCGCCGCCGTCGTCGGCATCGGCCACAGCGACTGGATCGAGGACTATGCGCGCGTGCGCGCCGGCGAGAAGCCGTACGATTCCCAGGGCTACGGCGCCGTCGCCTTCAATCGCGCGCTGGCCGACGCCGGCATCGATCGCGATCAGGTCGATGGGCTGATCGTCGGGCCGACGCTCGCCTACGAGCGCACCGGCGAGATCCTCGGCATCGACCCGCGCTGGGGCGGGCAGGGCGATGCGGCGATGTCGATCATCCAGGCCTGCATGGCGATCCGGACCGGCATGGCCAACGTCGTGGCGCTGGTCTACGGCAACAACCAGCGCTCGGCCGAGATCCAGTACGGCGGGCCGAACGCCATGGGCGGCGAGGCCTTCCTCTCCTACGTCTACCACTCGCCCTGGGGGCTGACCTCCCAGGGCGCCCTCTACGCGCTGATGTACCGCCGCTACATGGCGCTGCACGGGGCGAGCGAGCGCGATCTCGGGCAGGTGTCGGTGGCGCAGCGCCGCAACGCCAGCGCCAACCCGGTCGCGATCATGCGCAAGCCGATCACGCTGGACGAGTACGCCGCCAGCAGGCACATCGCCGAGCCGCTGCACCTCTTCGACTACTGCCTGATCAACGACGGCGGCGTCGCGCTGATCATCGCCGGCCCCGAGGCCGTCCGGCGGCTCGAGCGCAAGCCGGTGTGGATCCACGGCGTCGGCCGCGCCGACCTCAACCACGGTGCCACCAGCCTGGAGCCGCGGCTGATCGACTTCTACCTGCCGGCCCAACGCCTGGCCGCCCGGCAGGTCTTCGACATGGCGGGCGTCGGCCCGAAGGACATCGACGCCTTCCAGGTCTACGACAGCTTCAGTTGCCACGTCCTCTTCGC
>JADZBA010000352.1 GCA_020852355.1 Alphaproteobacteria bacterium
GACTGGCTCGGCCGGACCGCCACCGGCGATCTCGGGCGGAGCTGGTACCAGGGCAGGCCGGTGACGACGCTGGTCGGCGAGGCCTTCCTGGTCACCCTGGAGATCGCCCTGGTCACCCTGGCCCTCGCGACGCTGGTCGGCGTGCCGCTCGGCGTGCTGGCCGGCATCACCGAGGGCAGCCGGCTCGACGCGGCGATCCAGGCATTCAACCTGCTCGGCCTGTCGGCGCCGGTGTTCTGGATCGGGCTGATGCTGCTGGTCGGCGCGTCGGCCCTGCTCGAGTGGTCGCCGCCGTTCGCCTACATGCCGCCGACCGTCGACCTCGCCGACAATCTCTCGATCATCATCCTGCCGGTGCTCAGCCTCGCGCTGCTGCAGGCCGCCGCCTACAGCCATTTCGTGCGCGACACCATGGTGGCCGAGCTGAAGCGCGAATACGTGCGTGCGGCGATCGCCAAGGGCCTGTCGCCGCGGCAGGTCTATTTCAAGCACGCGCTGCGCAACATCCTCATCCCGCTGGTGACCTTCGTCGGCCTGATCCTCATCCAGATCCTGGGCGGCGCGGTCGTCATCGAGTCCCTCTTCTCCCTGCCCGGCCTCGGCCGGCTGATCCTCTCGGGCATCCAGGGGCGCGACTACCCCGTCGTCCAGGGCGCCCTGCTGTTCGTCGTGCTGATCGCCATCGTCGTGAACTTCGCGATCGACCTGCTCTACGGCCTGATCGACCCGCGGCTGCGTCCGTGACGCCTTTCCCCCACCCCTCGCCGCTGCAGGTGCTGTGCGCGGTGCTGATCCTGGCGTTCGCGGTGCTGATCGCCGCTCCCGGCCTCGTGGCGCCGCAGTCGCCCTACGCCATCGACGCCGGCCGCGCGCTGCTCTCGCCTTCAGCCGCGCACTGGTTCGGCACCGACGACGTCGGCCGCGACCTCTTCGCCCGCGTCGTCCACGGCACCCGGATCACGCTCGGCCTCGTCGCCGGGGCGCTGCTCGCCTCGGCGGCCGTCGGCGGGCTGCTCGGGCTCGTCGCCGGGTTCTCCGGACGGGTGCCGGACCTCGTCTTCGGCCGCCTCATCGACATGATCCTCACCTTCCCGCCGGTCATCGCGGGCGTGGTGATCACCGGCGTGCTCGGCCCCGGCGCCGGCAACCTCGTGCTGGCGCTCTCGGTCGTCTACCTCCCGATGTTCTTCCGCATCGCCCGCTCCGGCGCGCTGGCGGAGAGCAAGCGCACCTATGTCGAGGCGGCGCGCGCGCTGGGCTTCGGCGAGACGTCGATCATGCTGCGCCAGGTGCTGCCGAACGTGCTGCCGCTGGTGCTGCTGCAGTACGTCATCCTCTTCCCGCTGGCGCTGCAGATCGAGGCCGCCCTCGGGTTCCTCGGCCTCGGCGTGGCGCCGCCCACGCCCGACTGGGGCGCCATCCTGGAGCAGGGCAAGAACTTCATCCTGTCCGCGTGGTGGATGTCGCTGTGGCCCGGCCTCTTCCTCCTCGCCTCGTCCTTTGCCGTAATGGTGCTGGGCCGCGTGCTCCAGGAACGCTTCGACCGACGTTAGAAAAGGATTCCCGATGCCCGTTCGCCTCGCCCTCTTCGAGGACCGCATCGTCGGCGGCCGCCCGGCCATCTGGCGAGCCGCCCCGCGCGCCGTCTATGTCCGCGAGGGCGCCCTGCGCGCGGCGACCGCGGCGGGCACCACGGCGCTCGCCGCGGACACCTGCACGCTCTTCGAAAGCGAGCTGGAGCTGTCCGGCGACGGCGAGGCGTGGACCTTCGAGGCCGGCTCGTACGACTGGGGTCCCCTGGTCGGCGACGCCGAGCGGTCGCGCGTCGTGATGGCCCACGCGCTCATGATCGACCCGCGCTACCCGATCCTGATGCGCGCCGACCGCGTCGATTTCCCGCCCGGCATCGTCACGCCCAGGCACGGGCACGGCGGCCCCGGCATCCGCCGCCTGCTGTTCGGGACCCTGGTCGCGGAGATCGCCGACCGCGTCCATCGCGTCGGCCCCGGCGAAGCCTGGTTCGAGACCGGCCGCGACCCGGTGGTCGGGCGCAACATCGCCCCGGCCAGCGCCTTCGTGCGCACCATCCTGCTGCCGACCGACTATGTCGGCCGCAGCAGCTTCCTGCCCTGGACCGCCGAGGAGGCGAGCAAGCCGCGCGGCGTCTCCTACCGCATGTTCTTCGACAGCCCGGTGCAAATCCCGACCTGAGCGGTCAGGCCGGGACCCGGACCTCCGCCAGCGACGCGGAGAACGCGTCGAGGAGGCGCTCGACCTCGCCGTCGCCGACCACGGTGGACAGGTTGCCGCTGCAGTTGGCCGAGACAATGATTCCGCGGTTCAGCAGCGCGCGATGCAGCGCGCTCACCGCCGCCTGCCCGGCCGGCGTCGGATAGGCCGAGCGATAGTCGGTCAGCCGCGCGCCGGTGAAGTGGATGCGGAACAGCGAGCCCGCGCCCGAGGCCTGGCCCTCGACCCCGGCCCTGGCGAAGCGCTCGCCGATCGCGGCCCGGACCGCCTCGCCCATGCGGTTGATGCGCGCGACCTCGGCCTCGCCGAACGCCTTCAGCGTCGCCAGGCCGGCGACCATCGACACCGGGTTGGCGTTGAAGGTGCCGGTATGCGGCACCGCCGGGCTGCCCTTGCGCTGGTCGAACACCGCCATGACGTCGGCGCGACCGGCCACGGCGCCGACCGGGAAGCCGCCGCCGATCAGCTTGCCCAGCGTCGTCATGTCCGGCACCAGGTCGTAGCCCGCCTGGGCGCCGGCGACGCCGATGCGGAACGAGATGATCTCGTCGAAGATCAGCGGGATGCCGGCGCGCTGCGTGAAGGCGCGCAGGAACGCGAGGAACCCCGGCTCGGCCGGGATCATCCCGGGCCGGTTGGCGACCGGCTCGACGATGACGGCGGCGAGGGTGTCCTTCTCCGCCTCCAGGATCGCGGCTGCGGCCTCGACGTCGTTGAACGGGAACACGACCGAGAGGTCGAGGGCGGCGGGCGGCGTGCCCTTCGAATAGGGGACGCGCGCCGGCCTCCTCGCATCGCCCCAGTTGGCGGGCGTGCTGCCCCGGCTCGCCTCGACGAAATCGTAGGAGCCGTGATAGGCGCCTTCGCACTTGGCGATCTTGAAGCGGCCCGTGAAGGCGCGCGCCGCCTTGACCGCGAGCATCACCGCCTCGGTCCCGGAATTGGTGAAGCGCATGCGCTCGAAGCCCGGCACCCGGTGCTGCAGATTCTCGGCGAGCGCCACCTCGGCATCCGTCGGGCCGGAGAAGCAGGTACCGCGCTGGAGCTGTGCCGCCGCCGCCGCCATCACCGGTGGGAAGCAATGGCCGTGCACCAGGGCCGACTGGTTGTTGATGAAGTCGAGCCGCTCGACCCCGTCGACGTCGGTCACCCGGCAGCCCGCCGCGGCGGCGACGAAGATCGGGTACGGCGCCTGGTAGACGGCGAGCCGCGTATTGCCGCCGGGCCTCACCTCGCAGGCGCGCGCGAACAGGGAGGCGGAACGGGAGGCGGGATCGGGATACATCGCGGGAGACCCCTCAGCTGGCGGGTGGGTGGAGATGGCAGGCGACGCCGCCCTGCCCCTCGACCGGGGTCCAGGCGGGCGCCACTTTCGCGCAGATCGGCATGCGGCGGGGACAGCGCGGATGGAAATGGCAACCGCCCGGCGGATCGATCGCCGATGGCATCTCACCGTCGATGCGCGCCAGCCGCTCGCGCGCGACCGGGTCGGGCGGCAGCGAGGATTCACGCAGCGCCAGCGTGTACGGGTGGCGCGGCGCGGCGAAGACGCGCTCGACCGGCCCCTCCTCGACGATCCGGCCGAGATACATGACGGCGACGCGCTGGCAGAAGTTCCGCACCACCGCCAGGTCGTGGGAGATGAACAGCAGGCTGAGGCGGTGCGAAGTGCGCAGGGCGTCGAGCAGCAGCAGGATCTGCGCCTGCACCGAGACGTCCAGCGCGGAGACCGGCTCGTCGGCCACGATCAGCGGCGGCCGCAGGGCGAGCGCGCGGGCGATCGCGATGCGCTGGCGCTGGCCGCCGCTGAACTCGTGCGGGAACTTCGCCGCGGCGTTCTCGGGCAGCCCGACCTCGACGAGCAGGCCGGCGACGCGGCTGCGAATCTCGGCGCGCGACAGCCCGCCGGCGATCACGAGAGGCTCCGCCAGCGTGGTGCCGACCGCGAGGCGCGGATTGAGCGATGCGTACGGGTCCTGGAACACCATCTGGACACGCCGGTGCAGCCGGCGGCCGCGCATGCCCCGGGCCGTCGTCAGCGGTTCCCCCTGGACGACGATCGTGCCGGCGTCGGCCGGCACGAGGCCGACGACGCAGCGGGCGACCGTGGACTTGCCGCAGCCCGATTCGCCGACGAGGCCGAAGGTCTCGCCCTCGCGCACGGTGAAGCTGACGCCGTCGACCGCGCGCACCGCCGGGCGGGGCCCCAGGCGCAGCGCGCTGCCCATGGGGAAGTGCTTGCGCAGGTCGCGAACCTCGAGGATCGGCAGCATCGCGAGCGCCCCTCAGCCGAGCGGCGCGATGCAGCGCACGCGCCGCTCGGGCTCGCCGGGCGGCGCCACGATCGCCGGGACCGCGGCGACGCATCCCGCCGCCGCCCGGGGGCAGCGCGGCGCGAAGCGGCATCCGGGCGGCAGCGCGTCGAAGCGCGGCACGCCACCCGGGATGGCGGACAGCGGCAAGGCGCGGTCGACGCGCGGCGTCGTCGCCAGCAGCGCGTGCGTATAGGGATGACGGGGAGCGCGGAATATCTCGTCGACGCCGGCCAGCTCGACGATCTGGCCGGCATAGACCACGGCGACCCGATCGGCGACGGCGGCGACCGCGCCCAGATTGTGGCTGATGAAGATCATCGACATGCCGTTCGCCCGCCGCACGTCGCGCAGCAGCGCCAGGATCTGCGACTGGATGGTGACGTCCAGGCTGGTGGTGGGCTCGTCGGCGATGACCAGAGCCGGACGGCAGGCGAGAGCGATGGCGATCATCACCCGCTGGCGCATGCCGCCGCTGAGCTGATGGGGATAGTCGTCGAGGCGCCGCTCCGCCGTCGGGATGCGCACCTCGTCGAGCAGCCGCACCGCCTCGCGCCGGGCGGCGCGCGCGTCGACGCCGTCCCGCCGCATCACCGTCTCGGCGATCTGCCGGCCGACCGTGAGCACCGGGTTGAGGGCGTTGAGGGCCTCCTGGAAGATCACGGCCATGCCGGCGCCCCGGACCGCGCGCATCCGCTCGTCGTCGAGCGCCAGGACGTCGA
>JADZBA010000353.1 GCA_020852355.1 Alphaproteobacteria bacterium
CCGCCCCGCCGCCCGCCGTCTCCGTCGCCAGGCCGATCGTTCGCGACGTCGTCGAGTGGACGGACTTCATCGGCCGCTTCGAGGCGGTCGATGCCGTCGATATCCGCGCCCGCGTCGCCGGCTTCCTTGACGCCGTGCACTTCCGGGACGGTGCCCTGGTGAAGGCGGGCGAGCTGCTGTTCACCATCGACCAGCGGCCCTATCGCGCCGCCCTCCAGGAGGCCGAGGCCGACCTCGCCTCGGCGGTCGCCCGGCGCGACTACGCCCAGGGCGATCTCGGCCGTGCCGACAGCCTGCGGCGCGGCGGCAACATCGCCGAGCAGACGGTCGACCAGCGCCGGCAGAACCTGCTGACGTCGCGGGCGGACGCGCGGCGCGCCGAGGCGGCCCTGGCGCGCGCGCGCCTCGACCTGGAGTTCACCGAGATCCGGGCGCCCATCACGGGCCGCATGTCGCGCCGCCTCGTGTCGGCCGGCAGCCTCGTCGCCGCCAACGACACGCTGCTCGCCAACATCGTCTCGCTCGACCCGATCCAGTTCTACTTCGACGCCGACGAGCGCTCCTACCTCGCCTACCTGCGCGCCGGGGCCGCCGGCGTCGGCGACGTGCTGGTCGCCCTCGCCGACGAGAGCGACGCCGGACGCCGAGGCCGCATCGACTTCATCGACAACCGCCTCGACCAGGCGAGCGGCACCATGCGCGGCCGCGCGGTCTTCGCCAATCCCGACCTGTCGCTGGTGCCGGGCCTCTTCGGCCGCCTGCGCTTCCCGGCCGCGCGCACGGCGCGCGCGGTGCTGGTGCCCGACGAGGCGATCGCCGCCGACCAGGACCGCCGCATCGTCTATGTCGTCGACGGCGAGAGCAGGGCGGCGGCGCGCCAGGTCCGCCCCGGCCCGCGCGTCGACGGCTACCGCGTCGTGCGCGAGGGCCTCGCGGGCGACGAGACGATCGTCGTCAACGGCCTGGCGCGCGTCCAGCCCGGTGCGCGCATCCAGCCCCGCCCGACGGAGCTGCCGGCCCAGCGCCAGCAGGCGGCGCGGCCTTAGGCCGCCCGAGGAGACCAGAGATGCGCTTCACCCATACCTTCGTCGAGCGTCCCGTCCTGGCGACGGTGCTCGCCCTCGTCATCGTGCTGGTCGGCGCCATCGCCTATCGCGGGCTGCCGGTGGCGCAGTATCCCGAGATCGCGCCGCCGACCGTGGTGGTGCGCGCCTCCTACCCCGGCGCCGATGCGCGCACCGTGGCGGCGACCGTCGCCACGCCCCTGGAGCAGCAGGTCAACGGCGTCGAGGACATGCTCTACATGTCCTCGTACTCGACGGGCGACGGCAACTTCGTGCTGACCGTCACCTTCAGGCTCGGCACCGACCTCGACAAGGCGCAGGTGCTGGTCCAGAACCGCGTCGCCATCGCCACGCCGCGCCTGCCCGAGGAGGTGCGGCGGCTCGGCGTCACCACCACGAAGTCGTCGCCCGACCTGATGCTGGTCGTCCACATGCTCTCGCCCGACGAGAGCCTCGACCAGCTCTACGTCTCCAACTATGCGCGCAACAACGTGCGCGACGCGCTGATGCGCCTGGACGCCGTGGGCGACCTCATCATCTTCGGCGAGCGCCAGTACAGCCTGCGCGTCTGGCTCGATCCCGAGCGGCTGGCCGGCCTCGGCCTGACCGCGGGCGAGGTCGTGAGCGCCATCCAGGAGCAGAACGTCCAGGTCTCGGGCGGCGCGCTGGGCCAGGAGCCGGTCGCGCGCGGCAGCGCCTTCCAGCTCACCGTGACGACGCAGGGGCGCTTCGAGAACGCCGAGCAGTTCGGCGAGGTCATCGTGCGCGCGACGGCCGACGGCAGGCTGGTGCGGCTGCGCGACGTCGCCCGCGTCGAGCTCGGCGCGCAGGACTACCTCACCAACTCCTACCTCAACGGCAAGCCGGCAGTGGCGCTCGCCATCTTCCAGCGACCCGGCACCAACGCGCTCGCCGGGGCGCAGCAGATCTTCGACACGCTGGCGGCGCTGCGGCCCGCCTTCCCGCCGGGCATCGACTACCAGATCGTCTACAACCCGACGGAATTCATCGACCAGTCGGTGCACGAGGTCTATCGCACGCTGTTCGAGGCGGTCGGCCTCGTCGTCCTCGTCGTGCTGGTCTTCCTGCAGTCCTGGCGCACGGCGCTGATCCCCATACTGGCGATCCCCGTCTCGCTGATCGGCACCTTCGCGGTGATGGCGGCCTTCGGCTTCTCGCTGAACACCCTGACCCTGTTCGGCCTGGTGCTCGCCATCGGCATCGTCGTCGACGACGCGATCGTCGTCGTCGAGAACGTCGAGCGCCACATCGCGGCCGGGCTGATGCCGCGCGAGGCCGCGCACCGCACCATGGACGAGGTCGGCGGCGCCGTCGTCGCCATCGCCCTGGTGCTGGCCGCGGTGTTCGTGCCGACGGCCTTCATCCCCGGCCTGTCGGGCCAGTTCCATCGCCAGTTCGCGCTGACCGTGGCGGTCTCCACGGTCATCTCCGCCTTCGTCTCGCTGACGCTGTCGCCCGCATTGGCGTCGGTGCTGCTGCAGCCGCACGACGGCGGGCGGCGGGGCACCCTCGCGACCCGCCTGCTCCGACGCCTCGGCGGCGGCTTCAACCGCGGCTTCGACCGCATGTCCCGGGGCTATGCCGGCGGGGTGCGCCGGCTGGTGCGGCACAAGCTGCTGGTGCTGCCGGTCTATGCCGGGCTGCTGGCCGGCACGGTGTGGACGGTCGACCATGTGCCGCGCGGCTTCATCCCGACGCTCGACCAGGGGTACGCGATCGTCGTCATCCAGCTGCCCGACGGCGCGTCGCTGTCGCGCACCGACGACGTCACGCGGCGGGTCAGCGAGATCGCCCAGGCGACGCCGGGCGCGGACTACGCCGTCGCCTTCGCCGGCTTCTCGGCGGCCACCTTCACCAACGCGACCAACGCGGCCGCCGTGTTCGTGCGCTTCCGGCCGTTCGCGGAGCGCCTGAAGGCGGGGCTGACGGCCGACGGCATCATCCGCGACCTCTTCGTGCGCATGCAGGCGATCGAGGAGGCGTTCGTCATCGCCATCCCGCCGCCGCCGGTGCCCGGCATCGGCAATGCCGGCGGGTTCAAGCTGCAGCTCCAGGAGCGCGCCGGCTCCGATGTCGACCGCGTGCTCGCCGCCGCCCGCACGCTGATGGTGCGCGCCCGCGACAACCCGAACCTGGCCGGCGTCTTCACCACCTTCTCGGCCGGCTCGCCGCAGCTCTACCTCGAGATCGACCGCGAGAAGGCGCGCATGCTGAACGTGCCGCTGTCGGCCGTCTTCGCGACGCTGCAGATCAACCTGGGGGCGGCCTATGTCAACGACTTCAACGCGTTCGGCCGCGTCTACCAGGTCCGCGCCCAGGCCGACCAGGGCTTCCGCGCAGAGCCGGCGGACATCGCCCGGCTGCGCGTGCGCTCGGCCACCGGCGCGCTGGTGCCGCTCGGCACGCTGGTACAGCTCCGCGAGGTGACCGGCCCCGACCTCGTGCAGCGCTACAACATGCAGACCTCGGTGCCGCTCCAGGGCGCCGCCGCGCCCGGCGTCGCGTCGGGCCGCGCCCTCGAGGCGATGGAGGCGCTGGCGCGCGAGGCATTGCCCGCCGGCACCGGCTTCGAGTGGACCGAGCTCGCCCTCCAGGAGCGCCAGACCGGCAGCACCGCGACCTTCATCTTCGGCCTGTCGGTGCTGTTCGTCTTCCTGGTGCTGGCGGCGCTCTACGAGAGCTGGACGCTGCCCGCCGCCATCCTGCTGATCGTGCCGATGGCCGTCCTCTCCGCCCTGCTCGGCGTGATGCTGCGCGGAATGGACAACAACATCCTGACGCAGATCGGCCTGGTCGTGCTGGTCGGGCTCGCCGCCAAGAACGCCATCCTCATCGTCGAGTTCGCCCGCGAGGCGGAGCGGCGCGACGGCAGGAGCCCGGTCGCCGCGGTGATCGAGGCGTGCCGGCTGCGCCTGCGGCCGATCCTGATGACCGCCTTCGCCTTCATCCTCGGCGTCGCGCCGCTGGCGCTGGCGACAGGGCCCGGCGCCGAGATGCGCCAAGCGATCGGCACGGCGGTGTTCTTCGGCATGTTGGGGGTCACCGCCTTCGGCCTGCTGCTGACGCCGGTCTTCTACGTCGCCATCCGCACGCTGACGCTGCGCCTGCGCCGCCCCGCGGCGGCGCCGGCCGCGACGGAGGCGGCGGCGCTGCCGATACCGGCGGAATAGCCCGGCCGGCGTCGCAACGGCCATGCCGAGAGGCATGGACTCGCCGCCGGCTTCCTGCCTAACCTGTCAGCGACCGGTTGGCGCACGTCATCAGGGGGAACAGCATGGGCGCACAGGGCCGTCGTCGCGGATTAGGGGCAATCACTCTGGCGGTGGCGCTGGCCGCCGGCGGCGGTGCCGCCTTCGCGCAGGTGAAGCCGATCAAGGTCGGCCAGTTCTTCGACCTGACCGGCGGCGGCGCCACAGCGGCGGAATCCGCGATGCTCGGCACCGAGGTCGCGCTGAAGGAGATCGCGGCCGCGGGCGGCATCGCCGGCCGGCCCGTCCAGACGGTGGTCGCCGACACCCAGACCGACGCCACCGTCGGCGTCGGCGAGATGAAGCGCCTCGTGCTGCAGGAGAAGGTCGACATCATCTTCGGCCCGATCATCAGCCAGGTGCTGCTCGCGTCCGCCCCGGTGCTGAACGAGGGCAAGATCACCTCGATCGGCGGTACCGGCTCGGAGGCGATCACGCCGCAGGCCGCCAACTTCTACTTCAGCGTCCTGATCAACGCCGACTCCCAGGCCAAGGCCATGGTCAACCAGGCGGCCGACGTGCTGAAGGCGAAGTCGGTGGCGATCCTGTCGGACAGCGGCGCCCAGGCGAAGTCGTTCGTCGAATCGATCAAGGCCGAGCTCACCGCCCGCAACATCAAGCTCACCGGCACGCAGGAGTACCAGTACCGCGCCACCGACATGACGCCGCAGCTCCTCGCGCTGAAGCGCGGCAACCCCGACACGCTGCTGCTCTTCTCCAGCAGCGGCGAGGACGTCGGCAACTCGCTGAAGAGCCTGCAGGAGCTCGGCTGGAACGTGCCGGTCACCGGCAACTACACGGTCGGCGCCTTCGCCGAGACCGCCATCAAGGTCGCCGGCAAGGAAGCCTTCAAGAACGTGACGGGCACCAACTACCGCGCCTTCACGCACTGCGCCGGCGCCCCGGCGCCCGTCCCCTTCTCGCAGTTCGTCGCCAAGGCGAAGGCGCTGAAGGCCGACGCCGCCACCCGCCTGTCGCTGCCCTTCGCCGCCCTCTTCTACGACGCGGTCTACCTGGTGAAGGCGGCGATCGAGGGCACCGGCGGCAAGACCGACGGCCCGTCGCTGACCGCCTGGATCGAGGAGAACGCGAAGAACCACAAGGGCATCCTCGACAACCTGACGCCCAGCAAGACCTCGCATTTCCTGGTCGGCGTGAACGCGCTGACCACGGTGCGCCCGGACCGCGTCCAGGAGGGCGGCGTGCAGGAGCGCATGACCTGCTCCTGAGGCCGCAGGCGGACGCCCCGGCGGGTCCCGGGCGATGGAGGAGCTGACCATCATCCTCGTCCGCGGCCTCGGCCTCGGCGCGATCTTCGCCCTCGTCGCGATGAGCTTCAACATCGTGCACGGCTCGAGCGGCATCCTGAACTTCGCCCAGGGCAACCTGTTCGTGCTGGGCGGCATGTTCGCCTTCGTCGTCCTGCCGTCCACCCCGGGACCGCTCGCCTGGGCCCTGTGGCTGCCCGCCGCCGCCGTCGCGCTGGCCGCGCTGCTGGCGGTCCAGGGTTGGGTGACGCTGCTGCCGCTGCGCTCGTCGATCGAGCAGCATTCCTGGCTGATCACGACGCTGGCGGCGTCCGTCATCATCGGCGCGATCATCCTGCTGACGCTGGGCACGGTGCAGAGCACGGTGCGCAGCCCCTTCCCTTCGATCACGGTGCTGGGGGCGCGCACGCCCGCCCCCTACCTGCTGGTGATGGCGCTCGCCGTCGCCTGGTACTTCGGCCTGCGCTGGTTCCTGTCGCGCACGCTGACCGGCCTCGCCATCAGCGCCATCGCCCAGGACCTCGATGCGGCGCGCGCCGCCGGCATCCGCGTCCGCCGGCTGCAGATCTGCGCCTTCGCCATCAGCGGCCTCGTCGTCGGCTCGGCCGGCTACGTCGCGGCACCGGTGATCGCCATCGCCAACGATTCCGGCATCGCCTACGTGCTGAACGGCTTCGTCGCCGCCGTCGTCGGCGGCCTCGGCAGCAACCTCGGCGCGCTGGTCGGCGGCGCGCTGGTCGGCGTCGCTTCGATGTATGCCGCCTACGAGTATGGCGGCGAGTTCCAGAACGCGGTGT
Organism: Alphaproteobacteria bacterium; assembly: GCA_020852355.1. Taxonomy (GTDB): domain Bacteria; phylum Pseudomonadota; class Alphaproteobacteria; order ATCC43930; family Allostellaceae; genus Allostella. Next base: position 6,399 of record JADZBA010000353.1, read on the forward strand.
CGCTCGCCCTGCTGATCGCCGTCCTGATGGTCCGCCCGCAGGGCCTGTTCGGCCGCCCCGCCGCCCGCCGCGTGTGAGACGTCGCAGCCCATGAGCATCCGATCGGCGGCAGAGGCGTCGGCGCCGGCGACGGCCGGCCTGCTGGCGCGCCTGGGCGCCGACGGCGCGGCGCGCGGCCAGCTCGCGCTCGGCGCGATCCTGGTGATCGTCAGCATCGTGGCGCCGGTGTGGCTCGGCAGCGCCTACTGGTCGCACAACTTCCTCATCGTCAACCTGTTCGTGACGGTGGCGGTGCTGCAGAACATGCTGCTGTCCGACGCCGGCCAGGTGTCGTTCGGCCAGGGTGCGGTGTTCGGACTCGCCGCCTACACGACCGGCATCGTCGCCGGCCTGTGGGGCCAGTCCTACGTCCTGGGTGCGCTCGCCGGCCTCGGCGCCGCGGTCGTGCTGGGACTGCTCTTCGCGCTGCCGGCCCTGCGCGTGCAGGGCTACTACCTGGGCTTCGTCACGCTCAGCGCCGCCGTCGTGTTCCCGGAGTTCCTGGTCGCCTTCAACGATGTCACCAACGGCATCAACGGCATCAGCCGCGCCGTCCCCGACCTCGTCGGCCCGGCGGTGCTCGGCGTCAGCTGGATCGCCATCCTGGTGATGGCGCTGACGATCGGCGCGCTCGCGGCGCACGCCGCCTTCCGCGCCAGCCGGCTGGGCCGGCAGATGCGGGTCGCCGCGGTCAGCCCGGAGGCGGCGATGACGCTCGGCGTCAGCCCGGGCGGCATGCGCTTCCTCGCCTTCACGGCCGCCGCCGTCGGCACCGGGCTGGCCGGCGTGCTCTATGTCCCGGTGCTGGGCTTCGTCAGCCCCTACGCCTTCAAGGTCGAGCTCTCGATCTATTTCTTCTTCGCCGTCATCGTCGGCGGCCAGGGCCGGCTGATCGGACCGGTGATCGGCGCCTGGATCCTCTATCTCGTGCCGAACGCCCTCCTGGTCGACCTCGCCAACTACCGCCTGCTGGGCTACGGCATCGTCGCGCTGCTGATCATGCTGGCCTTCCCGGACGGCATCGTCGGCAGCATCGAGAAGGCGCTCCACCGCTACCGCATGCGCACCCGCGTCGCCGACATCACGGTCGAGCCGCTGCTGGCCGCCGCCCCGCCGGCGCCGGCGCGCTCCGGCTCCGGCGCGCCGGTCGTCGTGGTGGAGGGCGCCCGCAAGACCTACGGCAGCCTGGCCGCGCTCGACGGCGTCGCGCTCTCGGTCGCGCCCGGCACCATCCATGGGCTGGTCGGCCCCAACGGCTCGGGCAAGACGACGCTGCTCAACGTCGTCTCCGGCCTCATCCGCCTCGACGCCGGGACGGTGACGGTGAAGGGCCGGACGACGACGCGGGCCGGCGCCCACGCCACATCGCGGCTCG
>JADZBA010000354.1 GCA_020852355.1 Alphaproteobacteria bacterium
GACTTCGCCTCGATGGTCGGGCTGTCGGCGAGCCGCTTGATCTGGCTCGGCGTCAGCGTCCACGCCATGAGGTCGGCCTCGCCGCTCTGCAGCATGCCGAGCTGGCTGTCGATCGCGGGCACGATCAGCCAGTAGACGTCGCTGAAATGCGGCGGCTGGAACCAGTCGGCGTTGGCCTGCATGCGCAGGAACTGGTCCTTCTTCCACTCCGCGATCTTGAACGGCCCGTAGCCGACGGGCTTGTCGTTGGGCCAGTCGGCCGGCGACTTCAGGCTCTTGTCCTGGCCGACCTTCTCCCAGACGTGCCTGGGCGCGATGAAGGCGTAGCCCAGGATGTTGGTGACGAACGGCGAGTACGGTCCCTTCAGGCGGAAGCGCACCGTGCGCTCGCCGGTGATGTCGACGCCGTCGATGTTGTCGTAGAAGCGCGCGAAGGACGGGAACTTCCACTCAGCGATGAAGTCGAAGGTGAACTTCACGTCCTCGACCGTGACCGGCTTGCCGTCGGTGAACTTCATTCCCGCGCGGATCGTCACGTCGACCGTCTGCGCGTCGATCACCTTCCAGGATTCGGCGGCCCACGGAACCGGCTTCAAATTCGCGTCGCGCATGATGAAGGGCGCGTAGGTCCATCGCAGCATCGAGCTGTTCTGCACCTCGCCCGTGGCGAACGGGTTCAGTGTCGCGATGTCGTACTGCGTCGTCGCCCGGACGATCTTGCGGTTCGTCTTGGGCTTGCCGACGTAGTAGGTCCAGGGGATGTAGGCGAGCGAGATGCCGCTGCCCATCACCGGCACGACGCCCTCGATGCGGTCCTTGCGGTAGGGATTGATGTAGTCCGAGTAGTAGAGGACGATCCCCGGCAGCTCGCGGTGCAGGATCTGCTGCGCTTGGTGGATCAGCGCGACCCGCTTGGCCGGGTCCATCTCGCCGCGCTGGGCATCGACGAGCCGGTCGTACTCCGCGTTCTTGAAGTTGCCGTAGTTGAACCCGCCCTTCACCGCGCGCTTGGAGTGCAGCAGCTCGGTCAGGAAGAAGTCGGGGTCGATGCGGTCGGGGGCCCCGCCCCAGCCCATCGCCGTCATGTGCGGCGCGCTGCGGTCGGCGACGGCCTGCGCAAAGACGGTGTTCAGCGCCGCGTGCTGGACATTGACCTTGACCCCCAGCTTCTCCCAGTTCGGCCGCAGGATGCGCATCATCTCCACGGTTTCCGGCCAGTCCGGGGCGACCACGTTGATCGGCCCGACGACGCCGCCCGGGGTGCGCGCCTCCTGCGCCAGCGATGCCGTGGCCGTCGCGGCCAGCATCGCCGCCGCGAATGCCGTGCCGAGCCTGCGTCCCAATCCCATGTGCATGGTCGAGATCCTCCCGCGTCGAGTAGTAGGCAGCCTCACATCGCCCGATCAGCCCATCGGCAGGGTCGTCGGCGCGATCTCCTCGGCCCGCCGGCCGGAATGGTCGCGCTCGGCCGCGCGCCGCGCGCCATAGTCCTGCATGCGCTGGACGTTCTGGGCCGCCTCCATCGCGTCGAAGCCGACGACGCGCCCGCCGTCGAGCACCTTGGTGCCGTCGACGAAGACGTCGCGCACCGCGCGATCGGCGGCGGTGAAGACGAGGCAGCGCAGCGGGTCGTAGACCGGCAGCATCCAGTTGTCGTCGGTGGCGATCAGCACGATGTCGGCCTTCGCACCCGGTGCCAGCCGGCCGAGGTCGTCGCGATGCAGGATCCTGGCGCCGCCGATCGTCGCCGCGTTGAAGACGTCGAGCGTGCGCCCGCCGGAGATGCGCCGCTCGGTCACCCGCGACATGATGATCGCCGTGCGCATCTCCTCGATCATGTTGTGCGGATGGGTGTCGGTGCCGATGCCCATGTTGATGCCGGCGCGGACATAGCCGCCGAAGCTCTCCATGGTGATGCCGTAGCGGCTGAACGGCGTCGGGCAGTGCGCCACCGAGACGCCCGCCTCGGCCAGGATGTCGATGTCCTCGCGGAAGTCCCAGCTCAGCCAGGAATGGTGGCCGAGGAACAGGCCGTGGCCGATGGTGACGCCCTCGGCGAGGAAGCCGATCTCCTTCAGCCACTGGACCTGCGTCTTGCCGTGCCGGCGCGTCATCTCCAGGAATTCCATGACGGCCTCGCCGGCATGGAGCTGGATCGGCCGCTGCCGGCGGCGCGCCTCGGCCAGCGAATCGACCAGCAGGTCGGCGTCGCAGGTGTCGATCGCCATCGGCGCGACCATGCCCATCATCCGGCCCGAGGGATGCGCCTCGGCGGCGTCGATCACCGCCATCGCGTCGGCGAAGGCGCGCCGGCCGCGGTCGGCCTCGGGGCGGTAGGTCAGCGTGTAGGCGTTGGGCACGTGCCAGTGCTGGCTCTCGTAGAGCGGCGCCAGGTAGGCGCGCAGGCCGCTCTTCGCCACGGCGTCGATCCATCCCGGATAGGGGAAGGACATGTCGACATAGGTGGTGACGCCGCTGCGCAGCATCTCGGTGAAGGCGAGCAGCGCGTTCCACGGCCGGTCGACGTCGTCGGCGGCGAACGCCGTGCGGCCGTCATAGAGGCCGCTCTGGTAGAAGTTGACGTTGCCCAGCTCCTCGCGCACGCCGCGGAAGCTCGGCATGTTGGCGGGGTGGTTGTGGACGTTGATCAGGCCGGGCATCACGAAGCGCCGGCGGCCGTCGATCTCGGTCGCGACAGGGCCTTCATAGCGGCCGCCGACATGGACGATGCGGTCGCCCTGGAAGGCGACGTCGCCGTTGCGCAGGTAGACGTGGCGGCCGGCCTTGCCGTCCCAGGCGGCGATCCAGTCGGCGGAGCGAATGCACGTGATTTTCGGGGCTGTCTGCACGAGACACCTGTGCCTGTCGTCGCGATGTGATATATTCATAATACGTTAATGCCGGTGCCGTCCACGGGGAAACGACAGGCGATGACCCAGATCTCGGATGGCGGCGGGCCGGACAATCGTTCGGTGCGCCGCGTGGAGGATCGCCGCCTGCTCACCGGGCAGGGCCGCTTCACCGATGACGACGCGCCGGCCGGCGCCGTCGTCGCGGTCTTCCTGCGCTCGCCCCACGCCCACGCCCGCATCCGCGCGATCGACGCGGCGCCGGCGCTGACGCGGCCGGGCGTGCTGGCGGTGGTGACCGGGCGCGACCTCGCGGCGGCCGGCGTCGGCGGCCTCGCCTGCGGCTGGCAGGTCGCCGACCGCGACGGCCGGCCGATGGTCGAGCCGCCGCGCCCGCTGCTGGCGAGCGAGCGGGTGCGCCATGTCGGCGATCCCGTGGCGGTCGTCCTGGCGGAGACCGCGGCGATCGGCCTCGATGCGCTGGAGAGCATCGTCGTCGACTACGAGGCGCTGCCGGCGGTGACCGACGCCGCGGCGGCCGTGGCGCCCGGCGCGCCGCAGGTCTGGCCCGAGGCGCCCGGCAACTTGTGCTGCCCCTGGGAGATCGGCGACGCGGCTGCCGTCGCGCGCGCCTTCGCCGCGGCCGCGCACGTCGTGCCGATCGAGCTGCGCAACAACCGCCTGGTGGCGGCACCGATGGAGCCGCGGGCCGCCGTCGCCAGCTTCGATGCGGCGCTGGAGCGCTACACCCTCGTCACCACGACGCAGAACCCCCATGCCGTGCGCGCGACGCTGGCCGGCAGCGTGCTCGGCATCCCCGAGCACCGCCTGCAGGTGATCTGCCGCGACGTCGGCGGCGGGTTCGGGACCAAGATATTCATCTATCCCGAGGAGGCGGTGATCACCTGGTGTGCGGGTCGCTTCCGCCGCCCGGTGCGCTGGACGGCGAGCCGCATCGAATCCTTCCAGGTCGACGCCCAGGGCCGCGACCACGTGACCCGCGCCGAGCTGGCGCTCGACGCCGACGGCGGCTTCCTCGGCCTGCGCGTGCGCACGCTGGCCAATCTCGGCGCCTACCTGACCCAGGCGGCCCCCGGCATCGCCACCTTCTACTACGCGCAGCTCCTCTCGGGCGTGTACCGCATCCCGGCGATCCATTGCGAGGTGCGGCTGGTCTTCACCAACACGACCTCGGTCGACGCCTATCGCGGCGCCGGCCGGCCGGAGGCGACCTACGTCCTGGAGCGGCTGGTCGACAAGGCGGCGCGCGCGACCGGCATCGACCGCTTCGCGCTGCGCCGGCGCAACTTCATCCCGGAGGAGGCATATCCCTACGCCACCCCCCTCGGGCTGACCTACGACAGCGGCAACCACGCGCGCACGCTCGACATCGCGCTCGCCGCGGCGCGGCCGGTCCCCTCGCCCGCCGCCGCCCACGGCAGCCGCCGGCGCGGCTTCGGCGTCTCGACGTATGTCGAGATCGCCGGCGCGCGGCCGACCCGCGTCACCCGCGCCCAGGGGTCGCGCGGCGGGCGCAGCGAGTCGGCGCTGGTGCGCGTCCATCCCAGCGGCGCCGTCAGCGTCTTCACGCCGATGCAGAGCAACGGCCAGGGGCACGAGACGACCTTCGCGCAACTCGTCGCCGACCGGCTCGGCGTGCCGATGGACATGGTCGAGATCGTCGAGGGCGACACCGACCGCGTGCCGTTCGGCCGCGGCAGCGCGGCCTCGCGCTCGCTGGTGGTCGGGGGCTCGGCCATCGCCAAGGCGGTCGACCGCATCGCCGAGAAGGCGCGGCGGATCGCCGCCCACATGCTGGGCTGCCGCCTGGAGGACGTCATCCTCGCCGACGGCCGCTGCACCGACCGCACCGGCGGGCGCAGCGCCACCTTCGCCCAGGTCGCCCGCGCCGCCCACGACGCCGTCGCCTTCCCGGTCGAGGAGATCGAGCCCGGGCTGGAGGCGACCGCCTTCTACGAGCCGGTGGACTGGAGCTATCCCTGCGGCTGCCATGCCTGCGAGGTCGAGGTCGACGTCGAGACCGGGGTCGTGCGCCTGCTACGGGTGATCGCCGTCGACGACGTCGGCAACGTCATCAACCCGATGATCGTCCACGGCCAGATCCACGGCGGGCTCGCCCAGGGCATCGGCCAGGCGCTGCTCGAGCATTGCCGCTACGATCCGGAGACCGGGCAGAACGTGACGTCCTCGCTGATGGACTACGCCCTGCCGCGCGCCGACGACCTGCCGAGCTTCGACGTGCACCTGAGCCCGACCGTGTGCCTCAACAATCCGCTCGGAGCCAAGGGCTGCGCCGAGGTCGGCAGCGTCGGCGTGCCGCCCGCGGTGGTGAACGCCGTGCTCGACGCGCTGGCGCCGCTCGGCGTCGAGCATCTGGAGATGCCGCTGACGCCCGAGCGCGTCTGGCGGGCGATCGCCGACGCCCGGGAGAGATCGTCGACCCGAGCCGCGCCCGAGCGCGTCGCCAACCTGGTGGAGTGAGCCCCGATGGAGCACGTACCCGGACTGCTGACTCTGGTCCCGCCGCGCGGCGAGCCGGCGCCGCTCGTCGTCGAGGTGCCGCGCAGCGGCCGCGAATACCCCAATGCGTTCCGCGTCTCCGCCTCGTTCGAGACGCTGCACGCCTATGTCTCGATGTATGTCGAGGAGATCTACGCGGGCGCGCCCGACGGCGGCGCGACGCTGCTGTGGGCGAACTTCCCCAACAGCTTCGTCGACGCCAACCGCCACATCGAGGACATCGATCCCGAGCTCCTGGCGGAGCCGTGGCCGGGGCCGATCAACCCCGGCGACAAGTCGTCGCGCCTCGGCACCGGCCTGATCCACAAGTGGGGCAGGAACGACCTGCCGCTCTACGACCGCAAGCTGTCGGTGGCCGAGGTGCGGCACCGCATCGAGGCCTACTACCAGCCCTATCACCAGCGTCTCGCCGACCTCATCGACGCGAACGTGCGCCGCTTCGGCGCCTCCTGGCACCTGAGCTGCCACTGCATGGCCTCGGTCGGACCGCGCTATTCCCACGACCGCGGGCTGCCGCGCGCCGACATCTGCCTCAGCGACCGGCACGGCACGACCTGCGATCCCGCGTTCCTCGACGCCGCGATCGGGGCATTCAAGGCCGAGGGATTCACGGTTACGGTGAACGACCCCTTCGTGGGCCAGGAGTGCATCCGCCGGCATTCCGACCCGCCGAACCGGCGTCACAGCATCCAGATCGAGATGATCAAGGGCCTCTACATGGACGAGGAGACATTCGAGAAGACGCCGCGCTTCGCCGACACGCAGCGGCGGATGGGGCTGGTCATGGCCCGGATCGGTGCCTGGTGCCGCCAAGCGGCCTGACGTGACGCGCGCCGCCTCCCGATCCGCAGCCGACCTTCCGGCGGACGGCGACGAGAGCCTGACGGCGCGTGCCTACCGGATCATCGAGCGCTCGCTCATCGTCGGCGGGCTGCGGCCGGGGGACGTGCTGTCGGAGCCCGCGCTGATGGCCGCCACCGGCTGCGGGCGTACGCCGGTGCGCGAGGCCATCCAGCGGCTGGCGCGCGCCCATCTGCTGACCATCGTGCCCTATCACGGCGCCTTCGTCGCACCGGTCGACCCGCGCACGCAGATGAAGGTGCTGGAGATGCGCCGCGAGCTCGATCCGGTGGTGGCGGCGGCGGCCTGCCGGCGGGTCGACGCGGCGGCCCGGCGGCGGCTGCATGGGCTCGCGGCCCGCCTGCGCCGGGGGCTCGCCGACGGCGACAACCTCGTCGTGGTCGAGGTCGACGGCGAGTTCAAGCGCCTGCTCCTGCGCCTGTGCGGCAACCCCCATCTGGCGCGCACCATGGAGCCGGTCTACGCCGTCGCCCGGAGATTCTACTTCAGCACCGTCGTCGAGCCCGACCTCGAGGTCGGACGCCGGCACATCGCCCATATCGAGCGGGTCGCCGGCGGCGATCCCGCCGCCGCCGCCGCGGCGGCGAGCGACTTCGTGGCGGCGATCGACGCGCTGACGCGGGCCGCGATGATGACCAGCGCGCTGCGATGACGGCCATATCCGCCCCCGACATGCTGCGCCCGCCGGCCCGCGCCACCCGGGCGGAGCGCGCGTTCCGCCTGATCGAGGAGATGATCGTCACCGGCGCGCTGGCCCCCGGCGAGAGCGTGACCGAGCTGACGCTGAGCGATCGGCTCGGCATCGGCCGCACCCCCGTGCGCGAGGCGCTGCAACGCCTGGCCGCCAACCAGCTCGTCGCCATCCGCCCGCGCCAGGGCGTCACGGTGACGGCCGTCGACTTCGAGCATGTCCGCACGCTGTTCGAGGCGCGGCGGCCGCTGGAGCGGGTGCTGGCGAGGCTCGCCGCGCGCAATGCCCGCGCCCCCGACCGCATCCTCATCCGCCAAGGTGCTGCGGCCCTCGTGGCCGCTGCCTGCACCGGCGACGGCCGCGACGTCATCGCCGCCGACGGCGCGCTCAAGGACGCGGCCATCCGGGTGGCGGACAACGAGTTCCTGGCGACCGCGCTGGGTCCGGTCCACGCGCTCTGCAAGCGCCTCTACTTCATCGCCGTGCCCGACCCCGACCGCGCCGTCGCCGAGGCCTATGCCCGCGCCTACGATGCCATGGCCGCCGGCGACGAGGACGAGGCGGTGCGCCTCATGGACGAGGCGGTCCGGCGCGTCGAGACGATGGTCTGCCGCGATGCGGCGAACGCCGAGCCGGGCGCCCGCCGCCGCGCTACTTGAGGAACCGCCGGAACCGGCCCAGCGCGAGCAGGAACAGCGTGGTGCCGATCGCCGCCAGCGCCAGGAACTGCGGCCAGACGATGGCGAAGCCGGCGCCGCGATAGAGGATGGCCTGGGCGAGCATGACGAAATGGGTGTTCGGCGCCGCCAGCATGATCGTCTGGACGGCCTCGGGCATGCTCTCGCGCGGCGTCACGCCGCCCGACAGGATCTGCAGCGGCAGGAGGACCAGCATCAGGAGCAGGCCGAACTGCGGCATCGAGCCGGCGACGGTGGCGAGGAAGATGCCCATCGACGTGGTGGCGAAGAGGTGGAGTGCGGCGCCGAGCAGGAACAGGCCGACCGATCCCTCGATCGGAACCGAGAGGACGCCCTGGACGACGAAGGTCAGCGACAGGGCCGAGGCGACCAGGACCGCGAGACCCATCGACCAGACCTTGCCGGTCATGATCTCGAAGGGCGTCACCGGCATGACGAGCAGATGCTCGATGGTGCCGTGCTCGCGCTCGCGGATGAGGGCGGCGCCGGTGAGGACGATGGACAGCATGGTGATGTTGTTGATGACGTTCATCACGGCGCCGAACCAGGTCTTGTTCAGCTCCGGATTGAAGCGCGCGCGCAGCACGAGATCGACGGTCGGCGTGGCGGCGGCGCGATGGCGCTGCACGAAGGCGTCGACCTCGCCCGACAGGATGCTCTGGATGTAGCCGCTGCCGCTGAAGGCCTGGGTCATGCGCGTGGCGTCGACGTTGAGCTGGACCGCGGGCGCGCGCCCGGCGAGGACGTCGCGCTGGAAGTTGGGCGGGACGTCGAGGGCGAAGGCATCGAGCCCGGCATCCATCCGCCGGTCCATCTCGGCATGGGCGATGATCTGGGGCGCGGCGAAGTACGGCGGATAGAAGGCGCCGGAGATCCGCGCGGAAAGCGGCGAGCGATCCTCGTCGACGATCGCGATGGGCGCCTTGTTGAGGGTTTCCGGAATGGCCGTCGCCGCGGTGTAGATCGACAGCGTGAAGGCGTAGAGGATCAGCACCAGCAGCATCGGGTCGCGGGCGAGGCCGCGCAGCTCCTTGATGCCGAGCTCCCGGATGTTGGCGATCCGCATGGCTCAGCCCGCCTGCTTCTTCAGGAGCGCGGCGCTGAGCGCGAGCAGCACCGGGACGGCGACGAGCAGCGGCAGGATCGCGTCCGACAGGTCCGCGAAGCCGAGCGCCTTGGAGAAGGTGCCGCGGGCGATCGTCACGAAGTGCGCCGTCGGGTAGAGCCGCCCGATCACCGCCCCGAAGCCCTCGAGCGAGGAGACCGGGTCGACCAGCCCGGAGAACTGGATGGCCGGGATCAGGGTGATGATGGCGGTGCCGAAGATCGCGGCGATCTGGCTCTTCATGAAGGTCGAGATCAGGAGGCCGATTCCCGTGGCGGCCGTCACGTAGAGCAGCGCGCCGATGGCGAACGCGGCGAAGCTGCCGGTGAAGGGCACGCCGAAGACGAAGACGCCGAAGGCGGTGAGCAGCAGGAAGTTGAGCATCGCGAGCCCGACATAGGGAATCTGCTTGCCGAGCAGGAACTCCGCCTGGGTCACCGGGGTCACGTAGAAGTTGACGATCGAGCCGAGCTCCTTCTCGCGCACCACGCTCAAGGTCGCGAGCATGGCGGGAATGAGCATCAGCAGCACCGGGATCAGGGCCGGCACCATGGCGACCAGGCTCGCGATGTCCGGGTTGTAGCGAAAGCGCGTCTCGATCCGGAAGCTCGCGGCCGTGGCCGACGCGCCGAGCGCGATGCGGGCCTGCTCCTGGAGCCAGCGGGCATGCATGCCCTGGACGTACCCCTTGATCGTCTCCGCGCGCGTCGGCATGGCGCCGTCGATCCACGCGCCGACCTCGACCGCCCGGCCGCGTGCCAAGGCCCGGGCGAAGCCGGGCGGGATCTCGACCGCGAGGCTGATCTCGCCGTTCCTCATGCGACGATCGAGGTCCTCGTAGTCGGCGATCGGCGGCCGCTCGACGAAGTAGCGCGAGCCGGCGATGTCGAGCGCGTAGCTGCGGCTCGTCGTCGTCCGGTCGTGATCGAGGACCGCGAAGGACAGGTTCTCGACGTCCAGGCTGATGCCGTAGCCCATGACGATCAGCAGGATCAGGCTGCCGACGAGCGCGAGCGTCGCCCGGATCGGATCGCGGCGCAGCTCGATGGCCTCGCGCCGCGTATAGCTGAGCATCCGCCGCGGGCTGAAGAACGACCGGGCAGCCGGCGTCCCGCGGCCCGGCGGCCGCGGGGCGGCGATCGCGGGCGCGGCCGGCGCCCGCCCGCCGGCGACGGCGGGCTCCCCGATCGCCGCCTCCAGGTAGCCGACGAAGGCGTCCTCCAGGGTGGGACCCCGCGTCGCGACGATGTTCGCGGGCGTGTCGCTGACCAGCACCTTGCCCGCGTGCATGAGGGAGATGCGGTCGCAGCGTTCGGCCTCGGCCATGAAGTGGGTCGAGATGAAGATCGTGACGTCGTCGCGCCGCGAGAGGTCGACGAGGATCTGCCACAGCGCGTCGCGCGCGACGGGGTCCACGCCCGAGGTCGGCTCGTCGAGGATGAGCATCTCCGGGCCGTGGATCATCGCCACGGCGAGCGACAGCCGCTGCCGGATGCCGAGCGGCAAGGCGTCGGGCAGCGCGTCCATCACGCCGACGAGGTCGAAGCGCCGTGCCATCTCCAGGATGCGTGCCGGGATGCTCTCCGGCGCCAGCCGGAAGAGCCGGGCGTGCAGGTCCAGGTTCTGCCGGACGGTCAGCTCGGAATAGAGGGAGAAGGCCTGGGACATGTAGCCGACGTGCCGGCGCGACTCGATGTCCTGCGGATCGACCTCGCGCCCGAACAGCCGGGCTCGGCCGTGGCTCGCGGGCAGCAGGCCGGTCAGCATCTTCATCGTCGTCGTCTTGCCGCAGCCGTTGGAGCCGAGGAACCCGAAGATCTCGCCGCGCCGGATACGGAAGCTGACGTCGTCGACGGCAAGGAAATCGCCGAATCGCATCGTCAGACCCTCGGCCTCGATAGCGACGTCGGACGCGGCCGCGGCGCCGCGCGGCGGGATCGCGACCGGGCGATATCCCTCCTTCCTGGCCGTCGGCAGCAGCGCGATGAAGGCGGCATCGAGCGTCGCGGCGCCGGTCTGCGCGAGCAGCCCCGCGGGGCTGCCGGTCGCCAGCACGCGTCCGGCGTCCATCGCGACCAGCCAGGCGAAGCGGGCGGCCTCCTCCATGTAGGCGGTCGCCACCAGCACGCTCAGGCCGGGGCGGCCGGCGCGGATCTCGTCGATCAGGTCCCAGAACTGCCGGCGCGACAGCGGATCGACGCCGGTGGTGGGCTCGTCGAGGATGAGGAGGTCGGGATCGTGGATGAGCGCGCAGCACAGGCCGAGCGTCTGCGTCATCCCGCCCGACAGCGTGCCCGCCGGCCGGTCGGCGAACGGTGCGAGGCCGGTCCGCTCCAGCAGGGTGGCGATGCGGCGCGCGCGCTCGTCCTTCCCATGGCCGAAGAGGCGGCCGAAGAAGTCGACATTCTCGAAGACCGAGAGCGTCGGGTAGAGGTTCCTGCCCAGCCCCTGCGGCATGTAGGCGATGCGCGGGCAGGTCGCCCGCCGATGGCGCGCGATCGCCATGTCGCCGCCGAGCACCTCGACGGTTCCCTGCCCGATGACGTGCGCGCCGGCGATCAGCGAGAGAAGGCTGGACTTGCCGACGCCGTCGGGGCCGATCAGCCCGACCATGCAGCCGGCGGGCAGATCGAGGCCGACGGCGTCGAGCGCGCGCGTCCGGCCGTAGCTGAGGCCGACTCCGCGCAGGCGCACGACCGGCGGCGGGGGTGCCGGCGCCGCTTCGGGCGCGCGCCCGTTCATGGCGCGAGCGTGGCCTGCAGGGCGGCGGGCCAGCCGGCGCTCGCGTCCAGCCGCACATAGGCCACGCCGGGCAGGCCGGTCTTGACCTGCAGGATATACCTGCGCAGCAGCTCGGGCGCGATCCGCGCCTTGGTCCGGAACATCAGCTTCTGGCGCTCCTGCGCCGTCTCGACGGTCTTCGGCGTGAACTGCGCGACGTCGGACACGAAGGAGATGGTCGCGGGAATGACGTGCTGCGGAACGGCATCGAGGACGATGCGCGCCTCGGCCCCGTAGGCGACGCGCCCCGCCTGTTCGGTCGGCAGGAAGAAGGTCATGTAGACGTCGCCGAGATCGACGACGTTCAGCACGCGCCCCCCGGCCGCCAATACCTCGCCCGGCTGCGCCACCCGGTACTGGACCCGCCCGTCGCGCGGCGCCTTGAGGGCGCTGTCGTCGATGTCGACCGCAATGCGCTCGATGGTGGCCCGCGCCGCGTCGACGGCGGCCCTCGCGTCCACCACCAGGGACCTGGCGGCGCCGATCGCGGCATCCGAGGCCGCCTGTTGCGCCTTCGCCGCGGCGACCGTCGCCTTCGCGGCCTGCTCGCGGGCGCGATCGTCGTCGAGCACCTGGAGCGAGACATTGTCGGTCCGCGCCAGTTGCTCCGTGCGCCGGAGCTTCCGGTTCGCCGCATCGAGCTCCGCCTCGCGCTGCGCCACGACGGCGACGGCCGCCATGCGCTCGGCCTCGCGCTGCGTGACGATGCTCTGTGCGGTTTCCACGCCGATCTGCGCCCTCTGGAGCTGCGCCTCCGCCTCCCGCCGCTGCGCCCGAAGCTGCTCGGTGTCCATGTGGGCGATGACCTGACCGGCGGTGACGAAGTCCCCCTCGTTGACGAGGATCTCCCGGATGCGGCCGGCGACCTTGGTGGAGATGTCGATCTCCACTGCCTCGATGCGGCCGTTGCCGCGCGCGATGCCCTCGGGGATGCCGGTCGGCCGCAGCTTCTCCCACGCGGCATAGCCGCCGGCAGCCGCGACCAGCACGCCCGCGGCGATGGCCCATGACGTTCTCACCCGCACCACCATCGTCGCTCCGAATGCCGCCGCGCCGGCCACGCCCGGGGAAGGCCGCGCGGGCGGTATATTCCTGCCGCGATCGGCGGCTGCGGCATTGATTCAGGTCAACGGCGGTTGACCATCGGGCGCGCTACAGGGATGCCATGGGACGCGACGAAATCCCGGGGGCCCGACCGAGCACGCGCGGCCGCATCCTGCAGGCCGCCCTGCGGCGCTTCGCGCGGCACTCCTACGAGGACACGCGTCTGCGCGACATCGCGCATGACGTCGGCGTCGACGTCGCGCTGGTCCATCGCTCCTTCGGCTCGAAGGAGCGGCTCTTCGCCGAAGCCATCGACGCGGCGTTCCAGCCGCGACGCCTGCGCGCGAGCGAACGCACCGACCTCGCCGCCGGCCTCGCCCGGCGGGTGCTGGAGCAGCGGCCGGAGCGGACCCTGCGACGGATCGATCCGCTGGACATCGTCATCCGCTCCCTGCAGAGCCGCGACGCGATCCCGATCATCCGCACGGCCCTCGCGAAGCACTTCGTCGAGCCGCTGGCGGCCGAGCTCGGCGACCCGACCGGGCGGCGCGCCGCGCTGATCGCCGCCTGCCTCGCGGGCGTCAGCATCTTCCGCAACGTGCTGCGGTCGGAGCCGCTGCTCGAGGCGGCCGGCGGCGATCTCGAGGCCCTGATCGCGCGCGTCGTCGACACCGTCGGTGGCGAACGAGGGCCGACGCGGGGCCTCGCGGATTCCGGCGCGCTGCCGGACCGGATCGCAGCGCTGCCCTCGACCGGCTCGGGATAAACGGCCGGCATCGCCGCGCCGCGGCGGCGAGGGTGAGACGGGCGCCCGATCACCCCCGCCGGCGAATCCCCGCCTCGTGTGATCGAGCGGTCGCGGGATTGTCCGGCGCCGAGAGCGGCGCGGCCCGGGTCGGGCTCACGTCTGCCCGCCGCCATTGACCTGCAGCATCTGGCCGTTGACGAAGGCGCCGCCGTCCGACGCCAGCATGCGCAGCACCGCCGCGACCTCGGCGGGCGTGCCGAGGCGGCCGACCGGGATCCGCGCCACCGCGTCGCGGCGGCGGGTCGTCGCGAACGCATCGTCGTCGTCGGCCGCGATCGGGCCCGGGGAGATCGCGTTGACCGTGATGCCCCGCGGGCCGAACTCCTTGGCCAGCGCCTTGGTCAGCCCCCAGACGCCGTGCTTGGCGACCGACACCGGTGCGTGGCCGGCGTAGCCGTGCATCGCGTTCATGCCGGTGAAGTTCACGATGCGGCCCCAGCCGCGCTCGACCATGCCCGGCAGGCAGGCCCTGGCCAGCCACACGGCGGCGTCGAGATCGACCGCCATGACGCGACGCCACGCGTCCTCGCCCATCTCGAGGAAGGGCGCGGCGGGTCGCAGCGCGGCATTGTTGACGAGGACGTCGACCGCGCCGAAGCGGGCGATGGCCGCGGCGGCGATCCGCGCGCATTCCTCGGGCCGGCCGACATCGCCCATTGCGACCAGCCCCGCGGCGCCGAGGTCCTCCGCCTCGCGGCGGACGGCCTCGCAGGCGTCGCGGTCCGCCGACCCGTTGATCACCACGTCGAATCCGTCCCGGGCCAATCCCAGGACGCATGCGCGCCCGATGTTGCGCCCGGCCCCCGTCACGAGGGCGGTCCTGCGTCGCTGCGTCATCGTCGGTCGCCCCGTCCGTCAGTTGGCCATGCGCAGGGGATGGGCGGCGAGGAGCTCCTGCACCCCCGGCGCCGCGTGGAGATCGCACGGACCTCGTCGGACGACGGCTCGAGCGGGTCCTCCTCGACGGCGACGGCGGCCACCGGTCCCATCCATCTCGACATCGTGCTTCCTTCCGGACGTTCGCGGGCCGAGCCGACCTCCGGCCGCGGTGGCGCAGCATACAGGCGGAAGAAGGGCATTGCGCGCCCGCGCCCGGCTGCGGCCTGATGGGGCGTCGTCTTCGGAGCCCCATCCGAATGCATCCCCAGGGCGCGGCGTGAGCCCGCCGCCACGGACCTCGGCGCTCGCGCCGTTCCGGGTCCGCAGCTTCCGCTTCCAGTGGCCGGCCGATCTCGCCGCCTCCTGGGCGTTCGAGATGGAGACGCTGATCCTCGGCTGGTACGTGCTGGTCGAGACCGGCTCGGTGCTCCTGCTGACGGTGTTCGGGTCGCTGCAGTACGTCGGCACGCTGGTGGCGCCGATGTTCGGCGTCGTCGGCGACCGCATCGGGCTGCGCAACCTGCTGTGCGCCATGCGCGCGTGCTACGCCCTGCTCGCCGCGACGCTGATGGCGCTCGCCCTCGCCCGGATGCTGGCGCCGCCGCACGTCTTCGCGGTGGCCGCGCTCGCCGGCCTCGTCCGCCCGTCCGACCTCGTCATGCGCAACGCCCTGGTCGGCGAGACCATGCCGCCGGCCCACCTCATGGCGGCGATGAGCGTGTCGCGCACCACGGCGGATTCCGCGCGCATCGCCGGCGCGCTCGCCGGCGCCGGGCTGGTCGCCGCCCTCGGCATGGCGGCGGCCTACGTCGCCATCTGCGGCCTCTATGCGACGAGCCTGCTGCTGACGCTGGGCGTGGCGACGTCGGCCCCGGCGGCCGCGACCGCCGTCCGGTCCTCGCCCTGGCGCGACCTCGCCGACGCGGCCGCCCATGTCCGCGCGACGCCGCACCTGCTGGCGGCGATGTGCCTCGCGTTCCTCGTCAACCTGACGGCGCTGCCCTGGATGGGCGGGCTGCTCCCCTACGTCGCGCGCGAGGTCTACGGCATGGGGCAGACGGGGCTCGGCTGGCTGGTGGCGAGCTTCGCCCTGGGAGCGCTGGCCGGCTCCATCGTGCTGAGCCGGATCGGCGGCGCCATCCGGCCGGGACGCGTGATGATCCTCGCCAGCATCGCCTGGTACGGCCTGCTCCTGGCGTTCGCGGCGGCGGAGGAAGCGGCGGCCGGCTTCGTCGTGCTCGGCCTGGCCGGATTTACCCAGAGCCTCGCCCTGGTGCCGCTCGCCGTCATGCTGCTGCGCGGCGCCGGTGCGCGCCTGCGCGGCCGGATCATGGGGCTGCGGATGCTCGCGGTCTACGGCATGCCGCTCGGGCTGCTGGCGGCGGGACCGACGATCGAGCGCTGCGGCTTCGCGCCCTCGGTGATGCTCTACGGATCGCTCGGCCTGGCCCTCACCCTGCTGATCGCGCTGCGCTGGCGCCGCCATCTCTGGCCCCGCGACGCGCCCGCGAACGCCGGCTGAGACGGACGGCCGCAGGTCGCTTGCAATCGTCGGCGGTTGGTGGACCAATCGCCGGACAAACAACTCGGGAGGACGACCAGCATGGCCAGCGTTTCCATCCATCCGGCGGTCGACGGCGGCGTGCGGCCGGCGGCGCCGGGCTTCGCCGGCGGCACGCTCACCTGCAAGTGCGCCGACCGCCCGGTGGAAGTCACCATCAGCGCGCAGAGCGCCTACAACCATGTCTGCGGCTGCACCAAGTGCTGGAAGCCGGCGGGCGCGCTGTTCTCGCAGGTCGCCGTCGTGCCGCGCGATGCGCTGAAGGTGACCGCCAACGGCGACAAGCTGAAGGTCGTCAACCCCGCTGCGCCGATCCAACGCTACGCCTGCACGGGCTGCGGCGTGCACATGTACGGACGCATCGAGAACAAGTCGCATCCCTTCTACGGCTTCGACTTCATCCATACCGAGCTGTCGAAGCAGAGCGGCTGGTCACCGCCGGAGTTCGCCGCCTTCGTCTCCTCGATCATCGAGTCGGGCGCGCCGCCCGAGAACATGGGCGCCGTGCGCGCCCGGCTGCGCGAGCTCGGCCTGGAACCCTACGACTGCCTCTCGCCGGCCCTGATGGACGCGATCGCGACCCACACCGCGAAGGCCGCGGGCGTCCTCAAGGCATAGCCCTGATCGCCCGCTTCGCCGGCGGCGGCGCCTACCGCGCCTCGCCGGCGAACCCGCGCTGCAGCTCGGCCAGGCGGGCCAGCGCCGCCGGCGGCAACGGGCCCTTGCCGACCGCGGCCAGCGCGTTGTCGAACTGCTCGGGCGTCGCCATGCCGACCAGGATGGTGCCCACGGCGGGGTGGGAGATCGCGAAGCGCGTCGCCGCCTCGGTGAGGCTCGCCGCGAAGCCGTCGCCGACCAGCGCCGCCAGCCGTCGCGCCCGCTCCACGTCCGCCGCGTAGGTCGCCGCCGAGCCGATCGGCGCCGGCGGCGCGCCCGCGATCGGGTGCCGGTCCAGCGATCCGGACAGGGCGCCGCCCGCCAGCACGCGGATGGCCACCACGCCGACGCCGGCCGCCTCGGTGCGGGCGAGGAGGCGGCCATAGTCCTGTCCCGGATAGCCCGGCGGCACCGCGTCGCCGGCCGACGGGTTCAGCATGTTGTAGACCACCTGCGCGCTGGCGAAGGCGCCGCTGTCGACGACGCGGTGCAGCGCCGCCGTTTCGCCGACCGCCGTCAGGCCGAGGAAGCGCAGCTTGCCCTGCCGGCGCAGCCCCTCGAAGGCGGGCACCACCTCGTCCAGGACCTGCCGCACCGCGAGCGTGTCGCCGCCGCCCGCCGCGGTCACCGCGTTGTGCAGATGCAGGATGTCGACCCGCTCCATCTGCAGCCGCCGCAGGCTGCCGTCGAGCGACGCCGCCACGGCGTCGGCGATGCGGCCGAAATCGGCCGCCGGCAGGCGCACCTTGGTGCCGACGACGGCGTCGCGGGCACCGAGCGCCCGCAGGATGCGCCCGAGGTTACGCTCCGACGCACCGTCGCCGTACTGCACGGCCGTGTCGAAGTAGTTGATTCCGGCGGCCAGCGCGGCCGCCACCGTGCGCTCCTGGTCGCCCGGCGCGCCGCGCACCATCAGGCCGCCGACGGCGCCGCAGCCGAAGCCGAGGACGGAGAGCCGCATCCCCGTACGGCCGAACGCGCGCATCTCCATCTCCCACCCTCCTTGCCGCCGGCGCACCGGCCCGACCATGGACACCCGCCTCCTCATGCCGGATCGCGGCGCTGACGGATGGTGACGACGACGAACTCCGCCGGCTTGAGCGGCGCGAACCCGACGACGATGGTGAGGCCGCCGCCGTCCCCCTCGCATCGGACGAACCAGGCCTCGCGCGGGCTCCGCCCCTGGAAGGCGCCCCGCCGGAAGAGGTCCTGCATGAAGAGATCGACGTCCTGCCGGACACGCGCCGCCGGGCTCGAACGCGGCCCAGCGCGTGCCGTGGCGGATGCTCTCCTCGATGAGCAGCGCGAGCCGCCGGACGGCCACGTACCTGTAGTCGTCGGCGAGCTCGTCGGCGATCACCTCGACCGGCCCCGGCGGTGTCCGCCCGACCAATGCCGCGACCGACGTCGGCACTCCCGCGATGGCGTGCGCACCGGTCGCGTTCTCCTCTATGTAGACGCCGGGATAGGTGATCTGGGCAGCCATGAAGACGAGGGTGAACAGAGGGACCGCCGATCATTATCACCGGGACTGGTGCTCGACAACGCGGGCGGCCTGCGAACGTGGGGACAATCTACGCCATTTCATCGGAGTACCGGGACGCAGTGAGGCTGCCGGG
This sequence comes from Alphaproteobacteria bacterium, assembly GCA_020852355.1. GTDB lineage: Bacteria > Pseudomonadota > Alphaproteobacteria > ATCC43930 > Allostellaceae > Allostella. The sequence continues at coordinate 18,095 of JADZBA010000354.1, forward strand.
TTTTCGGTGCGCGACGCCGGCGGTCCCGCGTCGAGCCCGATGCGCGAGCCCGGACGCCGGATCGAAACTTGCTTGTTGATCGGTCTTTCCCGCGGGTGCTGTGATGGCGGCACCATCGGCCCCTCGGGTCGCGGGGAACTGAGCCTCGGCAGAAGGCAGGAGAAGGGGATCATGGCAGGGATCAGGATGTGGACGTTGGGTCTGTGCGCCGCGCTGGCGGCCGGGCCCGCCGCGCTGGCGCAGACGCCGGGGGTGACCGCCGACTCCATCAAGATCGGCAGCTTCGGCCCGATCACCGGCGCCAACTACCTCTACGGCAAGCTCGCCATGAACGGCGTCGAGGTGGCCTTCGACGAGGTCAACAAGCAGGGCGGCATCCACGGCCGCAAGCTGACCCTGGTGCGCGAGGACGACCGCTGCGACCCCGCCACCGCCATCGCCGCGGTGAAGAAGCTGATCTTCCAGGAGCAGGTCTTCGCGATCAGCGGCGGCGGCTGCTCCAACTCCGCCGTGGCCGCGCGCGACGAGGTCGAGCGCGCCGCCGTGCCGTGGGTGGTCTTCGCCGCGGTGCATGACGGCATCACCACGCCGCCGGCGCCGACCATCTTCTCGACCGCCCTGACCTCCTCGATCGAGAGCGCGGCGCAGGTCGAGTTCGCGGTCTCGCAGGGCGCCAAGCGCATCGCCATCCTGTCGATGCGCGATTCCTGGGGCCGCGCCCGCTACGCACCACTGATGGAGGCCTTCAAGAAGAAGGGCATCACCCCGGTCGCCGACGAGGAGATCTCGCCCGACGCCAACGACGCGACGCCGCAGGTGCTGCGCCTGCGCCAGGCCAATCCCGACGCCGTCATCCTGGTCGTCTACCCGAAGCCGGCCGCCATCTTCCTGCGCGACGCCACCAAGTTCGCCTTCAAGCCGCTGACCATCGGCCAGTCGGCGATCGCCGATCCCGCCGCCTTCGAGGAGCAGGTGGCGCTGCCCGGCGCCACCTCCAACTTCGTCACCATCTCGCAGGTGCGCTTCTCGCCGAGCGACCCGGAGATGGAGAAGTGGCGCACGGCCATCGAGGCGAAGTTCCCGGGCGACCGGCTGTCGGTCTTCAACATGTTCGGCATCGGCAGCGCCCAGGCGCTGATGGCGGCGCTGCGCGCCGCCGGGCCCGACCTGACGCGCGAGAAGTTCGTGGCGGCGATGGCCGGCCTGAAGGACGTCAAGACCGACACCTACGGCGGCCTGATCACCTGCTCGACGACCGACCATCGCTGCAACAAGGCGCCGGCCTGGCTGAAGAAGGAGCCAGGCGGCCCGGTGAAGCTGGTCGCGGTGACGCCGGTCGAGTGAGGCCCCGCGCCGGCGTACCGCCGTGCTCGGCTATCTGGTCCTGAGCGGAATCACGACGGGGGCGCTCTACGCCCTCGTCGCGCTCGGCGTGGTCATCGTCTTCAAGGCGACGGGGACGGTGAACTTCGCCCATGGCGACCTGTTCATGATCGGCGGCTTCCTCGCCTTCACCTTCCATGTCCTCATGGGGCTGCCCTACCTGGTCGCCCTCGCCCTGGCGGTGGCGGCGGGCTTCGGCATCGGCATCCTCACCGACCGCATCGCCTTCCGCCCGCTGATGAGGGCCAATCTCGTCAGCCTGGTGCTCGCCACCGTCGGCTTCTCGTTCATCCTGAAGGGCATCGCGCGGAGCGTCTGGGGCGGCAAGGCGGACCTCTTCGCCTTCCCGCCGCTGATCAGCCCCGACCCGATCTTCCTCGGCCCCCTCATCATCATCCCGCAGCAACTCGTTGCGATCGGCGGGGCGGCGCTGGTGATGGGCGCCTTCGCCGCCTTCTTCCGCCTCACCCGCATCGGCAAGATGATGCAGGCGACGGCCGACAACCCGAAGGCGGCGACCCTGGTCGGCATCCGCACCGACCGCGTCTACATGTACGCCTTCGGCGTCGGCGCGGCGGTCGCCGCCTCGGCCGCCGTGCTGATGGCGCCCCTGACGCTGCTCTATCCCGACATCGGGTTCGTGCTCTTCATCAAGGGCTTCGCCGCGGCCGTCCTGGGCGGGCTCTCCAGCCTGCCGGGCGCCGTCGTCGGCGGTCTCGTCGTCGGTGTCGTCGAGGCGCTGGCGGGCGGCTACATCAACTCGAGCTTCCTCGAGGTCTCGGCCTTCGTCGTCATCATGGTGGTGCTGGTGCTGCGCCCGACCGGCCTGTTCGGCGCGACCGCGGTCCGTCGGGTGTGATGTCCAGGCTGCTCGGACGGCGCACCCTGCTGGCCCTGGGCGTCGCCGCGCTGGCGGCGGTGCCGACCTTCGCCAACCCCTACGTCGTCTTCGTCGGCAACCAGCTCATGCTCTACGTCATCCTGGCGGTCGGGCTGAACATCCTGGTCGGCTATGCCGGGCAGCTCGCCTTCGCCAACGCCGCGATGTTCGGCATCGGCGCCTACGGCACCGGGCTGCTGCAGGTGCATTTCGGCGTGCCCTACTATGCGGCGGCACCGGCGGGCGCGCTGCTGGCAATGCTGATCGGGCTGGCCATGGCCTGGCCGGCGCTGCGCCTCTCCGGCCTCTACCTGGCGCTCGCCACGCTCGCCTTCGCGCAGTTCACGCTCTGGGTGTTCCTGCACTGGGAATCGGTCACCTTCGGGGCCGGCGGCTTCAAGGTGCCGCCGCCCTCCTTCGCGCCGCTGCCGCTGCCGTCCAACCTCGGCATCTACTATCTCTCGCTGCTGGCCATGGCGGCGCTGGTGGCGATCGCCTGGAACGTCGTGCGCTCGCGCATCGGCCGCGCCTTCGTCGCCATCCGCGACGGCGAGGTCGCCGCCCAGGCGCTCGGCATCGACCTGTTCCGCTACAAGGCGATCGCCTTCGGCATGAGCGGGCTCTATGCCGGCATCGCCGGCGCGCTGCACTCCGCCCTCCTCAACTATGTCTCGCCGGAGGGCTTCGACCTGTTCCAGATGGTGCTGCACAAGGCGATGATCGTGGTCGGCGGCCTCGGCTCCCTGGCCGGCTCGGTGGTCGGAGCGACGACGCTGACCCTCATCCTTGAGGCGCTGCGCGAGTTCAAGAGCACGCAGGAGATCGCCTTCGGCGCGCTGCTGCTGGTCTTCGTCATCTTCATGCCCGACGGCATCGTCGCCGCCCTGAAGCAGCGCCTCCAGGGCTGGGAGGAGCCCTTGCGCCGGGTGCGCGGACGCCCGGGCGCGGCGGCCGGGGCCGAGGCGCGCCCGTGACCATGCTGGAGGCGCGCGGCCTGGGAATCGGGTTCGGCGGCGTCAGGGCGCTGGACGACGTCTCCTTCGCGGTCCGCGAGGGCGAGATCCGCGGCATCATCGGCCCGAACGGGGCCGGCAAGACGACGCTGCTGAACGTGATCTGCGGCCTGGTGCGGCCCGACGCCGGCGAGGTCCTGCTGGCGGGCGAACCGATCACCGGCCTCAAGCCCAACGTCATCGCCGGGCGCGGCCTGGGGCGCACCTTCCAGACCTCGCAGCTCTTCCGCGGCATGACGGTGCTGGAGAACCTGATGACCGGCCTGCACGGCGAGACCCGCGCCGGCCTCTTCGCCGCCGCCTTCGGCGGCCGCGCCATGCTGGCCGAGGAAGAGCGGGCCCGCGAGAAGGCGTGGAAGGCGCTGGAGTTCGTCGGCATGGAGCGGTTCTGGGATCGCCCGGCGCAGGCCCTCTCCTTCGGGCAGCAGCGCGTCGTGGAGATCGCCCGCACGCTCATCAGCGAGCCCAAGGTGGTGCTGCTCGACGAGCCGGCCGTCGGCCTGTCGCTCAACCGCCTCGCCGAGCTCGACCGCCTGCTGCGCCGCATCCGCGACGAGCGCGGCGTCACCCTGGTGATGATCGAGCACGTCATCCGCCTGGTGATGGGTGTGTGCGACCGCGTCACCGTGCTCCAGGGCGGCGTCGTCATCGCCGAGGGCACGCCCGACGCGGTCATCGAGGACGCGCGGGTGATCGAGGCCTATCTCGGACGCCGGGTCGATGCTCGCCGTCGCGCATCTTAACGTCTGGTACGGCGTCACCGAGATCCTGCGGGACGTCTCCTTCGACGTGCCCGACGGCCGGATCGTGGCGCTGCTCGGCGGCAACGGCTCGGGCAAGACGACCATCCTCAACACGCTGACCGGCCTGGTGAAGCCGCGCGCCGGCTCGGTGCTGCTGGCCGGCGAGGAATGCGCGGGGCTGCGTGCCGACCAGATCGTGCGCAAGGGCATGGTCCAGGTGCCGCAGGGCCGCGAGGTCTTCCAGTCGATGTCGGTCGTCGAGAACCTGGAGATGGGGGCGGCGACTAGGCGCGACCGGGCGGAGCTGCGCGCCGGCATCGAGGACATGATGGGCCTTTTCCCGACGCTCGCCCGCAAGAGCCGGCAGCGCGCCGGCAGCCTGTCGGGCGGCGAGCAGCAGATGCTGGCGATCGCCCGCGCGCTGATGGCCCGCCCGCGCTGCCTCTTGATGGACGAGCCGTCGGCCGGCCTGTCGCCGGTCGTCGTCGACACCATGATCGACGCCATCCTGGCGCTGCACCGCCGCGGCCTCACCATCCTGCTCGTCGAGCAGAATGTCGGCGTCGCGGCGGCGGCGGCGGATTCCGCCCACGTCCTCCAGAACGGCGAGATCGCCTTCTCCGGCCCTGCCGCCTCGCTGCTCGACAATCCCGAGGTGCTGCGGTCCTACCTCGGGCGGTGAGGGACAGAACCGGCCGTGCCGCCTCGCCCCCTCTCCGCCCATTGGGGCGGAGAGGGTCGGGGTGAGGTGGGAATTCGCCGGCGGTCGCCATCGGGCGCCCGCCCACCTCACCCTCCCATCGCTGCTCGATGGGCCCCTCCCTCTCCGCCCTGAAGGGCAGGAGAGGGGAAAGCTCTCGTCACTCCTCGATCGCCGCCGCCCGCACCCACACCGCGGTGTCGTGGAACGCCACGCCGCCCGCCGGCGGCACCGGGTCGGCGCCGACGAGCTGATTGATGCCGAAGCCCTCGGGGAAGGCGGCGTTGGGCCAGATGCCCTCGACCACCACGGTGCCCGGCCGCAGGCCGGCGAAGCGGCGGACCTCCAGGGTCGCCGCGCCACGGCGGTTGCCGAGCGTGGCCGCGGCGCCGTCGGCGAGCCCCAGCGCGTCGGCGTCGTCGGGATGCATCAGGGCGGTCGGCCGGCCCGCGCGGCCGCGGCTGGCCGGCGTCTCGGTGAAGCTCGAATTGAGGAAGCTGCGCGCCGGCGGCGTCACCAGACGGAACGGATGCTCCGGGCTCGCGGCCTCGATCAGCATCGCCTGGTCCGGCAGGGACGGCATCAGCGCGTGGGCAGGACCGAGAGCCGACCAGTCCGGCCGGAAGCGGAAGCGGCCGTCGGGCTGCGGGAAGCCGTCGAGGAAATGCGCGCGCTCGAAGGGCAGCGCCATGTCGACCCAGCCCTGCGCCGCGGCCGCCTCGAAGCCGCCGAGGCCCGAGCCCCGCAGCGAATGGTCGATCAACTCGCGCGCCGTCATCGCGAAGCCCGGATGGTCGGCGCCCAGCCGCTGCGCCAGGGCCTGGGTCACCGCGTGGTTGGGGCGCGCCTCGCCGCAGGGCTCGATCACCTGCGGGCCGATCGTCAGATGGGTCTGGCCGTAGGCGAGGTACATGTCGTCGGCTTCGAGGAAGGTGGTGGCCGGCAGCACGACGTCGGCCAGCTTCGCGGTCGGCGTCGGGAACTGCTCGTGCACGCAGACGAACAGGTCATCGCGCATGAGGCCGCGGCGCACCGTGCGGCTGTCCGGGGCGACGCTGGCGGAGTTGGCGTTCTGGATGATCATCGCCGTCACCGGCGGACCGCCGAGCAGCGCTTCCTCCTCGCCGCACAGGACCGCGCCGATGCGCGACTGGTCGAGCGCCCGCACGTCGGGGCGGAAGCGGTCGCTGCCCTGGGCCACCGCGAGGTCCAGCCGCTCGCTCCACCAGTTGATGAAGAAGGCGCCGCCGCCGCGGTGCTGCCACGCCCCGGTGACCGCCGGCAGGCAGGAGACGGCGTGCATCGCCGCGCTGCCGTTGCGCGAGCGGGTGAAGCCGAAGCCCAGGCGCAGGAAGCTGCGCGGCGTCGTGCCGTAGAGCCGGGCGAGCGCCACGATCTCCGCCTCGGGGACGCCGGTGACGGCCGACGCCCAGGCCGGCGTCCGGGTCGCGATATGGGCGGCGACGCCGTCGTCGAAATCGGTGTGGCGGGCGAGGTAGTCGCGGTCGGCCAGGTCCTCGGCCAGCATGACGTTCATCATCGCGACGGCCAGCGCCGCGTCGGTGCCGGGCCGCACGATGACGGCCACGTCCGCCTGCTCGACGGTCGGCGTGCGATAGCAGTCGACCACCACCAGCTTCGCCCCGCGCTCCTTGCGGGCGCGGGTGATGTGGGCCATCGCGTTGACCTGGGTCGAGACGGGATTGCCGCCCCACATGACGACGAGGTCGGATTCCGCCATCTCGCGCGGATCGACGCCGCGCAGCGCGCCGACGCCGGCCCGCCAGCCCATCTCGGCCGGCATCATGCAGATGGTCGAGCGCTGGCGCGAATAGCCCATGACGTTGCGCAGCCGCTCCAGCCCGTAGCGGCCGATGAGGCCCATGGTGCCGCCGGAATGGTAGGGCCACACCGCCTCGGGGCCGTGGCGCCGGGCGGAGCGGATGAAGGCGTCGGCGACGAGGTCGAGCGCGTCGTCCCAGCCGATCGGTTCGAACCGCCCCTCGCCCTTGGCGCCGACGCGGCGCAGCGGCCGGGTGAGGCGATCGGGATGGTGCACGCGCTCGGCGTAGCGCGCGACCTTGGCGCAGACGACGCCCGCCGTGTAGCCGTTGTCCTCGGCCCCGCGGATGCGGCCGATGCGCGAGGGCGACAGGCGCTCGACGACGAGCGCGCAGCCGCTCGGGCAGTCGTGCGGGCAGGCGGAGCGCAGGCGCAGGATACCTTCGTCGGGCATGGGGCACCTATCCGATCACGTAGCCGCCGTCGGCGATCACCGTCTCGCCGGTGACGTAGGATGCCGCATCCGACGCCAGGAACACCACCAGCTTGGCGACTTCCTCCGCACTGCCCCAGCGGCCGAGCGGCACGCGGTCGAGCCCGCGGTCGCCGCTCGGCCCGGCGACGACATGCCGGGTCATGCGGGTGATGGAGCGGCCCGGCGCCACGCATACCGCGCGCACGCCGTGCGGCCCCCATTCGACGGCGGCCGCCCGGGTGTACTGGGCGATCGCCGCCTTGGCCGCGGCGTAGATGCCCCTGCCCTCGCCGCCGCAGAAGGCGGTCTGCGAGCCGATGTTGACGACCACGCCCCGGCCGCGCGCGACCATGCCGCGCGCCAGGAGCGGCGTCAGCACCATGACGCCGACGAGGTCGACGTCGATCAGCCCGCGGATCTCCGCCGCCGAGGTCTCCAGCAGCGGCTTGGTCAGCAGCCGGCCGGCATTGTTGACCAGCACGTCGACATCGCCCGCCGCCGCCGCCAGCCGCTCGACCGAGGCGACGTCGGCCTGGTCGTAGACGATGGCCGTCGCCCGTGGGCCGATCGCTGCCGCCTTCGCCGTCACGGCGTCCGCCTCCTGGTCGGCCAGGACCAGCGTCGCGCCATGCGCGGCGAACAGGTCGGCGATCGCCGCCCCGAACCCGTTCGCCGCCCCGGTCACCAGCACGCGGCGGCCGGCGAAGTCGAGGTCGGCGGTGAGCGGGCTCACGCGCGGCGGCGGTGCGAGGGCCGTGGTCATTGCGGGCGAGCGTCGGCGTCGGGCCGCAGGGTTGTCAAGTTGGGGGCGCGCCCTCTTCCGCCCCGATGGCGCGGAGAGGACGAAGGATTCAACCTGCCATCCACGCCGCATACCGCCGCGCGCCCTCGGCCAGGTCCACCTTCGGGGACCAGCCGAGGTCGCGGCGGGCGGCGGCGACGTCGAGGGGGCCGACGGCGTAGGTGCCCCAGATGGGCAGGCCGGCGGCGGGCTCGATGCGCACGCCGGGAACAGTGGCGGCGACCGTCGCGACCGCCTCCTCCGTCGTATAGGCGACGCCGCTCGACAGGTTGTAGGCGAGTTCGGGGATTCGCTCGGCGTCCAGCGCGGCGAGGATCGCGTCGACGACGTCGTCGACGAAGACGTACTGGCGCAGCCGCGCGCGATCGCACAGGGCCGGCGTCGGCCGGCCGGCGCGGGCGTTCTCCAGCAGCGTGCGCACGAAGCAGCTCGTGGTGCGGCGCGGGCCGTAGGCCGAGGCGACGCGGAAGGCGACGCCGTCGAGCCCGTATTCCGCGCGGTAGGCGCGCAGGATCGCCTCGCCCGCGACCTTGGTGGCGCCGTACAGGCCGGTCGGGCGCAGCGGCCGGTCCTCGGCGACGGGGCCGAGGTCCGGCAGGTCGCCATAGGCCATGATCGAGGAGAACCAGACGACACGGCGGACCTTCGCAAGCCGCGCCGCCTCGAAGACGTGGAGCGTGCCGTCGACGTTGGTTTCGACGATGCGGGTCGGATGGTCGCGGGCGATCATCGGCCCGGAGATGCCGCCGGCATGGACGATGGCGCCGACGCCGTGGCCGAGGATCGCCTCGTAGAGCCGGTGCGGCTCGCGCAGGTCGGCGACGAGCAGCGGGAAGGGCAGCGCGCCGGCCGCGGGCACCACGTCCATGCCGACGACCGGCCGGCCCATGGCGGCCAGGCGCTGGGCGGCGGCCTGCCCGAGGAAGCCGGTGGCGCCGGTGACGAGGACGGCGTCGCCCCCGATCATTCCGCGGCCTCGCGGCGCAGCGCCGAGGCCGACAGCAGGCCGCGGGCGAGCAGGCGGACATGGACGCGCGCGCCGAGGGCCGCCTGGATGACCCGGCGGCCGAGCGCATCGAGCGGCAGCGTGCCGGCGCCGACGGCGGGATCGAGCACGACCCAGGCGCGCAGCGGTGCTGCGGTCGGCGACATCAGCTCGACGATGTCGTCGGCGCGCAGGCCGGCATCGCGCGCGCTCGCCGGGTTGATGCGGCAGATCCGCCGCCGGCTGACGCTGCCCGCCTCGTAGCAGTCGGCGCCCTCGACCACCGCCAGCGTGACGCGCGCGGCGCGGATCGCGGCGCGCGCCGCCTCGCTCGCCGGGACATCGATGCCGCCGTCGGCGGCGAGCACGAGGCCGTAGTCGCCGTGCGCCGATTCCGGCGAGACGTAGCCCTGCTCCAGGTCGTCGAGGACGCGCGCCAGCGGCCGCTCCAGCGGGTCGCCGTACCCGCCGCCGCCGGCCGAGCGGATGACGACCGCGTCGCCGGCCCGCAGCGGGTGGCCGGCGACCTTGCCCGGCATGTCGAACGCCTCGGCGACGCCGTCGCGCTCGACATGGCTCGAGACCGGCGCGCCGGCGAAGCCGCCGAGCACCCCGAAGGCCGGCAGCACCGCCCCGTCCGACAGCAGCGAGTAGGCGGCGCGCGGCGACGTCAGCCGCAGGCGCCGGCGCATCGAGAGGCCGCCGCGCGTCGTGCCCGGGCCGCCGGAATCGGTCGCCTGCAGCGAGAAGTCGATCATCAGCGGCATGCGCGTCTCCAGCACCTCGGTCGGCTGGACCGTGGTGAGGTCGCCCCAGTCGATGGTCGCCATGGCGCTCGGCCCGTCACCCTCCAGGAAGGCGCCGCTGCCCCCGGCCGACCATTCGTAGTGCACCCATTCCTTGCCGGTGCGCGGATGGATGCCGCCGATCATGTTGTGGAAGGAGGTGCGGCAGAGATCGCCCGCCACCAGCCTGGGGGCCACCTGGGCGAGCGCCCCCACCATCACCGCCAGCACGCGCTTGCGAATCTCACCGTGCGAGCCGGCCGGCGCGGGCGCCTGCACGTTGACGATGGTGCCGGGCGGCGCCACCACCTCGATCGGCCGCAGCGAGCCCTGGTTCAGCGGCGCGTCGGGATCGAAGATCGACTTGACCGCGATCAGCACGCCGCCGGCCGAGACGGCGAGCGTCGAGTTGACCGGGACCGGTACCTGCGGCGAGGCGCCGGTCATGTCGGCGACCATGCCGTCGCCGGCGATGGTCAGCTTCATCGGCAGCAGGAGCGGCTCCAAGCGCCCGTCCTGGAAGGTCTCCAGGTAGTCCTCGAAATAGTATTCACCATCGGGCAGCGCCGCGATCTTCGCGCGCATGCGCGCCTCGGAGCGGTCCATGTTCTGCGCGATGGCCGCCAGCAGCGTCTCGACGCCGTAGCGCCGGCACAGCTCATGAATGCGCCGCTCGGCGGTGCGGCAGGCCGACAGGCTGGCGTGGAAGTCGCCGAGCCGCTCGTCGGGCACGCGCATGTTGGCGAGCAGCAGGTCGATGGCGGCCTGGTTGATGCGCCCGCCCTCGACGATCTTGATCGGCGGGATGCGCACGCCCTCCTGATAGATCTCCGTCGCCTTGCCCGACATGCTGCCCGGCACCATGCCGCCGACGTCGGCCCAGTGCTCGCGCACCGCGGGGAAGAAGATCAGCCTGCCGTCGGCGAACACCGGATAGATGACGGTGACGTCGTTGAGGTGGGTGCCGCCGCGATAGGGATCGTTGGTCAGGATGACGTCGCCCGGCGCCAGGGTGGCGCCATGCTGCTCCATCGCCGAGCGCACCGACCAGGGCAGCGGCACGACGTGCGAGCCGATGTCCTCGGACTGCGCCACGACGTTGCTGGCGGGATCGAACAGGCCGCAGGAGAAGTCCTTGGCCTCGTAGATCGCGACCGAGCGGGCGGTGCGGAACACGGTCGCGCGCATCTCGCGCACCACCGAGATCAGGCCCTCGGTCAGGACCTCCAGCGTGATGGGGTCGAGGATCATGACCGCTCCTTCCGCTCCAGCACGAGGCAGCCGAACCGTTCCAGGCGCGCGGCATAGCCCGGCGGGACGACGGTGGTCGAGCCGCTCTCCTCGACGATCGCCGGGCCGTCGAACGCCTCGTCCACCGGCAGCGCGTCGCGGCGATAGATCGCGGCCTCCACGGGCCGCGCGTCGAAGGCGACCGCACGGGTGCCGATGCGCGCCGCCGCGAGGCTGCGCCCGGCGCCGTCGACCGGTACGAGCTGCGGCTTGCGGCCGATGCCGTAGGCCGAGAGGCGGAAATTGACGATCTCCGTCGGGTCGTCGGGTGCGTGGGTGTAGCGGTCCTCGTAGACGCGGCGGAAGGCGGCGTCGATCGCCTCATGGTCGGTCGGCGCCAGTGCCACGGGAACCGACAGCTCGAACGCCTGGCCAACATAGCGCATGTCGAGCCGCGCCTCGAAGCGCATGGCATCGGCAGCGAAGCCGGCGCCGGCGAGATCGGCTTCCGCCTCGGCGCGCAGGTCGGCCAGCAGCTCGGCGATGGCGGCGGTCGGCATGGTGCGCGTCACCGTCACCCGGGTGCGCACGAAGTCGCGGCGCACGTCGGCGACCAGCAGCCCCAGGGCGGAGAAGTTGCCCGGAATGGGCGGCACCACGACCGCACGCATGCCGAGCTCCTCGGCGACGAGGGCGGCGTGCAGCGGGCCGGCGCCGCCATAGGCGAAGAGCGCGAAGTCGCGCGGGTCGCGCCCGCGCATGATCGAGATCTCCTTGATGGCGCCGGTCATCCTGGCGACAGCCACTTTGACGATGCCGTCCGCCATCACCAGCGGATCGAGGCCGAGGCGCCCGGCGACGCGGTCCACCGCCGCCCGCGCCGCGGCACCGTCGAGCCGCAGCGAGCCGCCGAGCGGCGCATCGGTGCCGAGCCGGCCGAGCACGACATTGGCGTCCGTCACCGTCGCCTCGGTGCCGCCGCGCCCGTAGCTCGCAGGCCCCGGCGCCGCACCGGCCGAGCGCGGGCCGACCGCGAGGAAGCCGCCGTCGCCGACCGCGGCGATGCTGCCGCCGCCGGCGCCGATCGAGTTGATGTCGATCTGCATCATGCGGTTGGGCAGCGTGCCCACCGCACCGTCGCTGGTCATGGCGAAGGCCCCGCCCTCGATCAGCGAGACATCGGTGCTGGTGCCGCCCATGTCGTAGGTGATGACCCGCTCGAAGCCGACCGTGCGGCCGACGAAGGTCGCGGCGATGACGCCCGCCGCCGGGCCCGACAGCATGGAGCCGACCGGCAGCCGCTCGATCGCCTCCGAGGGCAGCGTGCCACCGTTGGACGCCATGATGGCGACCGGCCGGTCGTAGCCGCGCTCGGCCAGCCGGCCGCGCAGCGAGGCGAGATAGCGGCGCACGCGCGGAGCGACGTAGGCGTTGAGCGCGGTGGTGGCGAAGCGCTCGTACTCGCGATACTCCGGCAGCACCTCGGCCGAGGTCGAGACGAAGACCCCGGGCAGGCGCGCCTCGATCGCCGCCCGCGTGCGACGCTCATGGTCGGGGTTGGCGTAGGCGTGGAGGTAGCACACGGCGACCGCCTCGATCCCCTCCGCCTCCAGCGTCGCGACCGCGGCGTCGAGGTCGGCCGCGTCCAGCGGTTCGGCGACCGAGCCGTCCTGGCGCATGCGCTCGCCGATCTCGTGGATGCGCCGGCGCGGCACCAGCGGGTCCGGCCGCGCAGTCTTGATGTTGTAGAGGACGGTGCGGTTGCCGCGCCCGACGATCAGCACGTCGCGATGGCCGCGCGTGGTCAGCACTGCCATGCGCGCGCCGTCGCGCTCCAGCGCGGTGTTGGTCGCGACCGTCGTGCCGTGCGCCAGCTTCGCCACCTGACCCAGGTCGACGCCGAGGGCGGCGATGCCGTCCATCATACCCTGGGAATGGTCGTGGGGCGTCGACGACGCCTTGACCACGCGCAGGCTGCCGTCCGCCTCGTCGTAGAGCACGAGGTCGGTGAAGGTGCCGCCGACGTCGACGCCGATCCACTGCATGCGCTGCTCCTATCGCCCGCGGAAGACCGGCGGACGCTTCTCGACGAAGGCGCGGGCCGCCTCCCGGTAGTCCTCGCTGTCGATCGCCCGGTCGACGATGGCGGCGATCGCCTGGGCATGGCGCTCGGCGTCGCCTTCGGCGAGGAGCTGCAGCACTTCCTTGCTCCCGGCGAGCGACAGGGGCGCGTTGGCGATCAGCTCGCCCGCCAGCCGCCGCGCACCGGCGACCGCGCCGTCCTCGGCGACCTGGTCGAGCAGGCCGATGCGCATGGCCTCGGCGGCGCCGAAGCGCCGGGCCGAGTAGAGCACGAGCTTGGCGTTGGACAGGCCGACGGCCGACAGCAGCAGCCGGCTCTCCAGCAGGCTGTAGACGATGCCGAGCCGGGCCGCGGGGATTCCCATCTGCGTCGTCGCGTCGCCGACCCGGAAGTCGCAGCCGAGCGCCAGGCCGCAGCCGCCGCCGACCCCGAAGCCGGAGACGGCCGCGATCACCGGCTTGGGGCAGTCGAGCATCGCATGCACGGCGCCCTCGGCCACCTCCTCGTAGTGCCGCGACTGCTCCGCCGTCGCCCGCACCATGGCGAACTCGGAGATGTCCGCGCCGGCGCAGAAATGGCCGCCCGCACCGGTGACGACGATCGCGCGCACTGCGGGATCGCCGCCCAGGGTCGCGGTCCACTGGCCAATCTCGCCCCACATGGCGAGCGTCACCGCATTGCGCTTGTGCGGCCGGTTCAGGGTCACCAGGGCGACACCGTCGGCGTCGACCTCGACGATCACGTCCTTCGCTTCCGCCACCCCGACCCTCGCCGATTGCCTGCCGCGACTGTAGCGGCGCCGCAGCCCGGCGCAAGGCGTAGCGACGGCGTGGCGATCCGGGGGGGCTGGTCAACGCGCCGGCTGCCATGGTCCACTTCCCGCCCCGACGGGAGGATGAGCATGCCCCACGTGACCACCGACGACGGCGTGAAGCTCTACTACGAGGAAGGCGGCAGCGGGACGCCGGTCGTCTTCGTCCACGAGTTCGCCGGCGACTGCCGGAGCTGGGAGCCGCAGATGCGCGCCTTCGCCCGGCGCTACCGCTGCATCGCCTTCAACGCGCGCGGCTTCCCGCCCTCCGACGTGCCGACCAGCCCGGCCAGCTATTCCCAGGCCCGCGCCCGCGACGACATCCGCGCCGTGCTGGACGGCCTCGGCATCGCCAAGGCGCACATCGTCGGCCTCTCCATGGGCGGCTTCGCGACGCTGCATTTCGGCCTGGCATATCCCGAACGGGCGCTGTCGCTGCTGGTCGGCGGCTGCGGCTACGGGGCCGAGCGCGACCAGCGCGAGATCTTCCGCAGCGAGGCGGAGAAGATCGCCGGCCGGCTGCGCAACGAGGGGATGGCGAAGTTCTCCGAGACCTACGCGCTGGGGCCGACGCGCGTGCAGTTCCAGAACAAGGACCCGCGCGGCTGGCGCGAGTTCGCCGCGCAGCTCGCCGAGCATTCCTCGGAAGGCTCCGCCCTGACCCAGCTCGGCGTGCAGCGCGAGCGGCCTTCGATCTTCGATCTCGAGGACCAGATGCGCCGGCTGACGGTGCCGACATTGATCATCACCGGCGACGAGGACCATCCCTGCCTCGTCCCCAACATCTTCATGAAGCGGACCATCCCGTCGGCGGCGCTGCAGGTGCTGCCCAACGCCGGGCACGCGATCAACATCGAGGATCCGGACCGCTTCAACGACGCGCTGGCGGACTTCCTGGCCCAGGTCGACGCCGGCCGCTGGCCGACGCGCGACCCGCGCTCGGTCAGCGCCAGCATCACCGGCATCCGCTGAGGGAGGCCGATCGCGCGCCGCCCGGGATGCGCATGATTCCGCCGCCTCCCGAGCGATTGCGTGCCTACCCCGGCCCCAGCCTGTTCGCGGCCGGGCGATGCGTCCTGCTGCACGTCGCCGGGATCGACGGGGTGGACCTGCCGGAAGACTGGGCCGCCGCGCTGCGCCGGCATCCCGCCCTGGCGGAAGCCGCGTCCCCACCCGCCGGTGCCGCAGCGGCGGTCGCATGGCTCGCGCAGGAATTGCAGCGCGCGCTCGGCCATCCCGTCCCCGACGGTACCGGCGGCGGCACGGCGGCGGACCACGTCGTCGTGCCGGTGTGGGACGCCGAGGTCGGCGCGGCGGCGGCGCGGACCGCCTTCGCCATCGTCGCGGCCCCGGGCAGCCAAAGGGGCGAGGTCGTCGCTCATCTCAACCGCTTCTTCGCCACGGCCAACGTCATCGACTACAGCGAGAGCGAGGCGCGGGTGATCCGGGCGGCCGAGCGTCGCGGCATTCCGTGGAACCGTCTGGTTCCCGGCCACCGCCTGCTGCGGCTGGGCCAGGGCGCGTGGCAGATGCACGTGCAGCACACCTTCACGCCGGCGACCAGCCGCATCGCGACCTACATCTCGACGCACAAGGACATCGCGGCGGCCCTGCTCCGGGCACAAGGCCTGCCGGTACCGGCGGGTCGCCGCGTCGGCTCGGCCGACGCGGCGGTCGCCGCCGCCGCGGCGATCGGCTATCCGGTGGTGGTCAAGCCGACGGCGACCGACTACGGCACCGCCGTCTCGCTGCATCTGCGCGACGAGGCCGACGTGCGGCGGGCCTATGCGGCGGCGGCGCGCCACGGCCCGGTCCTGGTCGAGCGCCAGCTGCCGGGCGACCACACCCGCCTCGTCGTCATCGACGGGCGCTTCATCTCGGCGGTGCGCCAGGACCCGGCGCAGGTGACCGGCGACGGCCGGCGCTCGGTCGCCGGGCTGATCGACGCGGTGAACGCGGAGCGCACCGACGACGTGTCCGCGAGCTTCAAGAAGATCGCGATCGACGCGGAGGCGACGCTGCTGCTGGAGCGCCAGGGGCTGGGGCTCGCGAGCGTGCCGGAAGCGGGCCGCCGGGTGGTGCTGCGCCACACCTCGAACACCTCGCGCGGCGGCACCGCGCGCAACGCGACGGCGCTGGTGCATCCCGACAACGCGCGGCTGGCCGAGCGGGCCGCGGCGGTGGTCGGGCTCGACGTCGCCGGCATCGACCTCATCACGCCGGACATCACGCGGTCGTTCCGCGAGGTCGGCGGCGGCATCTGCGAGATCAACGCCACTCCCGGCTTCTTCATGCGCGAGCCGGGCTATCTCATCGAGGACGCATTCCTCGACGGGCACTTCCGTGCGGGCGACCGCGGCCTCGTCCCCATCGTCGCCCTGCTGGCCGAGCCGGGCGAGGGCGCCGCCGCGGCCGAGGAGATGGCGCGCGGCCTCCGCGCCCGCGTCCGCGGCGTCGCGGTGGTCGCGCCGTGCGGCGCCCGGATCGACGCCCGCATCGACGACTGGCCGATCGCGGAGAGGACGATCGCGGACGCCACGGCCACGGTGCTGAACGATCCCGCGACGCGGGCGGCGGTCGTCTGCCTCGACCGCCGCACGATCGCCGAGGATGGGATCGGCTTCGCACGCTGCGCCGTCGCGCTGATGCCGCCGGACGCGGCGGGCGCGGCGGCGGCGCTGCTCGCCGCCCACGCGGACGAGCGGATCGACGCGGCGGATCGGGCGCGCGTCGCCGCGGCGCTGGATGCGGTGGCCGCGACGGCGTCGCGCGCCGCACCCGCCCGCCGCCGTTAGGGCCGCACCGCCGGCGTCTCGACCGGCAGGCCGTTGGCGCGCACCGCGAGGTAGAGCTCCAGCGCCACGCTCTCCGGGCCGCCCGGCGCGAACGGCTCGGCGCGCATCACCTCCTCGCCGTTCCACGAGCAGACATGGCCCCTGAGCCGCCCGCTTTCGATGGTGATCTCGCTGTAGAGCAGCGCGCTCGGGCCGTAGACGAACGAACCGTCGACCTGGGTAACGACTTGGTCGGGTAGCGCCACCCGCTCCGGTTTCGCCAAATCGGTGCTAGGATGCCGCCGGTGGGTCGCGACGCACGGCGATGGGGGAAGTGCGTGAGGAAGGCAGCAACGACGATCGCGGCGCTGGCCGCGGTGATCTTCGCGACCGGCGTCTGGGCAGCGCCGGTACGCGCGGCCGACGGCCATGTGCAGATCGCCCAAGCGGCGCCGCCCCGCCCGCAGGTGATGGCGGAGAAGCAGACCTACCAGCCGTTCGAGCCGATCCTCGTGCGCTGGACCGGGATGATGGCGCCGACGTTCTACGTGCTGCTGAAGCGCCCCGACGCCGAGCGGCCGATCACCAGCTACATCGCGACCGGCGGGGCCGTCGGCGAGCGCTACCGCGACGGCAGCTACCAGTTCCCGGGCCAGCTTCCCGGGGACTACATGATCGAGGCGCGCGCCGGTAGCGACGACAAGGGCTACCTCCGGGCCCGTGGAAGGGTGACGGTGGTCGACCCCAACGAGGAGCCGCCGGCCACGCAGGGTGCCGGCGCGCCGCAGCCGGGCGCCGCGCCGCCGTCGCCGCAGGCGGCCGCGACGCTGCCGCCGCCCACCCTGCCGGTGGCGGGGGGCCGCTTCGGCCTCAAGTTCACGGACCCGCCGACGCCGGTCGATTTCGGCCAGTTCACCAGCGTCCTCGCGGTCGTGCAGCAGGGCACCAGCCGACGCTGCGCCAGCGCCGGCGAGGGCTTCGGCTGGAACGTCTCGGTGCGCGAGGACGCACGCATCCGCCGGCTCTACGCCGAGGCCGCGGACGCGATGATGGCCCGGCGCTACACGCTGAGCCAGCTCGCCCTGCAATATCCCAACGCCTACGCCTACCGGGCGGAGAACGCGGCCGCCCAGGGAGCGGACCGGGCGCTGCTGCTCGCCTGGTATTTCGCGGCCGCCGCCGGCAGCGAGACCGGCACGCTCTATCTCGTGGTCTGCCCGACGGAGTAGCACGGATGGCACGCCGGACGCGCCGGGCGGCCGTCGCGGGCGCCCTTCTCGCAGCCTC
>JADZBA010000355.1 GCA_020852355.1 Alphaproteobacteria bacterium
AGCGAGCCCCCGACGCGGGCGGAGATCATGGCCTGGCGCAAGGCGGAACGCAGCCGGCTGGCCGACGAGCGCCTGGCGATCGATCCGGACGAGCGCCGCCGGTTCGCGGCCGCGATCGCCGCCCATCTCGACCGCTTCATCGGCGCCCCGGCGGGACGCACGGTCAGCGTCTACTGGCCGTTCCGCGGCGAGCCCGACCTGCGGCCATGGATGCGGCGCATCGCGGCCGGCGGCGGCCGCTGCGCCCTGCCCGTCGTCGTCGCGAAGCGAACGCCCATGGTCTTTCGCGCCTGGCAGCCGGGCTGCAGGCTGATGGCCGGCGTGTGGAACATCCCGATCCCCGCCGACGGTGCCGAAGTGGTGCCGGACATCGTCATCGCCCCGGTGATGGGCTTCGACGGCGCCGGCTATCGGCTCGGATACGGCGGCGGCTTCTTCGACCGGACGCTGGCCGTCCTGTCGCCGCGCCCGACGGCGATCGGCGTCGGCTACGCCCGCGCCGCCATGGCGACCATCCGTCCCCTGCCCCACGACATCCCGATGGACGCCATCGTCACCGAGCGTGCCGTCATCGCCCCGGCGCCTCCTCCCCGTCCCTGACGCCGCGCCGGCCGCCGCCGGCCGAGATCTCGGCCTCGGGCCCCCGCAGCATCCGGGCGAGGTCCGCGTGCAGCCGGTCGTCGCGCACGCGGGGCAGCATCGCGCGCAGCGTCCGCACCGCGGACGCCTGGCGACGCTCGAGGAAGGCGAGACGCCGGGCCAGATCGGCGATCGCCATCGCCTCGGCGTGGAGGGTGCCGGTGCGCGGCGATGGCGCCTCGTCCGGCGCCTGGACATGACGGACCAGCGTGGCGCACCAGCGCGACGCCTCCCGCGCGGCCGCCGACAGCCGCGCGGCGACCGGGCCGCTGCCGGCCGCAGGCGCGCTCTCCAGCGCCACCTGCGCCACGGCACGCTCCCCCTGCAGCAGGGCGTCGAGGAAACCCAGCAGCTCGACCCTGCCGGCATAGCCCATGTAGGCGTCGTCCGCCTCGTGCATCGAGCAGGCCGGCGAGGCGACGTCCATGGCGGGCGCGTCATCGGGCGGGCGCGTCACGGGGCGTCCTCCAGGGTGACCGACCAGGTTCGCGCGCGATAACGGAAGGTCAGCCGCGTGCGCCCCGCATCGTCGCCTTCGCCGCGCTCGACCACGCCATAGACGATGCCGCGCTTCATCGCGCGCCAGAAGGCGCCGGCCGACAGGCCGAGCCCTGCCGCCACCAGCTCCGCCTCGACGACGGGGCCGTCCGTCGACCCGGCGATCGTCGCCGGCGCATTCGTCTCCATCCGGGCCACTCCGCGCGATCCCACGCTTCCGCCGAAAGATGTATTCCATATACATCTTCTTTCGGCCGACATCGAGATCCGGGAGCGTAGGGAGCCATGCGCCTCACCCTGTGGACCGACTACGCGCTGCGCACGCTGATCCATCTCGGCGCCAGGGACGGCCGGCTCGCCACGATCGCGGAGGTCGCGGGCGCCTTCGGCGTGTCGCGGACCCACCTGATGAAGGTGGTCAACGAGCTCGCGCGGCAGGGATACGTCGAGACGGTCCGCGGCAAGGGCGGCGGCATCCGGCTGGCGCGCCCCGCCGCGGAGATCGTGGTCGGCGCCGTCGTGCGCGACACCGAGGACGACCTGGCCGTGATGGGATGCCTCGCCCGGCCCGGTTTCTGCCCGATCGAGGGATGCTGCGTCCTGCGCCGGGCGCTGCGCGACGCGACGCAGGCGTTCCTGCGCACGCTCGACGACTATACGCTGGCGGACCTCCTGGTGCCGCGCGCGCGAATCGCCCGCAGCCTGGGGTTCACCCGCGCCGATCGGCGCACCGGCTGAGCCGGAGTGGTTGGGGCGCCAGGATTCGAACCTGGGAATGGCGGAATCAAAATCCGCTGCCTTGCCACTTGGCTACGCCCCAGCAGGCGTGGAACCTAGTCGGGCACCCGCCCGCGGGCAAGGCTGGAAGGCGTCTGCGCCGGCCCCCGCGCCGACCGTCCCGGACCATCATTCGGAAGTCATGCCATGTCCCTCGCCGCCGAGCCCGCCCTGGTGCTGTTCTCCGGCGGGCAGGATTCCGCCACTTGCCTCGCCTGGGCGCTCGCCCGGTTCGCGCGGGTCGAGACGATCGGCTTCGACTACGGCCAGCGCCATCGCGTCGAGCTCGACTGCCGGCCGCAACTGCGCGCCGCGATGGCCGGCCTCGATGCGGCCTGGGCCGATCGCCTGGGCGAGGACCATGTGCTGGAGCTGGCGACGCTGGGGCGCATCAGCGACACGGCGCTGACCCGCGAGGCAGCGATCACCATGACGGAAGCCGGGCTGCCCAGCACCTTCGTGCCCGGCCGCAACCTGCTCTTCTTCACCTATGCGGCGGCGCTCGCGTACCGCCGCGGCATCCGCCATCTCGTCGGCGGCATGTGCGAGACCGACTACTCGGGATACCCCGACTGCCGCGACGACACGCTGAAGGCGCTGCAGGCGACGCTCAGCCTCGGCATGGACCGCCGCGTCACCATCCACACGCCGCTGATGTGGCGCGACAAGGCGGCGACGTGGCGACTCGCCGAGGCGCTCGGCGGCGCGGCGCTGGTCGAGGCGATCGTCGAGCAATCGATGAGCTGCTACCGCGGCGACCGCGGCCGGCGCCACGCCTGGGGATATGGCTGCGGCGACTGCCCGGCCTGCGCGCTGCGCGCCGCCGGGTGGAAAGGCTATCGCGGCACCTGAAAAGGGGGCGGCGGGCCGTGGGGGGTGCCACGGCCCGCCGGGGAGCGGTCGACGCGAGGAGGGGGTGCGCCGGCCGTCGGGGAGGCGAATTCGGAAGTGGCGGGCGCGACCTCAGCGGCCGAGCTTGCCGGCGTCGTCGACCGACTGGCCGTACTTGCCCTCGTCGAGGTTGGCGCCGAACTTGCCCTCGTCGACGTTGCGGCCGTACTTGCCCTCGTCCAGGTTCCGGCCGTACTTG
>JADZBA010000356.1 GCA_020852355.1 Alphaproteobacteria bacterium
CGGTCCCAAGGTGATGGCGGCGAACCCGCATCTCGCCGGCAAGACGGCGGGCGATATCGTCCGCCAGTACGACAGCACCCGCGGGTTCGTCCCGGCGCGACAGCCGCCCGGCGGCGGCGAGGACGCCATGGTGCGGCAGGCGATGGGCGGCACGACGGACGCGATGGTCGGTCGGGCGCCGACCCCGCAGC
Organism: Alphaproteobacteria bacterium; assembly: GCA_020852355.1. Taxonomy (GTDB): domain Bacteria; phylum Pseudomonadota; class Alphaproteobacteria; order ATCC43930; family Allostellaceae; genus Allostella. The sequence continues at coordinate 192 of JADZBA010000356.1, forward strand.
AGGTGGCGATGGGCCGGCAGATCGAGGGCGTCCCAGGCTACCAGGAAGCGGCCGGCCGCGACTGGGAGCGGGACATCGTCGCCCAGGCCGGCGGCGGCATGGCGGGCGGCGACCTCCTCGGCGGGCTGACGTCCCGCTTCACGAACCCGATGGCCCAGGCGCTCGTCGCCGGGGCGGCGAACACGCCCGGCATGGGGAAGATCGGATTTGATCTGGCGCAAGGAAAGTACACCGAGCGTGACCGGCTCGGCCTGAAGGCGATCGAGCTTGCGGCGCAGGGCCAGCCTGATATTGCCCTTCAGATCGCGCAGTCGATCGGCCTGAAGCTGACCCCCGCGATGGTCCGCAACACGACCGTGATGAAGACGCTCCTCGAGCAGGCGAAGGCGATCACCGCCAACGATCCGGCCTGGGGCGCGCGCTTCGGAGCGAGCTTCGCCGAGGCCGGCGACATCGCTGGCGCCTACCGCACGGCCGGTGCGCCGCTCGAGAAGCGAACCTTCCAGCCCATCACGACCATGGGGCCGGACGGCCGCACTCAGATCGGCGCGTTCGACACGGCGGCCGGGTCGGTCACGCCGACGGGCGTCCCGGGCTACGTCGGCAACCGCGGGAACCAGGCGACACCGGCCGAGATCCAGCTCATGGAGTACCTGCAGCGCAACGGCGTCGCCAAGGACGCCACCGAGGCGTTCCAGCTCGCCCGCACTGCGCGCAGCAACCCGCAGGCCGCGTTGTCGAGCATTTACTCGAAGATGATCGGCGACATCTTCGACACCCGGCCCAACGAGCAGAAGTACGCCGAGGCCGAGCAGGTCGTCCGTCGCATGATGGAGTTCGGCCGGCCTCCCTCGCTCGGAAACGCCGCCCCGGCGGCGCCGAAGATGGCTGATCCTCTCGGGCTGCGGTGATCAGCAGATGAACCTCGCCGATTTCCGCCAGCAGTTCCCCGTCTACGACGACCTGTCGGACGCCGAGCTGGCGGACGGCTTGCACCGACGGTTCTACCCGGACCTTTCCCGCGCGGCCTTCGACCAGCAGATCGGCTTGGGCATCAACTCCGAGCCCGCATGGCTCGGCGATCCGTCGGCGATCGTGCGGGGCGTCACCCCCGCGCTGGCGCGCGGGCTGTCGGCGCTCACGGTCGGCTTGGAACCGCCGGCCGACATGATGGCGGCCCTCGATCAGCTCGGGCCGGCAGCTGCCGCTCCTCCGGTTCGGCCGCCGACGCCCTTCGATCCGGCCCCAGCCGTCACCGGCTCGCGCAGCGTGTTGCCGTCGCTGACGCAGGAGTTGGACGTCCCCAACCCCATCGAATTCCTGCCCGGCGGCCAGTCGCAGCTCTACGCGTTGATGCCGGACCATCTCGGCGTGCCCATGCCCAGGGCGTCGGACTTGGACGTCTCGGTCGCGAGCCTCTCCGCGTTCGGTGAGCAGCGCGCGCCCTCGACTCTCGATCCGCACTGGTCGGCAATTACCGGTAGCGATCGCCGGGCGATTGCGCTGGGTCAGGACGCGGGCGGACCGGCCACGCCTGACGGCATCATCAGCGGCGCCGGCGACGCCATCCGTTCCGGGGCCCTGGGATTGGGGCAGGCCGCCACCGGCCAAGGTGCGGCGTTCACGGCGAACGCACTCCGGACGCTGGATCGGATCGACCGCGGCGAAGCCGTGCCGGACAGCGAGGACCCGGTCGGCTACCAGTACATGTCCCCGCAGCAGCGCCAGGAGGCGCGCGCGGCCGTCGAAGCGTCCCTGGGGGATGCCGTGTGGCGGATACGCGACCTCGGCATCGAGCAGGCGGCCACGCCGGCGCCCGCTGCATTGCGGGCCGTCGGCCAGGCGAAGACCTTCGGCGAGGCGTGGGACGCATTCATGACCGACCCGCTCGGCGTGATCGGGTACACCGGCCTTCAGAGCGCCGTGTCGTCCTCGCCGGGCCTTGTTCTCGGCGGTGCCGGTCGGGCCGTGGGCGGCGTGCGCGGGTTCGCCGCCGGCATGGGTCTCGGGTCCGCCGGCGTCGAGTACGCGTCGTCGATCATCGACGCGATGGAGGATGGCGGCGTCAACCTGTCCGACAGCCGGGCGGTGGCGGGCGCGCTTTCCGACCCGACGTTCATGGAGGGCGTGCGGCAGCGCGCCGCTTCCCGCGCCGTCCCGATTGGCGCGATGGATGCGCTGGGCGCCCGGGTCGCCGGCACGCGGTTGTTCCATGGGGGCGGCCGCCTCGGCGCGGCCGGCGAGGTCGGCGCGCAGTTCGGCGTACAGGCCGGCGCCGGTATGGCCGGCGAGGCGTTGGGACAGGCGGCGACCGGCGAGTACAAGCCCGGCGACATCCTCCTCGAAGGCGTGGCCGAGGGCTTCACTACGCCATACGAGCTTGGGATGGCACGCTTCTCCGGTCGCTCCGAGAGCGCCCCGCCGCTCCGAGCGGAGCCGTCCGGCCTGTCGGCGCTGACGGTCGGGCCGGACGGAGTCCGCATCGAACCTGCGCCGCTGGCCCCGGCGTTCGTGCAGCCCGAGCCAGCGACCCCCGTGCCCCCGACGCCAGCGGCTCCCGTCATCCCCGGCCCAGCCCCGGTTCCACGTGAAACGGAACAGGAACAGCCGGTACCGGCGCCCGTCGTCGATCCGGCCGCGCCGGTCGACGTCAGCGCCCTTCCGGCGGAACCCATCTCCCCGCTCACGCCGCCGACGGCACGGCCGGTCGGGCCCGACGCTGTCGCGTCGCAGCTGCCGATGCCCGCGATCCCGGTCGGCGCCCAGCCGGCGATGAACGTCGGTCCCGACCCAGTCGCCGCGGTGCCCCCGGCGCCGACGTCCCCGGCCGTCGCCCCGCAGCAGATCGGCACCGTGCCGCCAGCACCGGCGACGAACGTCCCCCCGACACCGATCGAGAGCCTGCCGAGACCGGCCGATACCCCGCCGCCCGCGCCGGTCTCGACGTCGGCCGCCGTAGCGGCGCCCACGGGCACGGCCGTCTCGCCACTCTCGGCCCTGACGGTGGGACTGCAGCCGACGCAGCCAAGCGCGCCGGAGCCAGCCGCCGCGGTGCCGGCCCCCGCCGCCTCTCCCCTCGACCTCGTGGGAGCCCCGCAGGAGGCCGCGGTCAGCCCAGGCCCCGTGATGGCTCCGGCGACCCCAAGGGCCATCCCTGCCCCGCCGCAGGAGCCGGAGCCGCCAGCGCCGATCGAAGCCGGGCAGCAGCAGCCGGTCGCGCCGCCCTCGTCCGTTACGCTGCCGGCTCCGACCACTGCAACGGCGGCCCCAACCACGCCGGCCCGCGCGGGCACACCATCGCCGTCGACGGCGCCCGCTCCGACGGCGATGCCCGACGTTCCGCCATCCCCGCGGCCACCGACGCGCGAGGCCCGCCTGTCGCCGGGCGACGACGGGCCGGTGACGATCATCTTCCCGGACGAGCTGCACGCCCGGCTGTTCGACTTCGCTGGCCGGCGGGACCCGAACAGCGGGCCGTATCGCGAGGAGATGCGGCATCTCTTCCAGGATCTGAAGGGCTGGGCCGCGGCAGACCCTAAGGCCGGCACCCCGTTCTCGAAACCGCAACATGTCCTCGGCCTCGCCCGTGACTACGTCGACGCGGTGCGCGAGGCCGCTTCGGCATCATGGGGCCGGGACGCGCAGGGCCGTGTCGAGGCGCCGGACATCATCGACACGGAGCGGCAGGCGGACTATTGGCGCCGGGCGGCGATGCGAGGTGCCGAGCCGTCGGCCCAGTTCGCACCGCAGCCAACCGTGCAGTCGGCGACGGTCTCTCAGGAGCCCTCACCCGCTGCCGCGCCCCTCGGGGGGCGTGTGGTCCGCTCGGACACGGTCACGACCCCGGCCGGGACCGACGTGCCGGTGCGCTACGCGGTGGTCGAGCTCGATCGCCTCATCCCCTCCCAGACCGATGACGGCGCGCCGAACCCGGCATTCACCGGCGCGCAACCGCGGGACCGAACTCGAGCCGCCTCCCAAGCGCAGATCATCGAGATCGCGGCCCGGCTCGACCCGCGGCGGCTGGACGTCAATCCCTCCACCGCAGATGGCGCGCCGCTCGTCGGCCCGGATGGCATGATCGACAGCGGCAACGGTCGTGTGCTGGCGCTGCGCCGGGCCTACCGCCAAGCGCTCCCGTCGTCGCGCCGGTACCGCGAGCACCTTGCCGCCCAGGGTTACCCCGTCGAGGGCATGGTCAAGCCGGTCCTGGTGCGCATCAACGACGCGCCGGCCGCCGAGCGCGCCCGCATCGCCGAGGAAAGCAACGCGCGCAGCACGCTCGCGATGTCGGCGACCGAGCAGGCGATGGCCGACGCACAGAAGATCGGCCCCATGCTGTCGCAGTGGCAGGGCGGGGAGATCACTGCCGCGGCGAACCGCAATTTCGTCCGTCGCTTCGTCGAGAGCGTTCCGTCCTCCGAACGCGCAAACGTCGTCGACAGCCAGGGGAATCTATCCGGTCCCGGCATCCGACGCATCCAGGCGGCGATGCTGGCCGCGGCCTACGGCGATGCCAACCTCGTCGAGACGCTGATCGAGAGCGCCGACAGCGACATCAAGGCCATCGGCGGCGCGCTCGTGGACGCGGCGCCGGCATGGGCGCAGATGCGCGCGGAGGCCGAAGCGGGGACGATCGATCCCGACATGGCGACGTACACCGGCGATTTGCTGGAG
>JADZBA010000357.1 GCA_020852355.1 Alphaproteobacteria bacterium
CGACCTTTCAGGTGCTGAGGCGTGGCAATGGCCCGAGCTGGGGTCAGATATTGTCTCAAGAGATTACGGAACTGCTCTTCGGAATGGCGCAAGATAGCCATGCGCAGCGGATCCTTTCAATTCCGGAACACATTTACCATCCTAGAATCTGCTTGGGAAGGGTTGAAGGCTGTGTCGCGTCGGGGCTCAAGCTTCGGATTGAGATATCTGATGCTATGACGTTGGTTGCCATCAACAGCCTGCCCACCGGGTGCCTCGCGTGCCGCCGACATTTCCAAATGGACTGCGAGTGTCGTTTGCACCGGGCTCGCGAGCTAGAGTTGTAAGCAGCAGGGATCTGCGACACTGGCTCAGCAGATTGCCGCACCCACGGTTCGTGGAGTTGCAATAGCAGCCGCCAGGACCACAAAGAGCGACACCCCTCGGGGCGCCGCTACGGACCTGCTACAGAAACTGCTACGAGTGGCTGCTACGACGCAGGCTCGCGTCAGCGCCTAACTAGTTGATAAATTTAAGAGATAGGGAAGTGGCGCGCCCGGGAGGATTCGAACCCCCAACCCCCAGATCCGTAGTCTGGTGCTCTATCCAGTTGAGCTACGGGCGCTTGCCGGCGGGGGAGCCCCCGCGCGAGAGGCCGGGACACTACGCAAAGGGGCTGGCGGAGGCAAGGCCGGAATCGCGCGCCTCAGAACGCCGCGACGAGGCCGTCGGCGCGCGGGTCTGCCGCCCCGGCCAGCACGCCGTCCGCGCCGCGCACGATCATGCCGGCATGGCCCATCAGGTCGCTGAAGGCGGGCACCGGCTCGACGTCGTGGCCGGCGGTGCGCAGCACGTCGACGACGGCTGGTTCCATGCGATCTTCGATCTTGAGGCTGGTTGCCTCCGCCCCCCAGGTCCGGCCGAGCAGCCAGCGCGGTGCGGTCACCGCCTGCTGCGGCGTGCGGCCCAGCAGGAGGCGCGTCAGGATCGCGGCCTGGGTCTGCGGCTGGCCCTCGCCGCCCATGGTGCCGTAGGTGACCGTGCGCCCGTCGGCGAGCCGCGCCAGCGCCGGGTTCAGCGTGTGGAACGGCAGCCGGCCGGGGGCGAGCGTGCGCAGCCCGTCCGGCGCCAGCGAGAAGCTGGAACCGCGGTTCTGCATCAGCACGCCGGTGTCGCGCAGGACGACGCCCGCACCGAACTCCCAATAGATGCTCTGGATGAAGCTGACCGCGCGGCCGGCGCCGTCGACGGCGCCCATCCAGATCGTGTCGCCCGCGTCCGGCGGGCGCGGCGGCCAGGGCGCCGCCCGGCGCGGGTTGATCGCGGCGGCCTCGGCCGCGATGCGGTCGGCGGCGAGGAAGCCGCGGGGATCGACGGTCATGACGGCGGGGTCGCCGACATGGGCGTCGCGCACCAGGAAGGCGCGCTTGGTCGCCTCGACGAGGCCGTGGACATGGCCGAAGCCGTCCGCCGGATGGCGGCCGAGGCGGTCCCAGATCGCCAGGATCATCAGCGAGGCGAGGCCCTGGGTCGGCGGCGGCAGGTTGTAGAGCGTGCCGGCCGCGACCCGCACCTCGAGCGGCGGCACGACGCGCGCCCGGTGGCGGGCGAGGTCGGCGGCGGCGACCGGCGAGCCGGCGCGGGCGAGGTCGGCCGCGAGCGCGCGGGCGAGCGCGCCGCGGTAGAAGCCGTCCGGTCCGTCGGCGGCGATGCGGCGGAGCGTCTGGGCCAGCGCGGGGTTGCGCAGCACGTCGCCCGCCACGGGCGGCGCGCCCGACGGCATGAAGGTGCCGGCGAAGCCCGGCGCGTCCTCGAGCTCGGCGCGCCTGGCGGCGGTGTAGAACGCCTGGCTGGCGGTCGCCGGCACCCCCGCCTCGGCGTGGTGGATCGCATCCTCCAGCAGCCGGGCGAGCGGCAGCGCGCGGCCGCCCCAGCCGGCGGCGACGGCGAGGGCGGCCGCCCAGCCCGAGACGGTGCCGGGCACCGTGAGGGCGGCCAGCGGCCCGCGCGCCGGGATCGCCCGATGGCCGTGCGCGCGGTAGAGCGCCGGCGTCGCGGCGGCGGCCGCGGCACCGCAGGCGTCGATCGCGACGGGTGCGGCGCCGGGCGCGGCGATCAGCCAGAAGCCGTCGCCGCCGATGGCGTTCATGTGCGGGTAGGCGACGGCGATGGCAGCGGCCGCCGCGACCATCGCCTCGACGGCGTTGCCGCCCTCGCGCAGCACGGCAAGGCCGGCCTGGGCTGCGAGGTGGTGCGGCGCGGTGATCATGCCGCGGCCGGCATAGGCGGTCTGGAGCATGGGCGGCTGTCCCCTGGGGGATGGACGAGGGGGTGGGCGGGCGATATCCATAGCGCAATCGCAGGAGGATCGGCCATGCGCCGCTGGATCGTGGCAGTCGCGCTGTTGCTGGCCGCTCCCGCGGCGGCCCAGGTGCCGGCCGGACCGGGCGAGCGGGCGGCGATCCGGCAGGTCATCAGCGACCAGATCCAGGCCTTCCGGCGCGACGACGCGGCCGGCGCCTTCGCCTTCGCCGCCCCCGCCATCCAGGCGATGTTCGGCACGCCCGAGAATTTCCTGGCGATGGTCCGCAACGGCTATCGCCCGGTCTACCGGCCGCGCGCCGTAGAATTCCGCGATCTGCGGGAGACGGAGGGCACGCTGATCCAGCGCGTCCTCGTCGTCGGGCCGGATGGCGTCGCCGAGGTGGCGCTCTACGTCATGGAGCGCCAGGCGGACGGGAGCTGGCGGATCGCCGGCTGCTACCTGACCAAGGCCGAGGAGCGCACCACCTGAGGCGATTGCCGGCGGTCGGCGCGCTCGGCTGAGCAGGCGGCATGGCCGATCCCTACCGCCACAACCGCGTCGTCTCGTGGGAGGAGTTCCACCGCCTCACGCGCGTGCTCAGCGAGCGGCTGCTGGAGCTGGGGCCGTGGCGCATGCTGGTCGCGGTCACGCGCGGCGGCCTCGTGCCCGCGGCGATCGTCGCCCGCGAGCTCGACCTGCGGCTGGTCGACACGCTGTGCATCGCCGCCTACGACGAACGCAGCCGCGGCACGCCGCAGCTCCTCAAGGCGGCGGCGGCCGGCGACGGCGAGGGCGTGCTGGTGGTCGACGACCTCGTCGACACGGGCGTCACGGCGCGGGTGATGCGCGCGCACCTGCCGAAAGCGCATTTCGCGACGGTGTTCGCCAAGCCCGAGGGCCGCCCCCTGGTCGACAGCTTCGTCGCCGAGGTCGGCCAGGACACCTGGATCGTGTTTCCCTGGGACCAGCACCCGCCGCTGCGCCGCCCGCGACGCTGACTCAGCGCCAGGAGACCCCGGTCACGTCGTTCGCCTGGATCGGCGCGTTCTCCCACATCCCGACCAGCCCCTTGTTCCACACGCCGAGCTTGGGGAGCTGGAAGAGAAAGGCATTGACCGCGTCCTCGGCGATGATGCGCTGGGCGTCGCCGAACAGCTTGCCGCGCGCCGCGTCGTCGGTCGCCGCGTCGATCGCCCGCATCGTCGCCTTGAAGCGGTCGCTCGCGTAGCCGAAGTAGTAGTCGTCGCGGGCGTAGATATCGATGTCCATCGGCTCGGTATGGGCGACGATCGTCAGGTCGAAGTCGCGGCCGCGGAACACCGCGGACAGCCACTGTGCCCACTCGATCGGCTCGATGCGGGCGCGGATGCCGACCTGGCCGAGCTGGGCCGCGATGATCTCGCCGCTGCGCCGGGCATAGGCCGGCGGCGGCAGCTTCAGGCTGACATCGAAGCCGTTGGCGTAGCCCGCCTCGGCCAGCAGCGCGCGCGCCCTGGCCGGATCGTGGGGATACATGCCGGTGAGGTCGACATAGGCCGGGTTGGCCGGCGAGAAATGGCTGCCGATCGCCGTGCCGTAGCCTTGCATGGCGCCGTCGATGATCGACTTGCGGTCGATCGCATGGCTGACCGCGCGGCGCACGCGGACGTCGTCGAACGGTTTCTTGCGGTTGTTGATCGCGAGGATCGTCTCGCCCTCCGTCTGGCCGACGACGACGGCGAAGCGGCCGTCGCTGCGCAGCCGCGCCAGCGCCTCGGGCGCGCCGATGCCGGGATAGGCGTCGACGTCGCCCGAGAGCAGCGAGGCGACCTGCGCCGAGGGATCGCTGACGAAGCGGAACGTCACCTGCTTCAGCGCGACCCTGGCGGCGTCGCGGTGGCCGTCGACCTTGGCCAGCACGACGCGGTCGCCCTTGACCCAGCGCTCGACGCGGAACGGCCCGGTGCCGACCGGCGTCGCCTTGTTGGCGTCGGCGGACTTCGGCGAGACGATCACCGCGTCGCCCGAGCCCATGTTGAACAGGAAGTAGCCGTCGCGGCGCGACAGCACGACGACCGCGGTCAGCGGGTCGGGCGTCTCGATCCGCTCGATGGCGGCGAAATAGCGCTTCTGCGCGTTCACCGAGTCCGCGCCGCGGGCGCGGTCCCACGCGAACCTGACGTCGGCGGAGGTGAAGGGCGTGCCGTCGTGGAACACGACCCCCGGCTGCAGCCGGAACGTGTAGATCAGCCCGTCGGGGGAGACCGTCCATTCCCGCGCCAGTTGCGGCTGCACCTTGCCGGCACGGTCGATGCGCACCACGCCCTCGAAGACGTTGGCGTAGGTCACCTCGTCGATCGCCGCCGCCGCACCGGCGGTGGGATCGAGATGCGGCGGCTCCAGCGCCATGCCGACGACCAGCCTGTCCTTGATCTGGGCGCCGGCCGGCAGTGCCGGCAGCAGCGCGAGGGCGATGGCGACGATCAGGCGAAGAACGCGCGGCATGGGTTGCCTCCGGTCGGCCGATGGTTGCCGCGACGATACCAGGGTCGTGCGACGGCGAGAATGCAGCGCAACATCGCGAGGGTCGCCCACCCCGCCGGGCCGTGGTAATAGGGGACTCGATTTCCAGCATCTCCGGTCCGGTGCCGATGATCCGTCGTCTCGCTCCCCTCGCCCTCGTCCTGGCGCTCGCGGCCTGTGCCGCGCCGTCCGGACGGGAGATGTACCCGACACAAGGGACCGCGCTCGCCCCGACCGCAGCACCCCTGGAATGGGAGGACGCGCCGGAGCCCGTGGAGCTGCCCGACCCGGCGGCGACGCGCGACGCGCCACGCGGCCCGCCGCCCCTGCCGGGCGACCCGATCCCGCCGAACCGCCGCATGGGCGCCGCCCCGTCGGGCGCCATGGGCATCCCGCCGGGCTTCGGCGATCTGCCGGCGCCGCCTGGGGGCCGACGCGCCTATTGAGGCCGGCGCGGGGTGCGACCCCGCGTCATCCTTGCCGCCGGCGAAGGGGGAACCAGCTTCGACGGGTGACGCGCCGTCCATGACGGGCGGCGCCGGTGGTGCGGCGAGGCGCTCATGCTCGGGCTCGAAGCGGTCGTTCTGGCGCGCATCCAGTTCGCCTTCACGATCGCGGTGCATATCGTCTTCCCGGCCTTCACCATCGGGCTGGCGAGCTGGCTCGCCGTCCTGGAGGGGCTGTGGCTGGCCGGCGGCCGGCAGGTCTACCGCGATCTCTTCGCCTACTGGGTCCGGATCTTCGCGCTGACCTTCGGCATGGGCGTCGTGTCGGGGGTGGTGATGAGCTACCAGTTCGGCACCAACTGGAGCCGCTTCTCCGACGTCACCGGGGCGATCCTCGGGCCGCTGCTGTCCTACGAGGTGGTGACCGCCTTCTTCCTCGAGGCGGGCTTCCTCGGGATCATGCTGTTCGGCTGGGAGCGCGTCGGGCGCGGACTGCATTTCCTCGCCACCCTCATGGTGGCGATCGGCACGCTGATCTCCAGCTTCTGGATCCTCGCCGCCAACAGCTGGATGCACACGCCCGCGGGCTACGCCATGGTCGACGGCCGCTTCGTGCCCGAGAGCTGGCTGGCGATCGTCTTCAACCCCTCCTTCCCCTACCGCCTCGTGCACATGGTTCTGGCGGCCTACCTGACGACCGCGTTCGCGGTCGGCGCGGTCGGCGCCTGGCACCTGCTGCGCGGCCGGTCCGGTGCGGCGTCGCGCACCATGCTGTCGATGGCGATGTGGATGGCGGCGCTGGTGACGCCGGTGCAGATCCTCGCGGGCGACCTGCACGGCCTCAACACGCTGGAGCACCAGCCCGCCAAGATCGCCGCCATGGAGGGCCACTGGGAGACGGGCCGCGGCATGCCGCTGGTGCTGTTCGGCCTGCCCGACATGGCGCGCGAGGAGACGCGCTGGGCGGTCGCGATCCCCCGGCTCGGCAGCCTCGTCCTGACCCACGACTGGGACGGCGAGGTGAAGGGCCTGAAGGACTGGCCGCCCGACGAGCGGCCGAACGCGACGCTGGTCTTCTGGACCTTCCGCATCATGGTCGGCCTCGGCTTCCTGATGCTGGCGCTGGGTGCCGCCAGCCTCGTGCTGCGCCTGACGGGCCGGCTCTACGACCGGCGCTGGTTCCTGCGCGCGGCGCTGGCGATGGGGCCGGCCGGCTTCCTCGCCGTGCTCGCCGGATGGGTGACCACCGAGTCGGGTCGCCAGCCCTGGATCGTCCAGGGGCTGATGCGCACCGCCGATGCCGCGTCGGCGATCGACGCCGGCCGCGTCGGCCTGTCGCTCGTCCTCTTCGTCGTCGTCTATCTCGTCGTGTTCGGCTTCGGCGTCCGCTACATCCTGCGGCTGATGGCCGACCCGCCCGAAGGCGAGCCGGCGCCCCATGCCGATCCCGGCGCCGGGCTGCACCCGATGTCGGCCGCCGCGGAGTAGCCGCCATGGGCATCGACCTGCCGCTCGTCTGGGCCGCCATCGTCGCCTTCGGGATCGCGCTCTACGTGGCGCTCGACGGCTTCGACCTCGGCATCGCCATCCTCTTTCCCCTGGTGCGCGGGCGCGCCGACCGCGACGTCATGATGAACTCCGTGGCGCCGGTGTGGGACGGCAACGAGACTTGGCTGGTGCTGGGCGGCGCGGCGCTGTTCGGCGCCTTCCCGCTCGCCTACGCGGTGCTGCTGCCGGCGCTCTACCTGCCGATCATGGTGATGCTGCTGGCGCTCGTCTTCCGCGGCGTCGCCTTCGAGTTCCGCTTCAAGGCGACGCGCAGCCGCGCCGTGTGGGACTGGGCCTTCGCCGCGGGGTCGACGGTCGCGACCTTCGTGCAGGGCGTGGCGCTGGGCGCCTTCATCCAGGGCTTCCCGGTGGTCGACCGGCAGTATGCCGGCGGCGCGTTCGACTGGGCGACGCCGTTCAGCCTGTTCACCGGTGCGGCACTCGTCGCCGGCTACGCCGCGCTCGGCTGCGGCTGGCTGATCATGCGGACGGAGGGCGCCCTGCAGGAGCGCTGCTACCGCCTGATGGGCCCGTTCGCCGCCGCGCTGCTCGCCGCCATCGCCATCGTCAGCCTGTGGACGCCCCTGCTCCACCCGCAGATCGCCCAGCGCTGGTTCGCGCTGCCGAACCTGCTGCTGTTCGCGCCGGTGCCGCTGCTGGTGGCGGCCGCCGCCGTGCTGCTGTGGCGGGCGATCGCGGCGCGGCGCGAGCGGCTGCCCTTCCTGCTGACCCTGGCGCTGTTCTTCCTCGGATACACCGGCCTCGCCATCAGCCTGTGGCCGAACGTCGTGCCGCCGTCGCTCTCGATCTGGGATGCCGCCGCGCCGCCGCAGAGCCAGAGCTTCCTGCTGGTCGGCGTGCTGCTGCTGCTGCCGGTGATCCTCGGCTACACCGCCTACAGCTACTGGGTCTTCCGCGGCAAGGTGCGGCCGGGCGCCGGGTACCATTGAGGTCCCGGCTGGCCGCCTTCGCGCTGCTGTGGCTGGCCGGCGTGGCGGCCGTGGCGACGCTCGCCTATGCCGCCCGCCTGCTGTAGCCGTCGTTCACCAGGCGGGCGGCGTCCATGTCGCGTCGCGATCCAACGGGTAGAGCGGCCGCACGACGTTGCGGAACTCGAAATTGCCGAGGTTGGGCGAGGTCAGGCCGGGCACGTCGGCCTCGATGATCTGGTCGGGCCGGAAATACTTCGAGAACCCGGCACGGAAATGCCCGCGCGACTTGACCACCACGGTGCGCGCGTCGGTGACCGACACGCCGACATTCTCGAAATAGCCGGGATCGATCGTCTGCTGGCGCTTCGTGATGACGACGACGGTGACGGTGCCGACCCGCAGCACCGCCGTGGGGCCGAGGTCGACCGTCATGCCCGCGCGCGAGCCGCCCTCCTGGCCGACGAAGACGCCGTCCGACAGGCCGACCACCTCGGCCGGGACGCGGAAGGGCTGCGAGCGCTCGTCCGTCTCGGCGCGGTTGAAATGCGCCTCGAAGCGGGCGCCGACCCCGAGCGCGTGCGCCTCCGCGGCCAGCGGCGCGTCGAACATATGGCCGAGGATCACGCCCTTGGCCTCGGCCGCGTAGAGCGCCCGCAGCAGCCACGTCGTGTTGCCGCGGCCGCCGCCGCCGGGATTGTCGGCGACGTCGGCGATCACGACGGCCGGCAGCGCCGGGTCGTCGCCGCGGGCGACGGCGCCGGCGACGCAGTCGTCGAGCTGGGTCAGGTGCGGCACGAAGCGCTGGCGCGCATCCCATGCGCGCTGCGCCAGCTCGCGGCACAAGGCCTTCGCCCGGGCCGGATCGTCGCGCGTCGTGACGATGAAGGCCATGCCCTGGTAGGGCGTGTCGCCGTAGGTGAAGCCGCCGAGGATCGAGACGTTGAGCACCGTCGCGTCGAGCTGCGTCTGGCCGTAGGCGATCACCTCGCTGTAGGGGCCGGTGCCGGGCGCGGTCAACTGCGTCACCTGCGGCGCCTGGATGGGCAGTCGGATGAACGCCTTCGCCGTCTTCAGCCCGCCGAGCAGCGCCCGCATGGCGCGCGCACACTCCGCCCCGCGCGCCATCTGGTCGACATGCGGGTTGGTGATGTAGGCGGCGACGTAGTCGACGCTGTCGACCATCTCGTCCGAGACCATGGCGTGCAGGTCGAGAATGGTGACGATCGGCACCTTCGGCCCGACGATGCGGCGGGCGAGCGCGTACATCTCGCCGTCCGGGTCGTGGCTGCCGGTGGAGATGCCGGCGCCGTGCTGCGCGAAATAGACGCCGTCGAGCGGCATCGCCGCCTCCAGCCCGCGTCGCATCTCCTCCTTGATCTCCCCCAGCAGCGCGTGGTCGAGCGGGCCGGCGGCGCCGGCGTCGGCCAGCACGATCGGCATCGGCGTCCACGGCCCGGTCGCATCCATCTCGCGCACGAAGCCGACGGTGCCGCCGGTCACGCGCGGATGCGGCGCGCGGGAGTCGTCGATCAGGGCGTCGCCCCGGGTGATGCGCATGTCCTGGCGGAAGACGACGGGGGCCCAGCGGTTGCCTTCGTGGTGCAGGCCGAGGACGGCGATGCGGGGGGCGGCCATGGGAGTTCCTCTTGCAGGGGGGCGGCGGCGGGCGGGCGCACTACCAGTTGGGCGGGGACCAGCCGGCATCCATGTCGAGCGGATAGAGCGGCCGGCGGACGCCCCGGAAGTCGAAGCTGTCGAGGTTGGGCGAGGTCAGGCCCGGGACGTCGGCCTCGATCACCTGGTCCGGCCTGAAGAGGCGCAGGAAGCCGGCGCGGAAATGGCCGCGCGACTTGACGACGACGGTGCGCGCCGCGGCCGGATCGACACCGACGTTGGTGAAGTAGCCGGGGTCGAGGCACTGCTGGCGGCGGGTGATGACGACGACGGTGACGCCGCCGAGATCCAGCGCCGCGGTGGGCCCGAGATCGACCATGGTGCCCGCCGCGGTGCCGTCGACGGCGCCGGGGAAGACGCCGTCGGAGAGGCCGATCACGGCGGCGCGTGCCTGGAAGGGGCGCGAGCGCGGCTCGTTCTCCGCCCGGTTGAAGTGCGCCTCGAAGGTGGCGCCCTTGCCCAGGCGATGCGCCTCGGCCGCCAGCGGCGGATCGGTGAAGACGCCGAGTGCCACACCCTTCGCTCCCGCCGCGTGCAGGGCCTCCAGCAGCCAGGTGGTGTTGCCGCGCGCGCCGCCGCCCGGATTGTCGGCGACGTCGGCGATGCACAGCGCGGGCAGCGCCGCGTCGCGGCCGTTGGCGACGGCGCGGCGCACGCATTCCTCCAGCGACGTCAGCCGCGGCAGGAAGCGCTCGCGACAGGACCACACGCGCTCCGCCAGCTCCTTGCACACCGCCTGGGCACGCCCGCGGTCGCCGCGCGTCGTGACGATGAAGGCCATGCCGTTGTCCGGCGTGTCGCCATAGGTGAAGCCGCCGCAGATCGAGACGTTCATCACCGTCTCCTCGACCTTGGTCTGGCCGTAGGCGATGGCCTCGGCATAGGGTCCGGCGGCGGTGAGCTGGGAGACCTGCGGCGCCATCAGCGGCAGGCGGATGAAGGCCTTCTCCGTCTTCAGCCCGGCCAGCATCTCGCGCATCGCCATCGCCGCCTCGCGGCCGCGCGCCGACTGGTCGGTATGCGGGTTGGTGCGGTACACGCACAGGAGGTCGGTCGCCTCGACCATGCGGTCGGAGACGTTGGCGTGCAGGTCGAGCGTGGCGATGATCGGCACGCCGGGGCCGACGATGTCGCGCGCCATCTGGAAGAGCTCGCCGTCCGGGTCGAGCTCCGCGGTGGTGATCGAGGCGCCGTGCTGCGGGAAGTAGACGCCGTCGACCGGCATCGCCTTCTTCAGGCCCTCGCGCATCGCCTCGCGCACCCGCACGTACCAGCCATGGTCGATGGCGCCGGCGGCGCCGCAGTCGAGATACGCGATGGGAATCGGCGTCCACGGCCCGGTCACGTTCATCGCCCGCACGAAGCCCCAGAGGCCGCCGACCGAGCGCGGCTTGGCGGCGATCGCGTCCGCCCACATGGCGTCGCCATCCAGGCGCAGCCATTCGCGCGTGTCGGCCTCGGTCAGCGGCGGCGCGAAGCGGCTGCCCTCGTGATGGATGCCGAGGATGGCGATGCGCGGGCTGGCAGGGGGCATGGCTGGCTTTCGTCGGGAGCGCGGCAGGATGGTCCCTCCCGAGGATAGCCGCAACCGCGAAGCCCGGGGCAAGCCGTCGCCGTCGCGCTCACCCCAGCTCGAACGTCGTCACGCCGTAGGTTCCCTCGAGGTCGACGAGGGGGGCCGGGCCGCGATACATGCGCGCGGTCTCGAACGACGGAACCAGCCCGTGGCGCTCGGCTAGCGCCACCGCCTCCGCATTGACCTCGGGCACGTCGAGATGGACCGGGCCGCCGCCGGTCTCCGCCGCAAGGCCGCGGAAGAGGCGCTCGGCGGTGGCGGCGGCGTCGGCGAAGAGCGGGCCGATCTTCCAGCCGACGCGGCAGCGGCGGACGACGCCGTACCCGGTCAGCCTGCCGTCCGCGACCGCGGCGAGGCCCCGGCTCTGCGGCAGCGCGGCCCAGAGGGCGAG
>JADZBA010000358.1 GCA_020852355.1 Alphaproteobacteria bacterium
TCGTGGCGCTCCTGTTCGTCGCCAGCCTCGTGCTGGCGCCCCTGGTGCTGTCGGTTCCCGGATTCGCCACCGCGCCGGCATTGCTCTACGTCGCCTGCCTGATGACGCGCAGCCTGGCCGAGATCGACTGGGAGGATGCGACGGAGTCCGCGCCGGCGGTGGTGACGGCCGTCGCCATGCCGTTCACCTTCTCGATCGCCCACGGCATCGCCTTTGGATTCATCGCCTATGCCTGCATCAAGGCGTTGAGCGGCCGGGCGCGCGACGTCACGCCGGGGCTCGCCGTGCTGGCCGCGGCCTTCGCCATCAAATTCGCGGTGCTATGACGAAATGGTTAGGCGGCCATGCAAAAAGGTGATGACAGACCCGCGGCGATTGCGTACTGTCGTCGATGAAAAGAAGGGGCCGCGACGGTGTTTCCGCCGCAGCCCAAGTTTAGGGAGGAATCGCCATCAGGCGACAATCGAGCGGCGAGAGCCGCTCGATTGCGTTTAGACATGATGGCATTCGGCCTCCAGTGCAAGGGGCAAATTTCGGTGTCCCGAATTTCTCCCATAAATATCAAGCACTTGCCCAGAGATACGCCAATTGCTCGCACCCGGGGCACGATTTCGCCCAATCCCGCGCCGCCCGCCGGGCGCGCCGACCGCTTCGGCGCCGCGTCGCCGGCGGGCAACCCATGACGCTGGCCCCGCTTCTCGCCGCCCCGGTCGCCATCCAGATCCACGCCTGGGCCGCCATGGCGGCGTTCGTCCTCGGCCTTGTCCAGCTCGCAGCACCCAAGGGCACGCTGCCGCACCGCACGCTCGGCTGGATCTGGGCGGGCCTGATGGTCGCGGTCGCGATCAGCGCCTTCTTCATCCACGAGATCAGGCTCGTCGGTCCCTGGAGCCCGATCCATCTGCTCGCGATCTTCGTGCTGGTCATGGTCCCGCTGGGGGTGCTGCGCGCGCGCCGCCACCGCGTCACGGCGCATCGCAAGACGATGATCTGGGTCTTCGTCGGCGGTCTGGTGATCGCCGGCGCCTTCACCCTCCTGCCCGGCCGCATCATGCACGGCGTGCTGCTGGGCGGCTGAAGGGCGATCAGCCCGTCCGGCTCCAGGGCGGGCCGGCGCGCAGGATCTCGGCATGCACGGGGCAGTCGGCGCGGTGCGCGCCCGGCAGGTAGCCAGTGCTCATCAGGAACTCGCCGACGATCTCGCCGCCGGTGAAGCGGAAGGTCTTCCGGAACAGCTTCAGCCATTGCTCCTTGGGCAGCGGGTGGTGCGCGTCGAGCCAGCCCTTGAAGCTGCCGTGCGTCGCGCGCAGCACGAGGATGCGGCGCGCATTGTCGATGGCCGCATCGACCTTCAGGCGGTTGCGGATGATGCCGGCGTCGGCCAGCAGGCGCGCCCGGTCGTCGTCGCCGTAGGCGGCCACGCGGTCGATCGCGAAGCCGTGGAACGCCGCGCGGAAGGCGGCGCGCTTCTTCAGGATCGTGAGCCAGGACAGGCCCGCCTGGTTGATCTCCAGAACCAGGCGCTCGAACAGCGCGTCGTCGTCGGCGACGGGGAAGCCGTACTCGCGGTCGTGGTAGGGCCCGTGCCACTCGTGCCCCGGCGCCGCGGTGCAATAGCCGCTCACCTCACGGCCCCCGGAAGCTGATGAGGTCGGTGGTGGCCAGCCACTCGACGAACAGCCACAGGAGGCCGGCCGCGAGCGAGGTGATCACCGCCTTGAGCAGCAGGCGCGGCCGCGCGGGCGCGCTCGGTGCGTGACCCGGCTGGATCTCGTCGGGCACGTGCACGCCCCACGGCAGGACCGCGAACAGCACGATCCACCACAGCACGACATAGACGGCGATGCCGGTGAACCAGCCCACCGCCTACGCCTGCTCGATCTCGATCAGGGTGCCGGCGAAGTCCTTGGGATGGAGGAACAGCACCGGCTTGCCGTGGGCGCCGATCTTCGGCTCGCCGTCGCCCAGCACCCGCGCGCCGCCGGCCTTCAGCCGGTCGCGCGCCGCCAGGATGTCGTCGACCTCGTAGCAGACATGATGCATCCCGCCCGACGGGTTGCGCGCGAGGAAGGGCGCGATCGGCGAGTCGGCGCCGAGCGGGTGCAGCAGCTCGATCTTGGTGTTGGGCAGCACCACGAACACGACGCTGACGCCGTGGGCCGGCAGGTCGATCGGCTGCGAGACCTCGGCGCCGAGCATGTCGCGGTACATGCGCGCCGCCGCCGCGAGATCCGGGACCGCGATGGCGACATGGTTGAGCCGGCCGATCATCCCTGCCCTCGCCCGTCGTCAGACACGCACGAGATGTACCGAGGTCGTCGGCCGCTTGCCACGTCCCTCGCGCACATAGCGGCGGATCGCCGTCGTCACGGCCGCCTCGACCGCGGCGTCGTCGCGGCGGTCGCGGGCGGACAGGCGGTCGAGCGCGGCCGTCGCGGCCCGCGACAGGGCCTGCAGCTCCGGTCCGTCGGTCTCGGGGTCGTAGAGGCCCGGTGCGGCGACCTGCGCGGGCGCCGCCGTCCGGCCGTCGCCGTGCAGCACCAGCGTGGCGACGACCGCGCCATGATTGGCGATGCGCTGGCGGGTGCGCATCGACGGCCCCTCGAGCGGCAGCAGCGCCTCGCCCTCGAGCGCCAGGCGCCCGAACGGCACCTGGGCGACGATCTCGGCCTTGCCGGGGGCGAGGCGCACCAGGTCGCCGTTGCCGATGACCAGCGCGTCGGGCACCTGGCAGCTCCGCGCCAGCTCGGCATGGGCGACGAGGTGGCGATGCTCGCCGTGCACCGGGATGGCGAGCTGCGGGCGCACCCACTGGTACATGCGCACCAGCTCGTCGCGGCAGGGATGGCCGGAGACGTGCACGAAATGATCGCGCTCGGTCAGCACCTCGACCCCGCGCTTGATGAGGTCGTCGTGCAGGCGCGCGATGGGCTTCTCGTTCCCCGGAATGATCCGGGAGGAGAAGATGCAGGCGTCGCCGGCCTCCAGCGTCACCTGCGGATGCGCGCCGCGGGCGATGCGCGGCAGGGCGGCGCGCGGCTCGCCCTGGCTGCCGGTGCAGACCAGCAGCACCCGGTCGCGCGGCAGCCACGCCGCCTCGCGGTCGTCGAGGAACTTCTGGTCGCGGTCGAGATATCCGGTCTCGCGCGCCGCGCCGACGATGCGCCACAAGGATCGGCCGACGAGCGCGATATGCCGGTCGGTCGCCTCGGCGACGTCGACCAGGGTCTGCAGGCGGGCGACGTTGGAAGCGAAGCAGGCGACGGCCACCCGGTGCTTGCAGCGCTGCGCCAGCGACAGCAGCGCGCCGCGCACTTCGCCCTCGGACCCGGCCTCGCCCTCGCGCAGGGCATTGGTCGAATCGCCGATCAGGGCCAGCACGCCCTCCTCGCCCAGCGCCTTCAGCGCCGCCTCGTCGGCGACCGGACCGACCAGGGGATCGGGATCGAGCTTCCAGTCGCCGGTATGGAGGATCGTCCCCTGGCCGGTGCGGATCACCACCGCGTTCGGCTCGGGAATCGAGTGGGTCAGCGTGATCAGCTCGAGATCGAAGGGACCGACGGAGAAGGCGCCCTCCATCGGGATCACGGTGATCGGCAGGTCGGCGAGGCCGGTGTCGGCGAGCTTGCGGCGCAGCAGCGCGGCGGTGAAGGGCGTGGCATAGACGGGACACTGCAGCCGCGGCCAGAGATACTGCACCGCGCCGATATGGTCCTCGTGCGCATGCGTCAGTACGAGGCCGGCCAGTGCGTCGCGACGTTCCTCGATGAAGGCGATGTCCGGCATGATGACGTCGACGCCGGGCGTCTCGTCGTCGCCGAAGGTCACGCCGAGATCGACCATCAGCCAGCGGCCGCGATAGCCATAGAGGTTGAGGTTCATGCCGATCTCGCCGGCACCGCCGAGAGCCAGGAAATGCAGGTCCTGCGGCGCCCCCCGGGGCAGCGGCGTGCGGGCGTCCATCAGCGCGGTGCGTTGAGCGCGTGGACGGCGATCAGGCCGTGCAGCGTCAGCTCGCCGTCGACATGGTCGAAGACGTCGGTGCCCTCGGCGAACAGCGGCACCAGCCCGCCGGTACCGATGATCTTGAGCGGCGCCCCCCACTCCTTGCGGATGCGCGCGACGATGCCCTCGATCAGCCCGACATAGCCCCAGTACACGCCGGACTGCATGCAGGGCACGGTCGAGCGGCCGATGACCTTGTCCGGGCGGCGGACGTCGATGCGCGGCAGGCGGGCGGCCGCCATGTGCAGCGCCTGCAGCGAAAGGTTGATCCCGGGCGCGATCACCCCGCCGTTGTAGTTCCCGTCGCCATCGATGACGTCGAAGGTGGTCGCGGTCCCGAAGTCGATGACGACGGCCGGGCCGCCGTAGCGGCGGTGGGCGGCCAGCGCGTTGACCAGGCGGTCGGCGCCGACCTCGTGCGGGCGGTCGACCTTGGCCTCGATGCCGACATTCACCGCCTTGTCGCCGACGACGAGCGGCTCGCATTTGAAATAGCGGCGGCACATCCCGACGACATTGAAGAGCGATTCGGGCACGACCGTGGCGATGATGGCCGAGGTCACCCGCGCCGGCTCGATCCATTCGAGCGACATGACCTGCGTCAGCCACGCGCCGTACTCGTCGGCGGTGCGCCTGGTATCGGTCACCGAGCGCCAGGTGGCGCGAACGGCATCGCCCTCGGCCAGGGCGAAGACCGTGTTGGTGTTGCCGATGTCGATGGCGAGCAACATGGCGTCACGCGGCGGCGAAGAGGACGTCGCCCGCCAGCACGCGGCGTCGATCGCCGGCGGGCAGGTCGAGAATGAGCGCGCCCGCCTCGTCGATGCCGGCGAAGGCTCCTTCGAGCACCGCCTTCTCGACGCGCACCGCGAGCGGCCGCCCGATCGCCGGAGCATGGGCGATCCAGGCGGCGCGCACCGGGGCGAACCCCTCGTCGCGCCAGCGCGCGTACCAGGCGACGAAGCGTCGCGCGAGGCCGTCGCGGACGCCGGCGAGCGGCACCGGCGCGCCCGTGATCCCGGAGAGGCACGCCGCCGGATAGGGCATGCCCTCGGGCGCGCAGGCGATGTTGATCCCGATGCCGAGCGCCACGACGCGCTCGGCATCGGCCGCACCCTCGGTCTCCAGCAGGATGCCGCCGACCTTGGCGCCGCCGACCAGCAGGTCGTTCGGCCATTTCAGCTCGACCCGCGCCGGCGCCAGCAGCGCGTCGCAGGCTTCCGCGGCGGCGACCGCGGCGACGAAGCCGATCTCGGGCAGACGCTGCGCGGGGCAGCCCGGCCGCAGCAGCAGCGAGGCGTAGAGGTTCCCGGGGGGCGATCGCCACGGGCGGCCGCGGCGGCCGCGTCCGCCCGTCTGCTCGCCGGCGACGACGAGCGTCAGGTCGGGCGCGCCCTCGCGGCCGCGACGCA
>JADZBA010000359.1 GCA_020852355.1 Alphaproteobacteria bacterium
GCTGATGTTCGGCGCGCTCGTCGCCTTCTCGGTGGTGACCGAGACGATCTTCGCCTGGCCGGGCATGGGCAAGCTGATCATGGACGCGATCCGCAGCTCCGATCGGCCGGTGATCATCGCCTACATCCTCTTCGTCGTGGCCCTCTTCGTCACCATCAACACGGTGGTCGACATCGTGTGCGCCTGGATCGACCCGCGCCTGCGGCTGCGTCGGGCACGGCCGTGAGAGCGGCCGGCCGCCGTCTCCCCCGCCTTCTCGGCGGCGACGCCATCTCGTCCGTGGCCCTTGTCCTGATGGCGGGAGCGGTCCTCCTCGCCGTGGCTGCCCCCTTCGTCTGCCCGCAGGACCCCTACGACCTGGCGCAGATCGACATCCTCGATTCGTTCGTGCCGCCATTCTCGCGTAGCGGCGCCGGCATGCTCTATCTCTTCGGCACCGACGACCAGGGTCGCGACATCTTCAGCGCCATCGCTTTCGGCCTGCGTATCAGTCTGGCCGTCGCCTTGACCGCCACCCTGGGCGCGGTCGCCATCGGGACGAGCATCGGGCTGGCGGCCGCCTACTTCGGCGATCCGCTCGACAGCCTGCTGATGCGCATCGCGGACATGCAGCTCGCGTTCCCGGCCGTCCTCATCGCCCTGATGCTCCTGGCGCTCTTGGGCAGCGGCTCCGACAAGGTCGTCGTCGCGATCATGGCCGTGCAGTGGGCGGCCTACGCGCGCACGGTGCGCAGCGTCGCGCTCGTCGAGCAGGGCAAGGAATATGTCGAGGCGGCGCGCTGCCTCGGCTACTCGACCATGCGTGTGCTCTTCGTCCATATCCTACCTAACTGTCTGGCGGCGCTCAGCGTCGTCGTCATCGTGCAGATCGCCGCCGCAGTGCTGATCGAAGCGACGCTGTCCTTCCTAGGCCTGGGCGTGCCGATCACCTCGCCCTCGCTCGGCATGCTCATCGCCAACGGCTACCCGTTCATGCTGAGCGGGCGCTTCTGGATGACGATCTATCCCGGCCTGACGCTGGTCCTGCTGATCTTCAGCATGAATGCGCTGGGCGAGCGGCTGCGGTCCGCGGCGAACCCGCGGGAACGCCGATAGGCATGGCCCCCCGCTTCGACGGCGCGACGGTCGTCCTCTCGGTCGACCGGCTGCGCACCGTCTTCGAGACCGCCGCCCAGACCGTGGTCGCCGTCGACGACGTGTCGTTCCGTCTCCACCAGGGCGAGGTCCTCGGCCTGGTCGGCGAGTCCGGGTCGGGCAAGTCGATGACCGGCCACTCGATCATGGGCCTGGTGGACCCGCCGGGGCGGATCGCCGACGGCACCATCCTCTATCGCGGCGAGGATCTCGGCCATGCGTCGGAGGACCGGCTGCGCGAGATTCGCGGCAACCACGTCGCCATGGTGTTCCAGGACCCGATGACGTCGCTGAGCCCGACGCTCTCTATCGGCGCGCAGCTCGCCGGCGTGCTGCGCGCCCACCGCCGGATCGGCCGCCGGGAGATCCGCGAGCGCAGCGTCGAGATGCTGCGGCGCCTCGATATTCCCTCGCCCGAGGCACGGCTCCGCGCCTACCCGCACGAGCTCTCCGGCGGCATGCGCCAGCGCGTCTGCATCGCCGCCGCCATGCTGAACGAGCCCGACGTGCTGATCGCCGACGAGCCGACGACGGCACTCGACGTCACCACTCAGGCGCAGATCCTGGAAGAGGTCCGCGACCTCTGCCGCAACACCGGTACGGCGGTGATCTGGATCTCCCACGACCTCGCGGTAATCGGTGCCCTCGCGAACCGCGTGGCTGTGATGTACGCTGGGCAGATCGTCGAGACCGGCCCGGTCGCCGAGCTGCTCGCGGCACCGCGCCACCCGTATACGCGGGCCCTGCTCAGCGCCATCCCCGGCGCCAACCGCGGGGTCCGGCGGCTGCCGCAGCTCACGGGCGAGGTGCCGGCGATCGGCGACGTTCCGACCGGCTGCCGGTTCCGCCCGCGCTGCGCGCGCGCCGATGCGGCATGCGAGGCGCCGCCGGTGCTTGTGGCGTGCGGGATCGGCCGCGAGGTGCGCTGCGTGCATCCGCTGTCGGATGCCGACGCGACGATCGACGGGGCGATCCCGTGAGCCCGCTGCTGCTGCTCGACGAGGTCGGCAGGGATTTCGGCTCCCCCGGCGCGCTCGGCAGCTGGCTTCGCCGTGGGCTCGGCCACGGCGAACGCCGCATCGTCCGCGCGGTCGACGAAGTGACGATCGCCGTCGGCCGGCAGGAGGTGGTCGGGCTGGTCGGGGAGTCCGGCTGCGGCAAGTCGACGCTCGGCCGGATCGCCGCGGGGCTGATCGCGCCGTCGCGCGGCGAGGTCCGGGTCGATGGCGTCGCCATCGCGGGCCTGTCGGCGGCGGTGCGCCGACGCTCGATGCTGCGCGTGCAGATGGTGTTCCAGAGCGCCACCGCCTCGCTGAACCCGCGCCAGACCGTGCGCGAGATCCTCCTGGAGCCGCTGCGCGTGCATCGCCTGGCGCCGCGGGCGGAGCGCGACGACCGGGTGGCCGACCTGATGCGCCGCATCGGCCTCCATACCGGCTTCCTCTCCCGCGACCCGCACCAGCTCTCGGGCGGCCAGTGCCAGCGCATCGGCATCGCGCGGGCCTTGACGGTGGCCCCCGACCTCGTCGTCTGCGACGAGCCGGTCTCCGCGCTCGACGTCTCGATCCAGGCGCAGATCCTCAACCTCTTCCAGGACCTGCAGGAGTCCCTGAAGCTCAGCTACCTCTTCATCAGCCACGATCTCTCGGTCGTCGAGCGCGTCAGCGACCGCGTCGCCGTGATGTATCTCGGCCGCATCGTCGAGGAGGCACCGGTCGCCTCCCTGTTCGGACGGCCGAGCCATCCCTACACGGTGGCGCTCCTCGCCGCCGCACCGCGCCTGGGGGCCCAGCGCCGCGTCGCCGCCGTGGTCAAGGGCGAGCGTCCGTCGCCCTACAACCCGCCGGCCGGCTGCCACTTCCACCCGCGCTGCCCGAGGGCCGTGGAGCTCTGCCGCCGCGTGGCGCCGGAGCGGCGGGAGGTCGCGCCCGGTCACTGGTCGGCCTGCCATCTCGCCTGACGGCATCATCGATCGTCGCTGATCTGTCATGACGGCGTTGCTGGACCGGTCAATGGCGTGCGAGACTGGCACCAAGTCAGGCCAGATGCTGGACCGGCCGAGAGCAGCGATGCGACGGCAGTCCTGCGAGGAACCTCGAGGGCGGGAGCGACAGGGAGCAGACGCCTGCGGCCACCCGGCCGCGGGCGCATCGAGGAGGTAACGGTGTCCGACGCGTACTTCGCCATCGACAGGGACGCGAGGGGATCGCTGCAGTCGCGGCTGCGGCAGAAGATCACCGAGGCCATCGCCGGCGGGCACCTGCGCGAGGGCGAGCCGCTGCCGTCCACGCGCACGCTGGCCGAGCAGCTCGGCATCTCCCGCA
>JADZBA010000360.1 GCA_020852355.1 Alphaproteobacteria bacterium
CGCCGCGCGCCAGCACGAGGGCGGCGACGCGCTGGAGGAACGGGCTGGTCCCGCCGTCGGCCTTGAGCGCCGCCAGCCGGTCGAGGATCGCGGGCGGTGCCGTCACCCAGCCGACCCGCAGTCCCGGTGCCAGCAGCTTCGAGAGCGTGTTGACCGCGATCACGTGCGTGCCGTCGTCGAGCGCGCGCAGCGAGGGCAGGCCCTCGCCCGCGAAGCGGATCTGCCGGTAGGTCTGGTCCTCGACGATGAGGAACCCGTGGCGCGCCGCAAGATCGAGCAGCCGGCGCCGTCGTTCGAGGGACAGGGTCAGGCCGGCAGGATTGTGGAAGTCCGGGATGTCGTAGAGCAGCTTGGGCACCGGCAGGCCGGCCCGGGCACGTGCCGCCAGCGTCGTCTCGAGCGCGTCGACGTCGAGCCCATCCGCGTCCTGGCCGATGCTGACGAAGGTCGCGTCGTTGGAGACGAAGATCGGCACCGCGGTGACATAGGTCGGCGCGCTGACGATCACCGGCTCGCCCGGGTCGAGGAAGGCGCGGCAGATCAGATCGATGCCCTGCTTGGCGCCGTTGGTGACGAGGATGTGGCCGGGCGGAACGTCGGTGCCCTGCCCGCGCTCCTGCTCGGCCAGCAGCGCGCGCAGGTCGGCCAGGCCCATCAGCGGCCCGTACTGCATCGTCTCCGTCCGGTACTCCTCAGCCGCGGCCATCGCCTCCTTCACGACATGGGGCATGGTCGGCGCAAAGGCCGAGCCGCCGCTGAGGCGGATCGCCCCCGGCGGCGACGGCGGGTGCGAATGGGCTTCCATCCGGGCGCAGCGCGCCGCGAAGCGATAGCTCGTCATCGGGAGCCTCGGGGGGAGGAGGACGGCGGCAGGATCAGAACTGGATCTCGCGCGGCACCTCGTCCGCCTGCACGCCGGCGGCCGCGAAGGCCTGCACCAGCCACTCGCGGGTCTGGCCGACGGAACGGTTGTAGTCGGCCCAGATGCCCATGACGTCGCGCAGGCGCTTGTCCGTGTCGATGCGCATGGCAGCACAGCTGGCCAGCCCGATCACCGGCTGCGGCACGGCGATGACCCCGACATTGGGGTTGGCCTTGATCGAGCGAATGGCGAGGATGGCGCCGTCGACCGCGTAGGAGACATGACCCGTCGCGACCGAGAGCAGCGATTCGTCACGGCTGCGATAGGCGGTGACCGCCGCCTTCGGCAGGTAGCGCTTGGCGAGCGTCTCGTAGGTCGTGCCGATGACGACGCCGACCTTGGCGTCCGGCCGGTTCAGCTCCTCCCAGGTCGCGGGCCTGGCCGCGCCCTGGCGGCAGATCAGCACGTAGGAGTTGGTGTAGAGCGGGACGCTGAAATCGACCACCAACGCCCGCTCGGCCGTCGGGTTGAGACCGAAGGCGAGGTCGACCTTGTTCGCCTGCAGGTCGAGGATGGCGTTCGTCCAGGTGGTCTCCACCGGCACCACGCGCACCCCCAGGACGCGCGCGATGTCGCGCGCCATGGTCAGCGCGGCGCCCGACCATTCGCCGGTCGCGAGGTCCTTGCGGAAATGCGGCTCCTGGTTCGGGATCACGGCCAGGCGCAGCACGCCGCTCGAGCGGATCTGGTTGAGGTTGGAGTCGACCCGCGCCGCCGCCGCCGGGGGCGGCGACTGCGCCTGGGCCGCCTGCCATGCCGACGGGCCGAGGAGGGAGGCGATGCCGGCAGCGGAAACGAGCGTACGTCGGTCGACCATGTGCCTGCTCCACCCCGGCTCTCGCGTGAATACGCGATCGTATACGCCGGCGCGCGGGAACTCCAGACTCCGGGTCGCCGGGTATCAGGCCGCCGCGATCCGCGCCAGGGCGGCCTCCAGCTTCGCCTTCGCCTCGGCCGCCGCATCGGCGCGCGCGCGCTGCTCCTCGACGATCTCCTCGGGCGCCTTGGCGATGAAGTCGGCGTTGCCGAGCTTCTTCTCGATGCGCGCGATCTCCTCGCCGAGCTTCGTCACCTCGCGGCCGAGACGGGCGCGCTCCCTGGCGAGGTCGATGATGCCGGCGAGCGGCAGCGCGATCGTCGCCTCCTCGATCACGGCCTGGGCGGCGCCCCTGGGCGGATCGCCGGCGACGGCGTCGATCGCCGACAGCCGCGCGAGCCGGCGGATCACCTCGCCGTGCGTCGCGAGGCGGCGCTGCGTCTCGGCGCCCGCGTCCTTGATCAGCAGCGGGATCTCGGCGCCGGCGGGCACGTTCATCTCCGCCCGCACCGTACGGATCTCCGAGACGAGGCGCACCACCCAGCCCATCTCCGCGGCGGCGGCGGCATCGTCGTGGCGCTCGTCGAAGCGGGGCCAGGGCGCGGTGATCAGCGGGCCGGGCCGGGACGGCGCCAGCTGCTCCCACAGCTCCTCGGTGATGAAGGGCATCACCGGATGCAGCAGGTGCAGGAGCTGGTCGAGGGCCCAGGCCGTCGTCGCCCGCGTCTCCGCCTGGGCGGCGGCGTCGCCGCCGGCGAGGATCGGCTTGGTGAACTCCAGATACCAGTCGCAGAACGTGCCCCAGGCGAACTGGTAGAGCGCGTTGGCGACGTCGTTGAAGCGGTAGGCGGCGACCTCCTGGTCGAGGCGTCGGGCGAGCCGCGCGACCTCGCCGACGATCCAGCGGTTGGCGGTCAGCTTCGCCGCTGTCGGGTCGAAGCCCTCGGCTGGGCTGCAGCCGTTCATCTGCGCGTAGCGCGCGGCGTTCCACAGCTTGGTCGCGAAGTTGCGGTAGCCTTCGACCCGGCTCTCGGCCAGCTTGATGTCGCGGCCGGGGGCGGCCAGCGCCGCCAGCGTGAAGCGCAGCGCGTCGCTGCCGAACCGGTCGATCAGGTCGAGCGGATCGATGACGTTGCCCTTCGACTTCGACATCTTCTGGCCGCGCGCATCGCGGATCAGGGCATGGATGTAGACCGTGCGGAACGGCACGTCGCCCATGAAGCGCATGCCCATCATCATCATCCGGGCGACCCAGAAGAAGATGATGTCGAGGCCGGTCACCAGGACGTCGGTCGGATAGTAGCGCGCCAGCTCCGGCGTCGCCGCCGGCCACCCGAGCGTCGAGAACGGCCACAGCGCCGAGGAGAACCAGGTGTCGAGCACGTCGGCGTCGCGGCGCAGCGCCACGTCCTTGCCGTAGTGGGCACGCGCCGCGGCGACCGCCTCCTCCTCGGTCGGCTCGACGAAGACCGCGCCGTCGGGCCCGTACCAGGCCGGCACCTGATGGCCCCACCAGAGCTGGCGCGACACGCACCAGGGCTGGATGTTGCGCATCCACTCGAAGAAGGTGCTCTCCCACTGCTTCGGCACGAAGACGGTGCGGCCGCTCTCCACCGCCTCGATCGCCGGCTTCGCCAGCGTCGCCGCATCGACGTACCACTGGTCGGTCAGCCACGGCTCGATGGCGACGCCCGAGCGGTCGCCGTGGGGAACGGCATGGGCGTGCGGCTCGACCTTATCCAGCAGGCCGAGCGCGTCCATGTCGGCGACCACCTTGTCGCGGGCGGCATAGCGGTCGAGCCCGCGGTAGGGCTCCGGCACGGCGTCGTTGAGGCGCGCGTCGGCATCGAAGATGTTGATCGCCTGGAGATGGTGCCGCCGGCCGACCTCGAAGTCGTTGAAGTCATGGGCGGGCGTGATCTTGACCGCCCCCGTCCCCGTCTCCGGGTCGGCGTACTCGTCGGCCACGATCGGGATGCGGCGGCCGACCAGCGGCAGCATGACGTGCTTGCCCACGAGGTCGCGGAAGCGCGCGTCCTCGGGATGCACGGCGACGCCGGTGTCGCCCAGCATCGTCTCCGGCCGCGTCGTCGCCACGGTCACGAAGGTGTCGGCCATGCCCTTGACGGGATAGCGGAAGTGCCAGAGATGGCCCTTCACCTCGCGCTGCTCGACCTCCAGGTCGGAGATCGCGGTGTGCAGCTTGGGATCCCAGTTCACCAGCCGCTTGTCGCGGTATATGAGCCCCTGGCGGTAGAGCTCGACGAAGACCTTGCGCACCGCGGCGCTCAGCCCCTCGTCCATGGTGAAGCGCTCGCGCGGCCAGTCGAGCGAGGCGCCGAGGCGGCGGAGCTGGCGGGTGATGGTGCCGCCGGATTCCGCCTTCCATTCCCAGACCTTGGCGATGAACGCCTCGCGCCCGACGGTGCGCGTGTTGGCGTCGGCGACCACGCCCGGCCGGTCGAGCACGATGCCCTGCTCGGCGAGCTGCCGCTCCACCACCATCTGGGTGGCGATGCCGGCATGGTCGGTGCCCGGCTGCCACAGCGCGTCCCGACCCTGCATCCGGTGGTAGCGGATCAGGATGTCCTGGATGGTGAACGTCAGCGCGTGGCCCATGTGCAGGCTGCCGGTGACGTTCGGCGGCGGGATCATGATCGTGTACGGCGTCCTGGCGGAGGTCGGGTCGGCGGCGAACGCGCCCGACTGCTCCCAGCGCTGGTAATGCTTCGCCTCGACCTCGGCCGGGCGGTACGTCTTCTCGATCATCCGAGATGGTCCTTCGTCGCGAGGTGGCGCCATCCCATGGGGGACGCCCGTCGTCAACCGCAGATGGCGGGCGCAGATAGCGGGGAGTCAGCGCAGGTTGGAGCGGCGTACGATGCGCTCGATCTCGTCGCGGACCACCGCCTCCACCAACCCGGGCAGCCGTGCGTCCAGCCACTCCTTCAGCAGCGGGCGGAGCATGTCGCGCACGAGGTCGTCCACGGTCCGACCGCTGCCCATGGCGAGCGCGCCGGTCTCGCCCGCGTCCGCCGGATCGGCGCGCGCGATGGCGGCCAGCGCCGCCGCGGTCTCCGCCGCGACCGTCGAGGACACCAGCGAGGGCTCGTCCGCCGGCCGCGACGGCTCGTCGACGATGCGCGGCCGGTAGAGCGGGCGCTCGTCCTCGGCGGCACCGGCCGCCGGCCGCATGATGCTCACGACCGCTCCATCCTCCTGCACCACCTGCGTCAGCTCCAGCACGTCATCGCGCGCCGCCCGCGGCGGTTCCGGCCGCGGGGCCTCGGATTCGGGCGGCGGCGTGATCTCCGGGTCGCGCAGCGGCAGCGGCGACGGCCGCGGGCCGTCGTCGGAGATGATCCGCCGGATGGAGGCGAGGATCTCCTCCATCGACGGCTCCGGCGGATTGCGCCGCTCGGTCATGGCCTCCTTACCTGCGTCCGCGACCGGAAGCCCGGCGATCCCGCGCTCAGTCGAGCGGGTCGCCGAGGCCCAGCCACTTGTCCTTCACGGATTCGTAGTAGGCATCCATGTCGTAGAGCTCGACGGCCAGGCCCAGCAGGCGGGCGGTGAGCCGGCCGGTCGCCGCGGTCAGGGTGTAGACGCCGACGATCTCGTCGCGCTGCGAGCTGACCAGGTTGACGCGGGCGTTGAACAGCTCCTGCTCGGCGTCGAGGATGTCGAGGACCGTGCGCGATCCGACCGCCGCCTCCTGCTGGACGCCGTCCAGCGCGATGGAGGCCGCCCGGATGTTCTCGCGCAACGCCTCGATGCGGGCGCGCGCCGAGACGAGCGTGTCCCAGCTCGAGCTCGCCTGCTCGACGATCGAGCGGCGGTTCGTCTCGATGTCGATGCGGCGCTGGCCGGCCGTCTGCTTCGCCTCGCGGACCCGGGAATAGGTCGAGCCGGCCTCGTACAGCGGCACCGACACGCGGCCGAGCACCTGGCCGAAATTGGTCTTCTGGTTCTTGTTGCTCTGCTCGTCGTTGTAGGAGAACGAGCCTTCGAGCGTGACCGTCGGCAGCAGCTCGCCGGTGACCGAACGGACATTGCTGCGCGCCGCCAGCTCGTTGAAGCGCGCGGCGACGATCTGCGGGTTGTTGTCCTGGGCGAGACGCGTCGCGTCGTCGCGGGTCGCCGGCGTCTTGGGCACCCGCTTGGGGAAGGACAGGTCGATCGGCGACAGGCCGACGATGCGCTCGAACGTGGCCTTGGCCGCCTCGACGTTGCCATCCGCCTCGCGCTTGTCGGCGACGGCGCGCGCCAGGCGCGATTCCGCCTGGGCAACGTCGGTGCGCGTCACCTCGCCGACCCGGAAGCGATCCTGGGCGGCCTCGAGCTGGCGCTTCAGGACCTCGATGTTGTTGGCGTTGAGCTGCACCACCGCCATGTTGCGGTAGAGGTTCATGTAGGCCTGTGCCGTCGCCTGCAGCACCTGCTGCTCGACGACGAAGACCTGGGCGCGCTGCGCCTGCACGGTGAACAGCGCCCGCTCGGTGTTGGCGACGGTGCGCCCGCCGCGATAGAGCGGCTGGCTGACGGTGACGCTGCCCGAGAGCGGGTTGAGATGTTCGGTCTGGCGGAAGCCCGGCACCGTCGTGTGCTCACGCGCGATGCCGTAGCCGGCCGACGCGGTGACCTGGGGGCGCCAGCCGGACAAGGCCTGCGGCACCTGCTCGTCGGTCGCGCGCAGCCGGGCCCGCTCCGCCTGGAGCTGCGGATTGGTGAGATAGGTGTTCGCCAGCGACTCCTCGAGCGTCTGGGCGGCGGCCGGTCCGCCCGCACCGACGGCCACCGCCATCAGGCAGGCGACGCCGATCGTCCCCTTCATCGTCCGTTTCGCGGCCATCGCACCCTCCGCGCCCGCCGAGCGGGCGTCCTGATCACAACACGGCAGGCCGGCCTCGGCCGGCCTCAGAACACGAACTCCGGCTTCGCCTCGGTACCGGGCAGCAGCGGCGTGGCGGCATCGAAGACGACGCGGCGCGAGAGCACGCCGCCCTGGCGCCGCAGCAGCACCGCGCGGCCGACGCCGCCGAGGGTCTCGACGGCGACCAGCCTGCCACCCTCGGAGAGCTGGCTCTCGACCTTCGCCGGCACCGTCCCGACGGCGCCGCCGTAGACGATGACGTCGAAGGGCGCCTGCGCCGGGCAGCCTTCGAGGAAGTCGCCGACCAGGACGGCGGCGTTGTCGATGCCGAGTGCCGCGAGGTTGTCGTTGGCGCGACGTGCCAGCTCGGAGTCACGCTCGATGCCGACGACCGCGGCCACCATGCGGGCCAGCAGGGCGGTGCCGTAGCCGGTCGCCGACCCAATCTCCAGGGCCCGCTCGTGCGGCTGCGGTGCGGCGAACTGCAGCAGCCGGGCGAGCACCATCGGCTCGACCAGATAGCGCCCGCCGCCGATCGGCACGTCCTCATCGACATAGGCGACACCCTGCAGCGCCGGCGGCACGAAACGCTCGCGCGGCACCTCGAGGAAGGCCGCGATCACCGCCGGATCCCTGACCTTGTTCGGCCGGATCTGGCTCTCCACCATGTTCATGCGTGCCGCTGCGTATTCCATCGCCGCCGAACGAGCTGTTTCCGTGCTCCGAGTCCGCGCAAAGCCGCCGTCTCGAATCTGCCCGTTATATACTTGCTGCACTGCCGCGATGGCAATGTCCGCCGGCTCGGCCCGCCCGCTTCCTTGACCGCCCGGGACCCGCCGCGTATATCACCGGGCGACCTCGGCGACCGACGTTCCGCCGTCCGGGGCGCGGTGGCCGAGTGGCTAGGCACCGGACTGCAAATCCGTTTATCCCGGTTCGATTCCGGGCCGCGCCTCCACGGCGGCCGTCCCGCGCCGCCGCCGCTTCGCCCGTTCCCGGCTTTCGCATGTTGCGGGCGGCGCGATCGCGTATCTTCCGGTCCGCGCACGAACCCCCCGCGAGTGACCGTCCATGCCCCCGCCCGACCCCCAGCGCCGCCCGTCCCGACCGCTGCTCTGGGCCTTCGACCTCTCCGCCCTGCAGCGCGACTACCGCAGCCACGTCATCATGGCCGACGCGCTGACCGGCGAGGAATGCGCGCGCGTCATCGCGCTGGGCGAGGCGGCGCTGGAACGCCGCGGGCTCGAAGGCGAGGCGGGAGACGGCGTCCATCCCGACATCCGGCGCTCGACCATCGCGTGGCTGCCGCCCGAGGATGCGACGCGCTTCCTCTACCGCCGGATCGAGCGGATCGCCCGATCCGCCAACCAGCAGTTCTTCGGCTTCTCCCTCGTCGGCATGGGCGAGGCGGTGCAGTTCGCCCGCTACGGCGGCGGCGGCGACCATTACGGCTGGCACCAGGACCTCGGCGACGGGCCGCCGATCCTGCGCAAGCTCAGCGTGGTCATCCAGCTCTCCGACCCGGCGGACTACGAGGGCGGCGACCTCGAGCTGCGCATGTCCGACCAGGTGAGCCAAGCCCGCCGTGCCCGCGGCGCCATGATCGCCTTCCCCTCCTGGCAGCTCCACCGCGTGACACCGGTGACCGCCGGCCTGCGTTACAGCCTCGCATGCTGGATTTCGGGAGAGCCGTTCCGATGAGCCGCCGTCTCGCCCTCGTCCCCGTCGTGGCGCTGGCGGTCGCCGCCACGGGCGCCTGCGCCGACCCGGTCCGCGGCCCGCGCCCGCAGCCGGCCGACGACCTGCGCGTCGCCGACCCGCCGGGGATCGCGGCCGCGACCTGGGTCGAGGGGCTGGAGGCGCCGTGGTCGCTGGTCTTCCTGCCCGACGGACGCGCGCTCGTCAGCGAGCGGCCCGGGCGCATCCGCCTGGTCGCGAACGGCCGTCTGGCGGCCGAGCCGGTCGCCCGAATCGAAGCGACGCAGGGCGGCGAAGGCGGACTGATGGGTCTGGCGCTGCATCCGGCCTTCCCGCGCGAGCCCTGGCTCTACGCCATGCACACCCATACCGAGCACGGGCAGGTCGGCAACCGGGTGATCCGGCTGCGCCTGGAGGGCGACCGCGCGGTCTTCGACCGGGTGGTGCTGGGCGGCGTGCCGGGCGCGCGGTTCCACAACGGCGGACGCCTCGCGTTCGGGCCGGACGGCATGCTCTACGTCGCCACGGGCGAGACCTACGACGCGCCGCGCGCGCAGGACCCGGCCGACCTGGGTGGCAAGATCCTGCGCGTCGCGGCCGATGGCGGCATCCCCGCCGACAATCCCTTCCCGGGCTCGCCGGTCTGGTCGCTCGGCCACCGCAACGTCCAGGGCCTCGCCTTCCACCCCGAGAGCGGCCAGCTCTTCGCCTCCGAGCACGGCCCGTCGGGCGAGTTCGGCTTCGGCGCCTACGACGAGATCAACCTGATCCGGCGCAGCGGCAACTACGGCTGGCCGCGGACCGTCGGCGCACCGGGCCTCGCCGGCTACGTCGATCCCGTCGTCGCCTGGCCGGACGTCACGACGCCGCCGTCGGGTGCGGCGTTCTGGCGCGGCGATCTGTTCGTCGCGACGCTGCGCAGCCAGGCCCTCGTCCGCGTCCGCCTCGCACCGGCCGGGGACGGCTGGCGCGCGACAGCCGTCGAGCGCTGGTTCGGCGAGGGATCGACGCTGCCGCTGGGCCGGCTGCGCGACGCCGTCGCCGGGCCGGACGGCGCCCTCTATGTCGTCACCAACAACCGCGACGGCCGCGGCCGTCCACGCCCGGGCGACGACCGCATCGTCCGCGTGACGGCGAACCGGTGACGGGCGCGCGACAGCCGTTGCAACGCCCGGACTCGTCTGCTACAAGCCCGGCCCTCTGATCCCCGGTAGCTCAGCTGGTAGAGCAAGCGGCTGTTAACCGCTGGGTCGCTGGTTCGAGTCCGGCCCGGGGAGCCATTTCGGAGCGGAGCGGCGAACATCGTTCGCGCGAAGTTCCACACTGCCAACTCCCCCAGGCGCACTGAGCGCCTGGGGGAGTTTCGTTTTGCGGCCGGGGCTCCCGGTTCTTCGCTAGGACGGGCGCTCCACCAGACGCGCGAGTTGCGCCACGACGGTGCCCCAGCCGTCGAAGAAGCCCAGCTCCTCATGAGTGTTTCGATCGGCGCCGTTCTTGTGCATCACGTGGGCGACATAGTCGGTGCCCATCGGGTGGTCGCGCAGCATGATGATGGCGGTGATGAACGCCTGCTCGGCCGGTCGCCATCCCCCGACCAGGGCGTCGGTGAAGACGATTCGCTCCTGGTCGTCGACGGCGAGAAAGCAGGCATCGAGGTGCGGCACGAAATCGCCGCCGTGCTCGCTGATCCGGGTGACGAACGGGCCGCCG